>JAFMEV010000022.1 GCA_017856545.1 Chitinophagaceae bacterium
GCCCCTGCACACATTAAACAGGGTTCTAGTGTGACATACAATGTGGCTTCTGTTAAATACTTTTCTTGTAATTGTTCGCAGGCACTGGTGATGGCTAAAATTTCTGCGTGTGCGGTAACATCTTTTAATAATTGCACTTGGTTGTATGCTTTGGCAATAATCTTTCCGTGCATCACCACTACTGCTCCCACCGGTACTTCATCAACGTCAAAGGCCCTCTGTGCTTGCACGAGGGCCTGACGCATGAATGATTCATGATCTACAGTCATGTAAATTATAATCTTTGAATACGGATATTTCTATACCATACTTGATCTCCGTGATCTTGTAATCCAATATGTCCAGTGAATACTTTTCCGAAATCTGGTGATTCGCCTTTTGAGAACTTACTGTTCTTGATTAAATTTTTCCAAGCATCATCACCCAAAGTAGTTGTCACTGTAGTAACACCATTTAACTTTAAAGTCAATGTTCCTTTTTCATTAATGATATCTACTAAATTCCATTCACCCACAGGCTTTACTGCACCTTCTACACCTGCAACTAAATCGTATAAATTTCCAGCTCTATGCTTATTGATTTTTGCATCAGCATGGCCATCATTGTCTAGCACTTGCATTTCAGGTCCTGTGTACCAGATGTAGTTATACTTTTTTGGTTCGTCTTGTACAAAAAAGATAATGCCACTATTTCCTTTTTTTGAAATTTTCCATTCTAATTGCAAATGAAAATCACCATAGCTTTCATTTGTTACGATATCACCACCACCTTTAATTTGCCATCCTTGTTTGTTAGTAGGATCTAACATTAAAGCACCATCTATTACTTTCCAAGCTTCCCCTACAGCATCTTTTCCGTAAGTATGCCAACCAGAAGTTGTTTTTCCGTCAAATAAAGAAATCCATTCTTTCTTTTGTGCATTGATTTGCGTAAAAGCAAATAATAATACTAGAGCAAGCAATCGTTTTTGCATGATGTTGTTTTTTGTGTGTAACTAAATTACTATTTTTTTAATAACATTATATACTTAATCATCGCCTCTGCATCTTCTTGGCTAATTTGTGGATGTGGTGTCATTGGAACTGCACCCCATACGCCACTTCCGCCTTTGATTACTTTTTCTGCTAACATTTTCACATTCTCTTCTGTGTTCTCATATTTTGCAGCAACTTCTTTGTATGCTGGTCCAATATTTTTTTCTGAAGTTTTATGACATGTTAAACAGTCGCTGCCGGCTACTAACGCTAAACCTTTTGTATAATCTGGGTTAGAAGATAAATCGTTGCTTGCAGTTGCTGCAGGAGCTGCTGCTGTTTCTTCTGTTTTCTTTGTGTCTGATCCACCACATGCTGCTAAAAATATTACTGCAGCCATTGTACCTAAAACCTTTTTCATAATCATTGTTTTTTAATTTATTAAATACCTAATATTTTTTTATTGAATGCTTCATCAGATCCAGTGCTAGCAAAATCATCAAATGCTTTTTCTGTTACTTTGATAATATTGTTTTGAATAAACACTGCTCCTTCTGCTGCGCCTACTTCTGGATGTTTTAAACAACATTCCCATTCCATCACTGCCCATCCTTTGTAATCGTAGGCTGCTAGTTTGCTGAAAATGCTTTTGAAATCAACTTGTCCATCGCCTAAAGATCTAAATCTTCCAGCACGATCTATCCAGTTTTGGTATCCACCATATACACCTTGTTTTGCAGATGGATTGAATTCTGCATCTTTCACATGAAACATTTTGATACGCTCATGAAATGCATCTATATAGCCCAAATAATCCATGCACTGTAACACAAAGTGGGATGGGTCATATAATAAACAAGCTCTCTTATGTTGATTGACTTTGTCTAAAAACATTTCGTAAGAAACGCCATCATGTAAATCTTCACCAGGATGTATTTCATAACATAAGTCTACACCATGTTGATCAAACTCATTCAATATAGGCATCCATCTTTTTGCTAATTCTGTAAATCCTGTTTCTACTAATCCTGCAGGTCTTTGTGGCCAAGGATATACGGTATGCCATAATAATGATCCACTAAATGTTGCATGCGCATTTAGTCCTAAGTTTTGTGAAGCTTTCGCTGCATATTTTAATTGTTGCACTGCCCATGCTGTTCTTGCTTTAGCATTGCCACGAACTTCTGCTGGCGCAAATCCATCAAACTGTGCATCGTATGCTGGGTGCACTGCTACCAATTGTCCTTGTAAATGTGTTGACAATTCTGTGATCTCTAAACCAGCACTATTTACAATCCCTTTTATTTCATCTGCATAGGTTTTACTTTCTGCAGCTTTTTGTAAATCAATACATCTTGCATCCCAACTTGGAATTTGCACTCCTTTGAAACCCAATGATGCCGCCCATTTACAAATACTTTCCAATGTATTGAAAGGTGCCACATCTCCCATAAACTGTGCTAAAAATATAGCGGGTCCTTTTACTGTTGTCATTGTTATTTTTTTATCTCGCTATTAAATTACATAAGGTGTCCACTTCTTATCTGATTGAGAAGAAGCTACTACATTATCAATAAAGGCCATGCCTCTTAATCCATCTTCAATGCCTGGAAAATCCAACATTTCGGCAGTAGGCGTTTTGCCATCCATCTTGCATCCTAATGTTAATGCGAAGTTGCGATAGATATTAGCGAATGCTTCTAAGTATCCTTCTGGATGTCCTGCTGGAGTGCGACAATTATGGATAGCCATTGGAGATAAATAATGTCCGTTGTTTCCACCTGCTCTATAAATCTGTGTTGGCTTATCCAACCATTTTACTAGTAAGGTGTTTGGCTCATGTTGATACCATTCTACACCACCATGCTCTCCATACACTCTTATTCTGATGCCGTTCTCTTCTCCAGCAGCTACTTGAGATGCCATTAATACTCCTTTAGCACCATTGTCAAATTTCAACATCACTGCACCATCATCATCTAATACACGGCCTTCTACCATTGTATTTAATTCAGCACAAATAGCTGTAATCTTAGATCCGGTTACATATTCTGCTAAATGTGCGGCATGTGTACCAATATCGCCCATTACAGAGCTCTTTCCAGATTTTTTTGGATCGGTTCTCCAAGCTGCTTGAGCGTTTCCTTCTCTTTCAGAAAGCTTGCTCAACCATCCTTGAGGATACTCCACCCATACCTTTCTTATTTTTCCTAATTGACCATCTTTGATCATTGCTTTGATTTGTTTTACCAAAGGATAACCAGAATAAGTATGCGTTAAACATAGCGTTAAGCCTGTTTTATCTAAAATTTGTTTTAATTCTTTTGCTTCTTCTAGTGAGAAAGTGATTGGCTTTTCAATCACCACATGAAAGCCATGTTCTAATGCCATTTTTGCTGGCGCAAAATGTGCAAAATTGGGTGTTACAATGGTTACAAAATCCATACGCTTGTCAGCTGGTAAAGCTGCTTCTGCTTTAATCATTTCTTCGAAAGTGGTGTAGGTTCTATCTTTTGGAAGAAACAATGCTTCTCCTGAAGCCATGGCTATTTCTGGGTTAATACTCAATGCACCACAACTTAACTCGATTAAGCCGTCCATGTTAGCAGCTAATCTGTGGATGGCTCCGATGAAGGCATCCTTTCCTCCACCCACCATACCCATGCGTAATTTTCTATTCATTGGTTCATGTTTTTTGCTGTACAATCGTTTTTCATTGTGTCATAATAACACTTTATTATATACACTATAGCAATTTCCTTATTATTTCGCAAAAACTGCCTTTTTTGGTAGAAAATATTATAAAAGATTGCAAATAAATTTTTACATTTATAGACTCTAACAAAGTTGCTTCGCTATGCCAAATCAAGTTAACCGACGTAAGCTCATTAAGCAGGTTTTAACAGGTTCTGCTGCCCTTGCTGCAGGAGTGAGTTTACCCACTCCATTATTAGCAGCTTCAGAAAATAACAACAGTGATCCACTTTCTTTAAAAGGAAATATCAATCACTCTGTTTGTTATTGGTGTTATGGTAATTTGAGTTTGGAACAAATGTGTTTGGAAGTCAAAAAAATTGGCTTTGGCGCGATTGATTTATTGAAGCCTGACGAATGGCCTATTGCCAAAAAACATGGCTTGCATTGCTCCATGTGTTATACTGCTGGTGAAACAAGTTTAACAAAAGGATGGAACGATAAAGCCAACCACGCTTGGTTAATCAAAGATTATCTAGAAGCCATTCCATTGGTGGCTGCTGCAGGCTATACAAACTTAATTTGTTTCGCGGGAAACAGAAACGGTATGGATGATGAAACAGGTTTACAAAACTGTGTGGAAGGATTAAAACAAATTATGCCATTAGCAGAAAAGCATGGTGTGATTATACAAATTGAATTATTCAATTCTAAAATTGATCATAAAGATTATATGGGTGATAAATCTGCTTGGGGTATTGAATTATGCAAGCGTTTAGGCTCTCCTAATTTTAAAATCTTGTTTGATATTTATCATATGCAAATTGACGAAGGAGATATTATTCGTTCTATTCAAGACAATCATCAATACTTTGGTCACTATCACACTGCGGGTGTGCCTGGTAGACATGAAATTGATGAACGCCAAGAATTATATTATCCTGCGATCATGCGCGCTATAGCTGCAACTGGTTACAAGGGTTATGTAGCACAAGAATTTATTCCAAAAGATAAAGATGCAATGGCTTCTTTGAAGAAAGCCATCCAAATTTGTGATATTTAAATTTTATTTTTTTAGTATAACAATTCAAATTTTAAACAATGGCTGATCAACAGTATGACGCAATCGTAGTAGGCTCTGGAATTAGCGGTGGATGGGCTGCTAAAGAGTTAACTCAAAAAGGATTAAAAGTTTTGATGTTGGAGCGTGGTAGAAATATCGAACACATCAAAGACTATGTAAATGCCAATAAAGAAGCTTGGGATTTTCCGCACAGAGGTGGAAGAACGCAGAAGATGATCGAAGAGTATCCTGTATTGAAGCGTGATTATCCTTTGAACGAAACCAATTTAGATTATTGGGCAGTAGATAAAGATTCTCCTTATGTTGAAACGAAAAGATTTGATTGGTTTAGAGGATACCATGTAGGTGGTCGTTCTTTAATGTGGGGTAGACAATCTTATCGTTGGTCTGATTTAGATTTTGAAGCCAATGCAAAAGACGGAGTAGGTGTTGATTGGCCAGTGCGTTATAAAGAAATTGCACCTTGGTATGATTATGTAGAAAAGTTTGCAGGCATTTCTGGTAATAGAGATGGTTTAGATGTTTTACCGGATGGTCAATTTTTACCTCCGATGGATTTAACCTGTGTAGAAAAAGATGTAGCTGCTAGAATTAAAGAAGCGTTCAAAGGAGAACGTCATTTAATTATTGGTCGTACTGCAAATATTACGGTACCTCATGAAGGAAGACCTGGTTGTCAGTTTAGAAATAAATGTTGGTTAGGTTGTCCATTTGGTGGTTATTTCAGCACACAATCTTCTACTTTACCTGCTGCAATGGCTACTGGTAATTTAACTTTAAGACCTTTTAGTATTGTGAAAGAGGTATTGTACGATAAAGATAAAAAACGTGCAACAGGTGTAATGGTTTTAGATGCTGAAACCAATAAAACCATTGAGTACAAAGCAAAAATTATTTTCTTAAACGCTTCTACTTTAAATAGTACTTGGATCTTAATGAACTCTGCAACAGATGTTTGGGAAGGTGGATTGGGAAGTAGTTCTAATGCATTGGGTAAATACTTAATGGATCACCACTTAGGAATTGGCGCTGGTGGTTATGTAGAAGGTTACGAAGACAAATATACTTTTGGTAGAAGAGCTAATGGTTTCTACATTCCTCGTTTCAGAAATGTTGGTAACGACAAGCGTGATTATTTACGTGGATTTGGTTATCAAGGTTCTGGTAGTCGTCAAGGATGGAGACACGATGTGGCTGAATTTAGCATTGGTGGTGAATTCAAAGATGCTATGACTGAACCAGGTATCTGGACAGTGGGTATGGGAGGATTTGGTGAGATGTTGCCTGATGAAACCAATAAAGTAACACTAGATAAAAATGTAAAAGATAAGTGGGGATTAAACGTATTGAATATTGATTGTGAATTAAAAGACAACGAGAAAAAAATGCGTAAAGATATCTTGGCTGATGCGCAAGAGATTTTAGAAAAAGCTGGCGTGAAAGGTGTTCAAACACATGATGGTGATGGTACTCCAGGTAGAGGTATTCATGAAATGGGTACAGCTAGAATGGGTAAGGATCCTAAAACATCTGTATTGAATGGCAACAACCAAGTATGGGATGCACCTAACGTATTTGTAACTGATGGAGCTTTCATGACAAGTGCTTCTTGTGTGAACCCTTCTTTAACTTATATGGCATTCACTGCACGTGCTGCTGAATTTGCAGTTAGTGAATTGAAAAAAGGTAATTTATAATTTTAAACGATTTAAATAATATTGTTATGATGAATAGAAGAGAAGCCTTATCAAGAGTTGCCATCATTATGGGTGGAACTGTATTGGGTGCAGAAGCTTTTTTATCTGGTTGTAAAACAGCTAGCACTGGAATTAGTTTTTCTGCTGCAGATATTTCTTTCTTAGATGAAGTTGCTGAAACTATTTTGCCAGCAACCAATACACCTGGAGCTAAAGAAGCCAAAGTAGGTGAGTTTATGAAAGTAATGGTAACAGATTGTTACGAAGCTAAAGACCAAACCATTTTTATGGATGGAATGAAAAAATTAGATGAAGCATCCACAAAAGCAAATGGTAAATCATTTATGGATAGTGATGCCAAGCAACGCCACGATTTATTAGTAACATTAGATAAAGAAGCTAAAGCACATCAGGCCGCTAAAAAGCCAGAAGAGCCTAAGCATTATTTTACAATGATGAAAGAATTGACTTTAACAGGATTCTTTACTTCTGAAGTAGGTGCTACTAAAGCATTACGTTATGTTGCGGTACCTGGTAAGTTTGAAGGTTCTGTTCCTTATACGAAAGGAGAAAAAGCATGGGCTACTTCATAATTTTATAAATTCATTTTATGCAAAATTCAAGAAGAGATTTTTTACGCAATACTGCACTAGCTGGCTTAGCAATGAGCATTCCTTTTAAAAAGGACTTATTTGCAATGACTCCAGCTGGAAAGCCATTTGGCATTCAATTATGGACAGTGAAAGAAGCTTTGGCTAAAAATCCATTAGCTGTTTTAAAACATTTGTCTGCGAGTGGTTATAAACAAATAGAAAGTTTCGAAGGAGAGAAAGGAATTTTCTGGGGCATGAAGAATACTGAATTCAAAAAAACCATGGACGATTTGGGTATGAAGATAGTATCTGCTCATTGTGATCATGTAAAAGATTTTGAACGCAAAGCTGCAGAAGCGGGAGAGATTGGTATGAAATATTTAATTTGTCCTTGGGTGGGTCCTCAAGATTCATTGGATAAGTATAAAAAATTAGCAGATCAATTCAATACTTGTGGTGAAATCGCTAAAAAGAATGGTATACGTTTTGCATATCATAATCATGATTATTCTTTTAAACCTTTAGAGGGTATTTTACCTCAGGATTTAATGATAGAAAGAAGCAATCCCGCGACAGTAGATTTTGAAATGGATATGTATTGGACCGTTGCTGCAGGAGTTGATCCAATTGCCTACATGAAGAAATATCCTAATCGCTTTAAATTGGTGCATGTGAAAGATTTAGTGAAATTACCTAAGAACGAACACGAATCTTGCGTAATTGGTAAGGGAACAATTGATTACAAATCTTTATTACCACAGGTAAGCAAATTAGGCGTACAATACTTTATTGTTGAACAAGAAGCTTATACTGGCACCAATGAATTAGATGCTGCAAAAGCAGATGCTGCTTATGTAAGTACATTGAACTGGTAAATAAAAAGGAGTCACTTCGGAGACTCCTTTTGAAATATGTAGAGTGAGTCTCTTAACAAGAGACTTTCTAAAACTGAGTCTCCCAAAGGGGACTCATTTTTTTATAGCAATACTCCTTCTTTTTTAATTTCTACCAATGCATTATACAATGTATCTAATTGTGCTTCACTATTAAATGCGTTGATGGAATAACGTAGGTAAACATCTGCATCTTGACGCATCACAGGGATCTCAATTTTATAATCTGTAAATAATTTTCTTTGTAATTGCTCGGGCTCTTTGGTTTTTATAGGAATGCTTACCATTTGTCCAATCCATTCTGATGTTAAAGGACTAATGGGTGTAGATCCAAGTAGTTCAAAAAATCTAGTAGCATTTTTTAATACTAATTGGTGACAGGTCTTTGCCATATTCTTCCAATCATGCTTTTCCATAAATGCTATACACTCTTCTACACATAAGAAAGCAGAAAAATCTCTCGTACCAATCATTTGATGATAATCTAAAAAACTAGAGTGGGAGGGTTTCAAAGCCTTATAGCCCCAACTAACCACCAAGGGGTCACAGATATGTTGCACTTTTTTATGCGCGTATAAAAAGCTACATCCCTTTGGGGCCATCATCCATTTATGACAAGCACCTGTATAAAAATCAGCTTCTAATTCATCTAAATTCACTTCTACCTGTGCTGGTCCATGTGCGCCATCCACAAAAGTGATTAATCCTTTTTGTTTTGCAATGGCACAAATTTCTTTTACTGGAAAGATCAGTGCTGTTGCAGAAGTGATATGACTAATGAAAATAGCTTTTGTTTTAGGCGTTACTCCCTTAAAAAAATCTTCAATAAATTTTTCTTTGGTAGTTATTGGAAGACTTATGGGTTGTCTAACATATTTTGCTCCTGCTTTATTGCAATAATATTCCCAAGTTCTATCACAGGCACCATATTCAATATTGGTCGCTAAAATTTCATCTCCTTTTTCCAAGGGAAAATTTTTCGCCACCAAGTTTACGGCAAAACTTGGGTTGGTTACAAATACTATATCATCTTTATCTGTACAGTGTAAAAATTTAGCCAATGCTTCCCTTGATGTAGCTAAATATTGATATCCATCAAATGCTATAAACTGCACTGGCTCTGCTTCTAATACTCTTTGCCACTGCTGGTATTTTTCAAAGACAGGTTTTGGTGTTGCACCAAAAGAACCAAAGTTTAAAAAAGTAATACTAGGATCTAGTAAGAATTGATCTTTCCAATTATTCATGTTGTTTGCTTTTCTATTCAGTAACTGAAGGTAAAAAATAATCCCTCCCGAAAATCGAGAGGGATTATTTTTATCTATGGGTATGATGATTATACGCCTAGTGTCCAACCATCTCTGTAAGTTCTCTTTACAAATTGATTAGCTGGATCAAAATTGGTAATCTTCATATTTGGTCCATCCCATAATAATTGAATATTTCTACCAGGGTAAGTTGTTAATCCTTTCTTATCGTTACCCTTATAATCATAACTTCTAATTGCTAAGTTGCCCATTAAAACTGACTCCGTTAATGGTCCTGCGATATCAAAATGAGAACTTAACATTTTATGCTCTTTGCTACCTGGTCCTGCGATACATGCTTCTACCCATGCAGCGTAGTGTCCACTTTCTCCACCTTTCACACGCTCTACGGTTTCAGGTACTTTAGTAGTTTTTGTTAAATTGGTTGGCAATAATTGTGGATTTACACCATAGGTACCTGCCATCATTTTTCCTTTAGTTCCTTCGAAGATCACACCATTTCCTCCATCACCCATTACTTCATTAGGTCCTAATTCTGCTGGTCTTTCTGGTTGAATACCACCATCCATCCAATGCAATTTCACATCTGGCTTACCATTTTGACCTTTGAAAGTTAAAATGATATGTGATGCTGCTGGTGGGCTATCTGGTGAGTACACTCTTTGCCAAGGAGCAGTGTATCTTGTTGCTACACTACATTCTGCAGCTACTGGATATCCTAATCCTAACACTGCAAATGCTGGTGCCATAATATGACATGCCATATCTCCTAAAGCGCCGGTACCGTAATCCCACCATCCTCTCCAGTTAAATGGTAACAAACCTTCGAAATAATCTTTTTGTGGAGCAGTACCTAACCATAAGTTAAAATCTAATTCTGCTGGTATTGCAGCTGAAGTTGTAGGTCTAATTACACCTTGTGGCCATACTGGTCTGTCTGTATAACAATAAATAGTATGAACATCTCCGATTAATCCTGCATTATACCAATCTTGTAACATACGCACCCCATCACCTGATGATCCTTGGTTACCCATTTGTGTAACTAAGTTATTTGCTTTAGCTGTTTGCGTCATGATTCTTGCTTCGTAGATATCATGTGCGATGGGCTTTTGAACATACACATGCTTTTTTAATTGCATTGCAGCCATAGCTTGCACACCGTGCATATGATCTGGAGTAGATACAGACACTGCATCTATATGCATGTGTTCTTTATCTAACATCTCTCTGTAATCTTTATAATATTTTGCTTTTGGATAACGCTTTCTACTTGCAACTGATTGACGATCGTCTACATCACATAAAAAAGCAATGTCCGCTTTTCCACTTTGATAAAACGAGAACAAATCGCTTTCTCCTTTACCGCCAGCTCCAATACCGGCAATTTGTAATTTATCACTTGGTGCAGTGAATCCCTTTCCACCCAGTACGTGTCTTGGCAAGATATAAAATCCGCCCATCGCCAACGAGGCGTTTCTAATAAAATCTCTTCTAGAGTTATCTGATTTTCTCTTAGACATAGCAATTCGTTAAAATGTGAATAATCGTTAAAATGACTAGGTTAAATTATGTAAAAAATGGCAATTTGACCAATTATTTTTATGAATGAACCATTGTCTACTTGCTTTCGTTATAATAGACTAAATTGCTATACCATAAAAGCTACCGTATGCACACACAATTAGAGGGTTTAAAGCATTATTTTCAGTCTGGAGCTACCCAAAGCTATTCTTTTAGGTTGCTTCAGTTGAAGCGATTAAAGCAAGTTGTTCTGGATTATGAAAAGGAACTATACCATGCCCTACATGCAGATTTGAAAAAGTCCGAAGAAGAGTCTTGGGCTACCGAAATTGGCTTTTTCTTAAATGAGCTCAATTATACAATTGATCATTTAAAAGAGTGGATGCAACCTAATTCGGTGCCTACTAATCTTTTGAATCAACCTTCTAGTTGCTATACCGTGCGTGAACCCTTGGGAGTGGTTTGTATTATTGCTCCATGGAATTATCCTTTCCAATTATTATTTACCCCAATGATCGGGGCCATTGCAGGAGGTAATTGTGTGGTGTTAAAGCCAAGTGAATTTGCTCCAGCCACTGCGGCCGTGATGGCAAAAATTTGCAAAGCTTTGTTTCCAGAAAACTATATTTTATATGTAGAAGGTGAAGGTGCTCAAGTGTTGCCTGCTATGTTTAGTAGCTTTAGATTTGATCATATTTTTTACACTGGAAGCACTACCGTAGGTAGAATTATTTACCAACAAGCTGCTGATAAATTAGTGCCCGTAACATTAGAATTGGGTGGCAAGAGTCCTGCTGTTGTTGCAGTAGATGCTAATATGCGTGTAGCTGCTAGAAGAATTGCCAATTCTAAATTTTCAAATGCAGGTCAAATGTGTGTAGCGCCTGATTATGTTTTGGTGCCTACTGCTTTTAAACAAACTTTAATTGATGAGTTGATTAAAGCCATTCAACAATTTTATGGAGAAGATACAGAAGCTTCTAGTGGTTATGGAAAAATCATCAATGAAAAACAATGGCAAAGATTGGTCAGTTATTTTGGGGATGGAAAAATTATTTATGGTGGTAAATCCAATGCGGCTAGTTTACATATTGAACCTACTTTATTAGCAGATGTTGCTATAGACAGCAAAATTATGCAGGATGAAATTTTTGGCCCCATTCTTCCCATCTTAACTTATGATAGCAATGAAGAGGCTTTAGAAATAATAAGAAGAAATCCAAATCCTTTAGCTTTCTATGTATTCACCAACGATACAGCTACCGAGCAATACTGGTTAACCAATGTACCATCTGGTGGGGCCTGTGTAAATAATACTAGTTGGCATTTAACCAATCACGCACTTCCTTTTGGTGGCAGGGGTTTCAGCGGCATGGGTGGTTATCATGGTAAATTAAGCTTTGACACTTTCACGCATTTAAAATCTGTGATGAAAACGCCTACATGGATTGATCCAGATTTAAAATATCCTCCTTATAAAGGCAAGGGTTGGTTGTTGAAGAAATTGATAGGATAAAAGAGTCCTTAAAAGAGACTCTTTTAGAAATAATATTGTATGATTAAAAAATCGATCATGATAAAAATTGGAATCGCCATTGGCATTTTAGTAACAGCTGCTTTATTGATGAAAAAGAAAGATATGTCTTATAGACAATCTATTTTGAAAACCATCTATCCTGTGATTATGTGGTCCGGAAAAGCAGCTGGGAAAAAACAAACACTGATCAATAAAGATCAGGTTAAACCAAGTGCTTCTTTTTATGCATTACAATCTTTAGATATCAATGGTAAAGCTTTTGATATAGCTTCATTAAAAGGGAAGAAAGTATTGATTGTGAATACAGCTAGTGATTGCGGCTTTACTGGTCAATATGAAGCTTTAGAAAAACTATCTAAACAATATGAAGGCAAACTAGTTGTGATTGGTTTTCCTGCAAACGATTTTAAAGGTCAAGAAAAAGCAGATGAAAAAAATATTGCTAGTTTCTGTCAAAAAAATTATGGTGTAACTTTTCCTTTGATGTCAAAATCTATTGTGGTGAAGAAAAAAAATCAACACCCGGTATACCAATGGCTTTCTGACAGTTCTTTAAATGGTTGGTGCAATCAAGCGCCTGCTTGGAATTTTTGTAAATACTTAATCAATGAAGAAGGGGTACTGACACATTATTTCCCTATGACAGTAGATCCATTAGATCCGTCTGTAATAGATGCGATTAATTAATAGGGCAGTGCTCGTGGTAATTTTCTAAAACAATTTTACCAGACTCAATGATCATATCCTTGTAAGTAACTTTGATCTCATCCAAGACAGCTTCTATTTCTGCTTGTTCTGTCATTCTAACTAGTTTAGCACGATAGTCTTTGATATTAGGTAAGCCTCTTAAATAGTTGGCATAATGTCTTCTCATTTCATTGATTCCTGCAATGGGTCCTTTCCATGCAAGTGATCCAATTAAATGTTTTCTGGCCACTTCTACTCTTTCTTCAATAGTAGGTCCTGCCATATGTTCACCAGTTGCAATAAAATGTTTGATCTCTCTAAATACCCAAGGGTATCCAATGGCTGCTCTTCCAATCATGATACCATCTACGCCATATTTATTTTTATATTCTACCGCTTTTTCAGGTGAGTTAATATCACCGTTTCCAAAAATGGGTATATGAATTCTAGGATCATTTTTAATCTCTCCAATCATTGTCCAATCTGCTTCACCCTTGTACATCTGCATTCTTGTTCTGCCATGTATCGCAAGGGCTTTGATGCCCACATCTTGTAATCTCAATGCTACTTCATGAATATTTTTTGTATTCTCGTCCCAGCCCAATCTGGTTTTCACAGTCACTGGTAAGTTGGTACTTTTTACAACAGATTCTGTTAATCTTACCATTAAATCTAAATCCTTTAACACACCTGCACCAGCGCCCTTCATTGCTACTTTTTTTACTGGACATCCAAAATTAATATCAATTAAATCTGGATTCACTGTGTCTACTATCTTAGTACAAAGTGCTAATGCTTCTTCATCACCGCCAAAAATTTGGATACCAATGGGTCTTTCGTAATCGTAAATATCTAATTTCTGTTTGCTCTTAATTGCATCTCTAATCAGGCCCTCACTGCTAATAAATTCAGTATACATTAGGTCGGCTCCATTGTCTTTACACACTGCTCTAAATGGGGGATCGCTAACATCCTCCATTGGAGCGAGTAATAAAGGGAAATCCGGTAATTGTATATTGCCTATAGAAACCATATGAATTCATTATCTTGCATCTTATCGATACGTTTGCAAAGGTACCAATAAATTATTTTACATGGAATCAACTTCTAATTCAATTTTTGCAATGCCTGGGCCAATGAGATTGGTCTTGTTTATGGCTATAACGGGCATTTCTATGATGGCAGGAGCTTTTATTAGCTTTTCTATTGTAGCAAGTATCCTGCATACTTCTATTTCAGAAATGCAAACGATCCTTTTGTCTTCTGAACATTCTATGATGGCTCAATTTGCAAATGCTTTGGCTTCTTTGATTGCTTTTGGTGCACCAAGTATCATTATTTCTTTTTTTGCCAAAGGCTACTGGTTACGCAATATGGGTTTCAATACCATCAACAACATGCATCAAGTGTTGCTGGTGATTTTACTTTCCATTACAGGTTTATTTTTAAGTGGTGCATTGGGTGATTTGACAGAAAAAATTCCTTTGCCTGCATCTGTAGATGCTTGGGCAAAAGGTATGGAGGATCAATATAAAAAAGCTTTATTAGCTATGACACAGATGAAGTCATGGGTTGATTTATTGTTTGCCTTAATTACTGTTGCACTTGTTCCAGCCATTGTTGAAGAACTTTTTTTCAGAGCCAGTCTGCAAAAAATATTTATGGATATTTTTGATAATCCATACTGGGCTATTTTGGTGACAGCTATTATTTTTAGTGCATTTCACTTTTCTTATTTTGGCTTTCTATCAAGAATGTCTTTAGGTATTGTGTTGGGATGTATTTATTATTTCACTAAAACCATTTGGTTACCCATGTTAATGCATTTTATCAATAATGCTATTGGTGTAACTGCATTATATCTAGTAAGATTCGATTCAAAAAAAGTAGATGCTGTGGTAAATGGCAACCTCACTTATTATTGGGTTTTTATTGCTATTATTGTAGTGTATCTATTGTTAAAAAAATTAAAAGAGTATGGCTCTTAATGTAGCTGTTTTTAAAACTAGAACCATTTCTGCGATTGTGTTTGGAATAATTATGATGGCAGGCTTGATGCTGAACGAATGGTCTTTTTTTATCTTGTTTACTATTATTCAATTTGGATGCTTGAATGAATATATCAAATTGATGGGACTAATTTATCCGGAGTATCATACATTGGCGCCTACTCATCGTTGGGGTTTATTATTAGTGGGAATCGTGATGATGATGGTTTTATCTCCCAATACTTTGTCCATCAATGGTTATAGCATTAAATATATTGGTAGTCAAATCTTACCTGTATTATTAGTTACAATGGTTGCTGGGGAATTATATTTCAAGAAATATAATTTACAGAATGTAGCGATTTCTTTTTTTGGCTTGATCTATATTCCCATGTGTTTAAGCTTGATGTTTCAATTGAGGGCATTTATGGTCAATACCTTTTTTATTAATTGGGCATTTTCTATTCCTTTATTACTCATTGCCACTATTTGGATTAATGATACCATGGCTTATATAGTAGGTTCTTTTATTGGCAAAAGACCTTTATCATCTATCTCTCCTAATAAAACCTGGGAAGGCACAATTGCTGGTATTATTATTTCAGTGGCATTAGTTACTAAAGTATTAGGAACTTGGATTCCCATTCAAGAAAAATATATTTTTTTAATGAGTCTAGTTGCAGCGATAGCAGGTACTTTTGGAGATTTATTTGAAAGTAAAATTAAAAGAATGGCTGGTGTGAAAGATAGTGGTAGTATGATGCCTGGCCACGGTGGCTTCTTGGACAGATTTGATTCTATATTGTTTGCTGTACCATTTGTTTGGCTAGTTCTACAAATACTGTTTTAATTTTTCGTAAGTTTGCCTTTCAATAGAATATTATGACAATTCATAGAGAAGGAACCGCTACAATATCTTTGGTGGCATTGGTAGTAGGTTTATTAAATATTGCTAATTTCTCCTACTTATATCCTATAAGTGCAATAGCAGCTTGGGCTTTATTTGCTATTTTATTAGGTTTCTTTTTATTTATTGTGTCTTTTTTCAGAATGCCTAAAAGAAATCATACCATTGATCAAAATGCGATTGTTTCTCCTGCAGATGGTAAAGTAGTAGTTATCGAAGAAGTAGCGCCAGATGAATATTACAAAGAAAGAAGAATTCAAATTAGTGTATTTATGAGTCCTGCTAATGTGCATGTGAATAGAATGCCAATAGCGGGAAATATTATTTATAATCAATACCATCCTGGTAAATACTTGGTAGCATGGCATCCTAAATCTTCTACTGATAATGAAAGATGGTCTGTAGTAGTAGAAAATGAAAAGGGTAGCATTTTGTGTAAGCAAATCGCTGGCGCTTTAGCAAGAAGAATTTGTAATTATGCTGAGGTAGGTACTGCTTACCAACAATGTGATGAATATGGCTTTATTAAATTTGGTAGTAGAGTAGATTTATTATTACCAGTAAGTGCCCATATTCAATGCAAAATAGGAGATGTGGTTCAAGGGGGTGTTTCTGTTTTAGCGAAGTGGTAATTACAGAAAGTTTTCCAATTCTTTTAAGTGTGTGATCGTATAGGTTGCCGGAACAGTAGGCACTACTTCTAGGTGATTTACAAATACGGTATCCATTCCAATATTGATTCCACCTTGTATATCTGCTGCCTCGTTGTCACCAATCATCAAACTAGCTTCAACTGTAGCATTAGAAGCATTTAAAGCAAATTCAAATATTTCTCTATGAGGCTTTAAACTATTACTTGCTTCGGAAGTAATGACTTCAATAAAGTATTTAGCCAAATCTGAATTTTGTATTTTCTTAAACTGCACTGCTTGAAAACCATTGGTGATCAAATGCATTTTATAACCCTTGTTTTGAAGGTATTCCAAGATTTCATGTGTATATGGAAAAAGGTTCGTTTTATCAGGAAGAATATCTAAATAATCATGTGACATTTCTTTAGATAATTTTTCGTCCGCAATTTTATAGTCCAATAAACTTAGATAAATACGTTTCCATCTTAGTTCGTCTTGTTTGATAAATCCCTTAGTATACCTATCCCAAAGACGATGATTGTGTTCGCTATATTTTGAATAAAATTCATCAAAATGAGTGATCCCTTTTGCTTCTAATTGGTATTTATGATGAAGGTCCAAAAGGGTTTCTTTGGAGTTTAATTCAAAGTCCCAAATAGTATGATCTAAATCAAAAAATAGGTCTTTATATTTCATTTCTATCTGTATATGTAGCGAATTTACAATAATGCGCCTATCTTTATTCAATATTAGTATTGTATTTATATGAATATTGTTATTACAGGAGCATCCAAAGGAATAGGATTTGCCATTGCAAAAAAATTTGCTGCACATGGCCATCATCTTTTTTTAACAAGTAAAACAGCTGCTGATTTAATCAAAGCGGTGGATGAACTCAGACAATTGTATCCCAATTGTACCATTGAAGGCATTCATGCAGATTTGTCTATCGAAGGTCAGGTACATTGTTTTACAGAATGGTGCTTGTTGCATACTCAACCCGATATTTTAGTGAATAATGCTGGTTACTTTTTACCAGGTAAAATCGCTGAAGAACCTGCTGGTACATTAGAGGCGCAATTAAATGCGAATTTATTATCTGCTTATTATACTACTAAAGATTTATTGCCTGCTATGTTGAAAAAAGGCAAGGGACATATTTTTAATATCTGTTCCATTGCTTCTTTAGATGCTTATGAAAATGGAGGCTCTTATAGCATTAGTAAATTTGCTTTACTAGGTTTTTCTAAAAATCTAAGATTGGAATTAAAAGATAAAGGTATTAAGGTGACCGCTGTTTGTCCTGGTGCGGTGTATACCAATAGCTGGAAGGGTTCTGGAGTGGATCCAAAAAGAATTATGGAAGCCAATGATATTGCTGATATGATTTATGCGTCAAGTCAATTAAGTCCACAAGCAGTGGTGGAAGATATTGTGATGAGACCTCAGTTGGGAGATTTATAAGAATAATACTGCTATAATCTTTCTTCATTATCTATCGAATCATCCTCTTTAGGAGTAGAGAACATTTCTCTTGCTTTTTTAGTAGCAGCTAATCTTTCTATCACTACCGCTGCAATCAATTTTCCCGCATCTTCATTGGGGTGTGTTTGTAATATATATTTAAGCTTGGCTTCTGATACATCTATTCGATACAGTAATTGCACTAGTTTAGAAAAATCATTTTTAATGAGTTCATTAATAGCAATCGCTAAATCTTCAGGTGTTAATTTTTCTAAAGCTTGAATGGTTAATTCCATTTTATATCATTTTTTCAATCACCCCTAAACTAAATAAAGCAAAATCATATTTTACGGGGTCCTTGCTATCTAAAGTTCTGCAATAATTGGTTAATTCCAATGCTGCTTCCCAATCTGTTTGAGGTCTTTTTAAAATACCAAGTGTTCTTGCAATTCTGGCCACATGGACATCTATTGGAATGATCAGTTCACTGGGCTTGATGGCGCTCCAAATGCCAAAATCAACCCCTGTATGGTCTTTTCTCACCATCCATCTTAAAAACATATTGAGTCTTTTACAAGTGGAACCGGCGGCTGGACTAGAAATATGTTTTTTAGTTCTTTGTGGGGCATCTTCCAGGCTCATAAAGTATTGCTGAAAATGTATCAATGCCTCTGTAATATTATTGATCTTTTTTCCATCAGTATGGCGAACAAAAAAAGCAGATTCCAAACTTTCATGATGTTCATAATGTGCTTTTAAAAATGCAATACAATACAATAGGTCGGTATCATTAAATGTACGATGCTTAAACCCAAATAGTTTTTTCAAATCATTGGGCTGATGGTGGAGGCAAAATGCATGTGGAGCATGATCCATTTTTTGCATTAGCTCTGTAGACTTATTAATAATAGTTGTTCTATTTCCCCAGGCAAATATGGCAGCAAAAAAAGCAGCAATTTCTATGTCTTGCTGCTTTTGAAATAAATGTGGTATACAAATGGGATCTTTTGCAATAAAGCTTATTTGATTGTATTGCTTTACTTTTTGATCTAGTATTTTTTTTATCTCTTCATTCATTATCTAATGGCTTAAGCCAAATAGTTCATTGCCTATGATTCTATGGTATTGCCTCTTTTGAACATTCTATAAGAAAAAATTGTTGGAACAATGACCATCACTAATGTAGTAACCATAAAGCATACTAAAGCTAACATATCTGAAAATACAAGTGAAGTGATGACTTGAAAAAAACCACCATACAACCATAATTTACCTGCAACTTTATGTGTTTCATTCCAATTGTCTACATTTTCTAGGGTCCATGGTAATTTAAATCCAGCAAAATAGTTTTGACCAATTTTTGGCATGGCCCAACCTATCACTGCAAAGAAAAGCCCAATAGCTGGTAAGATTAATTTTGAAATATTCAATGAAGGGCTTGCTGCTGATTTAACGATGATTAATGAAAGTATAGATAAAAAAAGTACTGTCAATAAAGCAAATTTTTTCATCATTCCATCATCTTCTTCCTTTACTCTTTTGGGATCAATATTTTTAATATTGGTTACAAGAAAAAAAGTAAATAAGCTTACTACACCCAAAATACCCGGACCTAAAAAAATACTATCCTTTCCTCCAAATCCATCTGCTTCTCCTTTATAATTAAAGTGCGTTGGAATGGTTGCTGGCAAGCTTGGGTAAACATATGCTGCGTAGGCAAAAGGAATAGCAATTAATGCTAAAGCAATGATTAGGTTAGGGGTTGACTTTTTCATAATCTATTGGTTTTGTAGGTCTTCTGTATTATTGCACAAGTTACTATTTATGGCTAAAAAAAATTACTTTTGCATCAAATCTGAAAAAATGAGCAAGGGACCCGTTTCGCAATTTATTGAGCACCATTATAGACATTTTAATGCTGCCGCTTTAGTGGATGCTGCTAAAGGATATGAAACCCATTTATTAGAGGGTGGTAAAATGTTAGTGAGTTTGGCTGGTGCTATGAGTACTGCTGAATTAGGCATTAGTTTGGCTGAAATGATCCGCCAAGATAAAATTGCCATTATTAGCTGTACTGGTGCGAACCTAGAGGAAGATGTAATGAATTTAGTAGCGCATAGCCATTATAAGCGTGTACCCAACTATCGTGACTTAACACCTCAAGATGAGTGGGATTTATTAGAAAATCATTATAACCGTGTTACAGATACTTGTATTCCTGAAGAAGAAGCATTTAGAAGATTGCAAAAGCACTTAGTGAAGGTTTGGAAAGATGCTGAAGCAGCAGGTGAAAGATATTTTCCTCACGAGTTTTTATACAAAGTAGTATTGAGTGGTGATTTAGAACAATACTATGAGATTGATCCAAAGAATAGCTGGATTGTAGCAGCTGCTAAAAAGAATATTCCTATTATCGTTCCAGGTTGGGAAGACAGCACTACTGGAAATATATTCGCTAGCTATGTAATCAAGAATGAATTAAAAGCATCTACTGTTAAAAATGGTATTGAATATATGGTGATGTTAACAGAGTGGTATAGAGCGAACAGTGGTGGTAAAGGTGTTGGCTTCTTCCAAGTGGGTGGTGGTATTGCTGGTGATTTCCCTATTTGCGTTGTGCCAATGATGTACCAAGATTTAGAATGGCATGATGTGCCTTTCTGGAGTTATTTCTGTCAAGTAAGCGACAGCACTACTTCTTATGGTTCTTATTCTGGCGCTGTTCCAAATGAAAAAATTACCTGGGGTAAATTAGATATTCATACGCCAAAGTTCATCGTAGAGAGTGATGCTACTATCGTAGTTCCACTAATCTTCGCTTATATCTTGGGTCAATAAAGTTAAAAAATCGCCACCCTCGTTAATGGGGGGTGGCGAAAAAATCATAAGACAAAAAATAAATAAGCCCTTAAATTATCTAAGGGCTTATTTATTTATCGAGAAGGCATGTTTAATTTAAGAT
>JAFMEV010000110.1 GCA_017856545.1 Chitinophagaceae bacterium
GATTCATCTAATCCACCCTTTACGCCTAATGGAATGATCGTAAAGCCTTTTTGATTTGTTTGACTATTAGAGATATTGCAGATAAATAATGCAATAATGAATAAAAAGAGACTAGATGTTTTCATAATTAAACTGCTTGTGTAAATTTAATAGATTTACCTTTATACTGTATGACTCATTTTAAAAATCTAGTTTTTATCTTATTGGGCTTGATGTTGTTTACAATAGCTAAAGCACAAAATGCGCCAACTGCTTTTGAATGGTCAAAATATCCCCAAGCATTACATACATTAGACAGTCTAATTCACCAAAGCAAACAGTATGGCTTACGCGAAAATGACTATGTATTCAATAAAACCAATGACGCTTCTATACATAAAGCTGCCATACATTTTTTTACTGATCTTGCTTATGGAAATGGATTGCCTTCAATTGGTTATTATGGCGTGCAATTCAAATTCAATAAAGATACTGTTGAGCAAGCAGTGACTAAGGCAGTCATTGATCATTCATTGCCTACATTAGTGAATTGGTATAATTCAAGATCAAGTGAAGTAGCCATCTTGATTAAGGAATTAAAGAAATTACAGGATTCTACACCAAGGCCCAATCGCTCCATACAAATAGTTACTAAAGCGATGAATGATTATAGATGGTTACATGCCGTACAAAAAAATAATAAAATTATTTTAGTCAACCTTCCATCTACTAAATTAAGGGTTTGGGAAAATGGAAAGCAGGTACTTCATATGAACATGATTGTAGGTAAGCAAGCCACTCCAAGTGGCACACTTACAGCAGTGGTGAATCAATTAGTGATAAATCCTTATTGGAATGTTCCAAGAAATATTATGGTGAGGGAAATGCTTCCTGCTATCCAAAATGATATTGCTTATTTAGACAGAAATCATTTAGAAGTGAGGGATTTAAATTATAAAAAATTAAATCCATTTAAAATTAATTGGTATGATATTGATACGGTTCATTTTCCATTCTATATAAGACAAAGTACCGGTTGTGATAATTCTTTGGGGATTATTAAGTTAGATTTTGACAATCCTTATGGAATTTACTTACACGACACTCCTCAAAAAGAATTGTTTGCGTTAAATAATAGATTTTTTAGTCATGGCTGTATGAGAATGGAAAAGCCCATTGAAATGGCCAAGTATTTGTTAAAAAATAATAAAGCAGCTTTAGATAGTATTGATTTTGAAAATTGTTATAAGAACCCTAAGCCCATCAATATACAAATGACCGAAAAAGTTAATGTAATTGTTTGGTATCATTTAATTGACTTTGATGATCGTTCTAGAATTATCTATTATCGTAATATCTACAATAAGCCCTTGAATTAGTCGTACCTTTGCAGCTTCACCTTTATGAAGCAATTGGTATTATCTATATTATTCATCGTGGCAAACGCTTTCACAGGCTTTGGTCATAACAGCAAAGACATTTCTAATAATGTGGCTGATCAGGTGAGTTATATCTCCACTCATTATAATATCAATCAGCAAGCAGTTCAAATGGCTTTAACGGGTTATCAGAAATTACGCAGTTTAGGAAAGCTAGCCAATGTACAATATTTAACCATTGCAGACTTTAGTAAACCCAGTAATGAAGAGCGTTTATTTATTATTGATATGAATATCATGCAAGTGGTAGTAAAAAGTTTAGTGGCACATGGACGTAATTCAGGTACCAAAATGGCCAATCAATTTTCCAATAGATACGCATCTTTTCAAAGTAGTTTAGGATTTTATATTACTGGAGGTATTTATAAAGGGAAACATGGAGCATCATTAATTTTAGAGGGTATAGAGAAAGGAATTAATGACCAAGCAAAAGATCGTGCTATTGTAATTCATGGTGCCGATTATGTCAGTAATCAATTAATCAAACAACAAGGTTATATAGGAAGAAGTTTAGGATGTCCTGCAGTACCCAATAATCAGGTTGTAGAAATAATCAATACGATTAAAGGGGCTTCTTGTTTATTTGTATATGCACCAACCAATCAATATTTGATCCAGTCTCAATTAGTCAAGAACTAATTCTTATTGTTTGCTAATTACAGATTGAATATAGGTTTCTAATTCATCAATTTCTTTGGAACTTAATTGCTTAAAACCTGGCATATTTCCTTTGCCATTGTAGATTAAATTTCTAAAACTAGATTTATCGTTAAGATAATTGGATTTAATCAATGAAGGATATCTATTTCCATCTCCTTTTAAGTTAGCTTGATGACAATTAGTACAATTGGTTTGGTAGATTGTTTGACCCACTTTACTATACTTAATTTGAATGATATCTTTTATAGGGTCTGGAGTTTTAATATTGGTTGCTGTATTTTTTCTTTGTTCCATACCAGCAAGAGCAGTATTATTGAATTTGGTTTTATCTTCTTTGTAAAGAATTCTCCAAATTTTTCCTTTTTTAGAATCACTTATATACAATGAACCATCAGGACCTTCTGCTAATCCCATAGGTCTGTATCGGGCATCGCTTACATTTACAATGGTATCTACTCCTGCAAATCCATCTGCAAAAACCTCCCATGCTCCAGAAGGCTTGCCATTACTGAATGGAATAAAGGCGACGATATAGCCTGCCTGAGGATAAGGGCCTCTATTGGTAGAGCCGTGAAAAGCAATGAATGCACCATTTTTATATCTAGCAGGAAATTGATCGCCTTGATAAAACAATAAATCGTTCGGGGCCCAATGCGCAGGAAAAGCGGCTAAAGGATTGGTAAATGATTGATCAGTTGCTAATTTTTTACCATCACCACCATATTCTGGTGCTTGCAATTTTTGTTTTGTTAATGGATCAAAATAGGAATAAGGCCAACCGTAATGATTGCCTTCTTTTATTTCAAAAAATTCTTCTGCTGGGGTAACTGCATTTTGCCAAGCAGAGTATAGGTTTGGCCACAATAAATGCAAATCATCACGGCCATGTTGTACTGCGTATAATGTATTATTACTTGTATTAAAATTCATTGCAACAATACTTCTTAAACCAGTACCTATTTGTACTCCGTCTTTTTGTGTTTGATTAATGGCGTTAGCTTTAAACTTCCAAATACCTCCGTGATTGACTAATTCAGGACAAGGGTATTGCCCTGCTTGTTGTACAGAAGTCCCAGTGGTATTGATAAAACTAGCACAAGCATTAGAAGGGGCACTATAAGGCACATACATATTTCCTTCCTTATCAAATGCAATAGGCTTAGCAATATGCCATTGATCACTTTCGTCCATCAAAACAATTTCTTGTTTGGACGTAGGGACTAAGTCATTATCAATTTTTTGTCTGTAAACTACTTTTTCAGTGCTATAATATAAGTAGCCATTATGAATGCGCATCCCAGTTGCAAAAATGCCATCATTCACATATTTGCCAAAGGGCTGAATAATATCTGCTTTACCATCACCGTCTTCATCTCTTAATGCAACGGATCCTGGTGCATCAGAAGTGATTTTTAATTTTACATAAATATCTCCATTCTCTTTTACGGCTATATGTCTTGAAGGTCCTATACTGTCTGCTACTACTACTGCACCAAAACCATCCGGTAAAAACAATCCTCCATTGTTTGCATCAAAAACTATATTTTCTTTTTTAGTGCCGCAATTTATACAAAGCAGGCATATACTTAAAAAGAGTGTACAATATTGTATCGCAGTTTTCATTATTTATCTTTTACGCATCTTACTGCTAATCCATTTCTATTTCCATATGCGTCTTTATATACCATTGGGCTCGCATACAAAACAAATCTATACCAAGATTTAGCAGTATCAACAGCAGTAGAAGACCACCATCCAGCTCCTTGTCCCTTATAACCAAATGCACCCATGCCATTTCTAAGCCCACCTGCTAATCCTTCAAAACCACTGCTATTGGTTCCATTACCTGAACCCGTATTCGTATTCGTCCATCCGTAAGTATACTTTAATGCTTCTCCAGCTTTTTTATCACCGCCTAATTCTAATACCAGTAAACCCCATTCTACATCTGTTGGTATATGCCAACCTTCAGGCGCCAAACCTCTTGGATCGTTCACCGCATACCAATTGTATAATTTGCCATAATTTGCGCCTTCTCCAATATCATTATTATAATGAGACCATGCAGCTTTTTTAGACATGCCATAAGCAGCCCATTCTAATTTAGTCTTTGCTTCTGGAATAGAATCTCCATTTCTAAATCTACTTACATCTAGATTCTTCACCATCCAAGTATTCTCTCCAATTTTCACTGAGGGAATATCCGGTTCTTGTTTACAAGCAACAAAAAGGATGGAAAGGGCTGTGATACAACATATATAAAATCTCATTCTTAAATTTTTAGATTATCTAAGTTACTTAAACTTTTATAAAGATTTTATATCTTATTTTTTTAATTTTAAGCATATAGCAAAATTGAAAAATGAAAGAAAAGAAGGCAATTACAGTTAGTGAATACATTAGATCTTTCCCAAAAACAACGCAGATCTTATTGAAACAAGTAAGAGCTGTAATTCAGCAAACTGCTCCAGAGGCAGAAGAGCTGATTGGGTATGGAATGCCCTGTTATAAGTTAAATAAAAAGCCCTTGGTATATTTTGCGGGATATGCAAATCATATTGGATTTTATGCAACCCCTAATGGCCATGAAAAATTTGCAAAAGAACTTTCTATATACAAACAAGGCAAAGGGTCTGTGCAATTTCCTATTGACAAACCAATGCCTTTAGCATTGATTCAAAAAATTGTTGCATTCAGAGTGAAAGAAAATTTGAAAAAATAAAACTAGTGCTTCTTAAATAGCAAAGTCAAGATTCTTGGAATTTGAGATCGATCATTATCGTCAAACCATTCTTCTAAGTC
>JAFMEV010000023.1 GCA_017856545.1 Chitinophagaceae bacterium
CCATTACTTGAGACTCACTATTTCTTATATCGTTTTGAAACTTTGTTAAAATAGTAATTGCAGCAATTGGTGGCGTCATATTAAAATAAGCATAGCCCCAATCATTCTTACCTGCTAATGAAGAAGTATTTGGAATAGTTAGATCTAATGGCAAAGTGGGTATTACTTCTTTTGCGATAGCTGGATCTAATGCAGCCAACTTATTTTTATACTCTGTTAATCTATTCAATAATTCGGTTCCTCTATTTGGGGTATTCCCTTTTAAAAAGAATCTGGTAGTAGAACTTAAGTCATGGTCATTATATTCTTCTTTACCATCTTTTACTTTTAATCCTGCCTCTTGTTTTAATCCTGTTTTCAAAGATTCAACATATGCATATATTTCATCTGATAATTTTTGCGCTTCATTTGCTTTTGGAGCCCATATAGCTGCTTTATCAGAAGTTTTAGGATCTTCTAATTTCTTTTGTAGCGATTTGATAATGTCTGTATTCTTTTTCTGAATAATCACATTTGCATTGGTCAAACTTTGTTCAATAGTTTTAAATGCATTCAATATTTCGCTAGATACATTTAATGCCAATAATGCAGTCAACACTAAATACATAATGTTGATCATCTTCTGCCTCGGCTCCTTGGGTAATGACATGTATACTAGTTTTAAAAATGAATTATTTGTTTACAGCTTTGATTAACGTCCTTGCATTGCGCTTAACATATTGCTGTAGATCTGATTTAACTTAGTTAAGTTATCCGCTAATAATGCGATTTGCTCTTTTGCTCTTACAGCATCAGCTGCAGAACTTGACATAGCATTAGAAGCTTCAGATAATTTACCATAGTAGTTATTCATTGCTTCCATGGTTTTAGTCATGGTAACAAATTGCTCATTTAAATTTTTTACGCCGTCTGATGCAGATGCAAAACTTCCTAAATTATTAGCAACACTTGCAACAGAATCTTTTACCGTACCTAATGCTATTGCAGCATCTTTTGTATTATTTGTAAAATCTTTACTAGATTTAGCCATATCTGCTAAATCACCCAGATGCATTGCTGTATCGTTTAGTTTTTCAAAACTTGAACTTAATTTCTTAAAAGCAGCCTCATCTAATTTAGCAGCTTCCATACTTGATACAACAGACTCCGTTGCGCCAATGCCAACTCCTGTTGATGAACTTCCCATATCTGGAGGGGGCAAGAATGCATAAATTACAAAGATGATTGCCTCTGTTGTTAAACCAATCACTAATAACCAGTCAGCACCTGGTAAATTAATTAATTTAGTTAAAGCACCAAGAATTACAACTGCTGCACCTAATGAAATGACAACATTAATAATTTTGTTTGTTTTAGGAGAAATGGTATTTGCCATCTGATTAATTTATAAATTGATTATTTAATTTTTGTAGTTATTTATTTCTTGGACCCATTGTTAAGACACATCTAAATCCAATATAAGATTTCGCTGTATCTTGGTATTCATAATTTCTAGTACTCACTTGTATATTGTATGCAATATCTTTCCATGAACCACCTCTAATCACTTTTCTTTTCATTAAAATAGGGTCATCATCTTTTGCATTAAATTCAACACTTGGACTAAAATCTCCTAAGAAATTATATCCGCCTTCATAATATACAGAACTTGTCCATTCAGCTACATTGCCTGACATATCATACAAATCAAATCCATTGAGATTTTGATTGAAGCTTCCTACTTTAGTTGTGTAGATATTATCTGATCTGTCTTTGCTTCCACCACTAAAATATTCTCCTCTTCCAGGTTTAAAATTGGCTAACAATCTACCTTGAGATGTTCTTGTATAAGGAGATCCCCATGGATACATGGCATTAGTTTTTGAATTACCTCTTGCAGCGTATTCCCACTCCGCTTCTGTTGGTAATCTATAAATACCGTCTATTTTATATTCTGGTCTACCTTTTCTACCTAAATAATAATCACTATTATTTGTTCTCCAATTACAAAAAGCCACTGATTGTTTCCATGTTACACCCACTACAGGATAATCATTGTATGCTGGATGCGAAAAATATAATCTTGTTTGTGGTTCATTGTAAGAATAAGAAAAGTCTCTCATCCAAACCAATGTATCTGGATACACAGCCTGATTTTGGGTAACGATAAAATCACTTAAAGATTTTTCCAAACCTTTTGATGATTTTGCAGCAGCTTTTAAATCCACATAAGAATACCTATAAATTAGTTTATTAGGATCTAAATCGATTCTTCCTTGAATACGATTGTCTGGACTTAACAATAATTCATTCAATCTTTCTAAGACCGCCCTACTATTCATATTGATTCTTGAAGCTCTAGTCCAATCAACCCTCAAAGAATCTTCATCAGATTGATTGATACCCCCTTTATAGATAGCTAAAAATTTCAATGAATCTGCAACATAATTTACAAATCTCCTGTATTGCTCATTGGTAATCTCTGTCTTATCCATCCAAAAACTGTTAATAGAAACTAGCTTTTTTCTATTCACCATAGATAAGTCTACTTGCTCATCACTTGGTCCCATGTAAAAAGAACCAGCCGGAATTTCAGTAGTATATTTATCAGAGGAAAATCTTGGTTTGGAAGGACGACCAGGCCTTTGTGACATTAAGACCAATGCCACCAAAAGGGTAATCATTATAAAAGCAGGAAATCCAATTTTGAAATTTATTTTTTGCTTACTCATATCAAATTTTTAACCTGGATCAACAGATCTAAATAAAAACGTTTTTTTTTCAATTTTATTACTAAACTCTTTGATTCTCAATAGAAATTGGTTGCGCAATTTAGCTATTCTAAATGTTAGATATTTGCTAAAATACCTTCAAGGTGACTTGTAGGGATAGAACATGTTTTGTTCTTACATATAAAGTACTGATTGTCAGCACTTTCCTTTCCAATTGACAAAGGGAATTGGCTTTCCGCCTGCTTTAGCCATAGGGGCAGAATATGAGGTAAGAATTTTTCTAAAATAGGCGTTAACTTCTGATTTACATCGTTCCCTATTCCAACTAGCTCCGTTAAGCCATAGGCTAATTGAAAAAAACTTTGTGCCCAATAGCCAAATGAACTTGGATACTGTATCATCATTTGGTGCATGGATGCCAACATTTTATGCGCCTGTTCTACCCAATTAGGTTGATCAAAAATACTGCCCAAATAAATTAAGCTTAAACAAATCATTGCATTGCTACTTGGAGTAGCGCCATCATAACTATCTTTTTTACGAATAATACCATCTAATTGTTCATCACTTGTAAAATAAAAGAATACCCCCTCTTCATCAATAAAATGTACTTGAACATATTCCATCCATTGTTTTGCCTGAAGAAGATATGCTGATTTTCCAGTTGCTTTATGTAACTCGATCAATGCCTGCATTAATGTTGCATAATCTTCCAAGAAGCCCATTGATTTAGTTTGCCCATTGGCATAACTATGATAAAGGTATCCCTCTTTAGATTTCATTTTGTCTAACAACCATTGCAAATTATTTTCTGCCCTTTCAATAATGGTCATATCATTAGTTATGGCATAAGCTTTACATAATGCAATAATCATTAAGCAGTTCCATGAAAGTAAAATCTTATAGTCTGTACCAGGACGAATTCTGTTGGCCCTATGCGTAAATAATATTCTTTTAGCTTCTACTAAATCTGCCTTCCATGCATCTTCAATTAGATCTGTGGTCCAAATAATATTGGTATGTTCCCAATTACCCTCCTCTTTGATCTGAAAATATTGGCAGAAAGTTTTACATAAATTTTCAGGTAACAAAGTTTTTATTTCTTGATAAGTCCAAGTATAGTATTTTCCTTCAACCCCTTCACTATCTGCATCTAGTGCTGCATAAAAAACACCAGTTGAATCGGACAGCTCTCTATAAACAAACTGAATAGTTTCTTCAATCACTGTCTTATATACAGTTTTCTTTGTGATTTGATAAGCTTCAGATAAAACTGAAATGAGAAGGGCATTATCATACAACATCTTTTCAAAATGCGGAGCCTGCCATTGAGCGTCAGTACTATATCTTGCGAATCCACCCCCTAAATGATCATACAATCCTCCCTGGATCATTTTATCCAAACTTCTTACCGCATGAACAATAGATGATTGATCTTTTTGTGCAAAATAATTTCTTAATAAAATC
The DNA here is from genome assembly GCA_017856545.1 of Chitinophagaceae bacterium. Taxonomy (GTDB): domain Bacteria; phylum Bacteroidota; class Bacteroidia; order Chitinophagales; family Chitinophagaceae; genus Sediminibacterium. The sequence continues at coordinate 4,179 of JAFMEV010000023.1, forward strand.
TGAATAGAAAAAGTTTGTGGAAATTTTGGAGCGACACCAAACCCACCCCATTGTGTATCGGCGTTTTGTAAAATTCTTTTAGTCATCAAATCAAACTCTTCTATACTTGGGAAGACCGTTAACTGCTCAATGTCTATTTTTTCTTTGATATTTGTTTGAACCAAATGATTGGTTAAATGATTGGCTTGCTCAATTAGTTTTTCTTTATTCGTTTGAAAAGCTTCATGAACTCCTTTTAGCACATCCATCCAAGAAGCTCTTTGTGGTATGGTCTTTGGGGGAAAATAGGTACCTCCATAAAAAGGTTTCCCATTGGGTAATAAAAATATATTCAATGGCCATCCACCAGAGCCTGTCATAGCTTGCAATGCATCCATATAAATTTGATCCACATCCGGCCTTTCTTCTCTATCCACTTTGACATTGATAAAATGTGTATTCATATATTGGGCCACTTCTTCATTTTCAAAACTTTCTCTTTCCATTACATGACACCAATGACATGCTGCATAACCAATGCTTAATAAAATAGGTTTATTATTAGATGCTGCTTCTTCGAAAATGGAAGGGGACCATGCTATCCAATTCACCGGATTATGAGCATGTTGTAATAAATAAGGACTCTGCTCATGAATGAGCGCATTCGTGAATGTAGTATTAGCACTCATATGGTGCAATTTACTTCTTTTTAGTCTGTTGTGCTAAGAATTGGTCCAAGCCAGCCACCATGCTTGGTGTTTGTGGACTTGGTACTTGGATATGTAAAGTAAGGCCAGCATCTGCAACGGCTTTACAAGTATTTGAACCAAATGCACCAATAATGGTACCATTTTGTTTGAAAGCTGGTTGATTATCTAAAAAGCTTTTCAAACCACTAGGTGTGAATAGACAAATAGCATCAAATTTATGTTCTTTCAACAAAGGCTTGATATCTGTACTCTCAGATCTATACATGTAACCCAATTCGAAGGTACAGCCATGATCTTTCAGCCAATTCACAATTTCATTATCTTGTTGATTTTCACTACACACATACAAGAATCTTTCGTTGGCTTTGTGTTTATTTAAAACATCAAATAATTTTTTATTTGTACCATCAGAACCGAAAAATACTTTTCGCTTTCGATACATAATAAATTTCTGAAGATATAAAGCTACAGATTCAGTTATACAAAAATATTTTGTGTCCTGATTGATATTAACTTTTAATTCATCGCAGGTTCTGAAAAAATGATCAATTGCATTTTTACTCGTAAAAATAACAGCAGTGTATTCGGTAATATCAATTTTTGATTTTCTAAAATCTTTTGCAGGAATAGCAACTAATTGAATCAATGGCTGAAAAAACAAAGAGACATTATATTTGCGCTCTAAATCAAAATAGGGAGATTTTTCACTCTCCGGTTTAGCCTGAGAAATAAGAATTTTTTTGATAGCCATTTTCACTTTCCAGTTTTAGTAAGTACCACCAAAATATTGCACAACTAGTTTATATAAAATCAAGATGGGCACTATTTCGAAAGCACAAAGGTAAAGAAAAAAATGGAAGGAAGATATGTGTAATTTATTCCTAACAGTTGTTAGAGAAAATAGGTACCTATACAATATGAGAAGTACTGCCAAAACGGCGCTTCCAAGGATGGCGAAATCGTAAAAATAGGGCTTTGCAAACGCCAAAATAAGGATAAAAGGAATGAGTAAAATACCCAATACTTTGTTGATCATAAAGATCACAAAAACATAGGTTTGTATCAGTTCCATGGTATTAAATGTATACCCTGCCAACAGCAAGAAAAGATATTTACCAATATATAATGTGGTAAAAAATAAACAGATATACCCATATACTTCCCAAAAAGAAAGCGGCAACAAATGCTTGTTGAAAATGAATAAAGTAGTCATTAAAGAAAAGCTCAAAATAAATCCAATATTCATTAATAAGGAGGCTAAATTATTTTGCAATAATTGTTCTCTATTTTGAAGCATCCTTAACGAAGACTGATTAAACTGACTGAAAAGTTTTGGAAAATATTGAGGATACACATTATGAATAAAGGCAAATAAAAATAACAAACCAAAAATGGTATAAAATAAATAATCCTTATCTGGTAATGAAAACCTTTGTTCAATTCTAAAAATAATAGGCGCATTCTTTGATTTAGTTACTAGTTCATTATATAATTTGAATGCATTTTTCTTCTGAGCAAAATAGGCTTTATAATCTTTTAAAGGATTATAGTTAGAATCAATTGAAGATCCATGTAAAAAACTAAAATGGTTCGCGTCCGCTATTTGAAATGATTTTGGAATAACTGGAACATATTGGATCATCAAAGTATCTTTTTTAACTGCAGAGTCCAATAAAAGTGATGCACTATCCAGTTTTTTAGAAATACTATCCACTTGGGTAAAGGAACTCAATACCAAACACCCTAGTACAACAAATAATAATTTTTGAATAGTTGAAAACATCAATGCAAAAATAAGTATACTATATCAGAATTAGTAACTAATGACTAGCTTTGTGGTTTAATTCAACTTATGGCAGGAATATACATACATATACCCTTTTGTAAAAAAGCTTGCCATTATTGTAATTTTCATTTTAGCACGCAAACCAATAATATAGACGGATTTATTGAGGCTTTGATGATTGAAATCAATCTTAGAAAAGACTATTTGAAGTCTCCCATTCAAACAATTTACTTTGGCGGTGGTACTCCTTCATTATTATCTTTTAGCCAACTTAAAACCATTACAGATGCAATAAGAGCGCAATATGTTGTAAACGATTTCATAGAATGTACATTGGAAGCCAACCCAGACGATATTACTGAAGAGCAACTTCAATATTGGAAGCAATTAGGGATCAATAGGCTAAGTATTGGTATACAGAGTTTTCAAAACGATGCTTTGAAATGGATGAACCGAGCACATGAAGTGGAACAATCACATAAAGCAATAGAAGCGGCTCAAAAAGCAGGATTTGAAAATATTAGCATTGACCTAATTTATGGCACTCCTCATTATTCAAGGGCAGATTTAGAAGCAGATTTGAATTTGATTAAGGAATACGCTATTCCACATGTTTCTTGTTATGCACTTACAGTAGAAGAAAAAACAGCATTACAGTCCATGATTCAGAAAGGGCAAATGAAGAATGTGGTGAGTGAAGAACAGGCTGCACATTTTGACATCATTGTTGACTTTTTAAATCAACAGGGATACGAACACTACGAGATCTCAAATTTTGCGAAACCAGGGTATAGAAGTCAACATAATAGTAGCTATTGGAAAGGCGCTCATTATATAGGATTAGGACCATCTGCACATTCTTATAATGGTTCTACAAGACAATGGAATATTGCCAATAATGCATTGTATGCTCAATCTTTAAAAAAGGGGGAAATTAATTTTGAGATTGAATCACTTGAGCTTTCTACTCAATTTAACGAATACATGATGATCTCATTAAGATGCATGGAAGGGTTTGATCTTACCTTCATTGAATCAAAATTTGGTGAAGCCTATCTTCAACATACCAACAATATAATTGCTCAATTCGCAAGTCAAAAAGTACTTAGCAAAACCAGCGAGGGTTATTGTTTATCAAAATCAGCAAAGTTTTTAGCAGACGGAATCGCTTCAGAGTTCTTTATAGTAGGGTCTTCTCCATCTCTTTAAATGTATCCACAGGGGATGCTCCTTCCCATAATATGGCATATACAGCACTAATAATTGGGATTTGCATTTTTAAATCTTTATTGATGGTCATAATACACTTGCTTGCATTGTATCCTTCTGCTACCATATTTAATTCCAATTCAGCAGCTCTTACAGAATAACCCTTGCCAATCATATTGCCAAAAGTTCTATTTCTACTGTGTAAAGAATAACAGGTTACTAATAAATCACCTAAATAAACTGAAGCATTGTAATTAACTCCTTTACATGCATTGCCCTCTTTGTGCATAATAGCTGATAGTAATAATTGCATTTCATTGGCACAATTCGCAATGTATACACTTAAAAAATTATCTCCATATTCTAAACCATGTGCTATACCTGCGCCCAAAGCATATATGTTTTTTACCACCCCTGCATATTGCACACCAACGACATCTGCATTGACCACTGTATTGATGTATTCAGACTCAAAACATGAAGCAATTTTTTCAGTAAATGTTTGATCCAACCCCGAAAAAGTCAAATAAGATAATTGCTCTGCAGCAACTTCTTCGGCATGGCTTGGCCCCAAAAGTGTAAAATAGTTTTCTAAAGGGAAATGATATACTTTTTCTAAATATTGATGCAATAGAATATTGTGTATTGGCAAGACTCCTTTAACAGCAGATACAATTTTTTTACCTTCCAAATGCTTTGCTTCTACATTGGCTAAACAGGAAACAATATGAATGGATGGGACTGCAATAATAATTACATCAGATGCATTAATCACTTCTACAATATCAGACGAAAACTGAATAGCAGAAACATCGAAATAAGCATTTCTTAAATAATGGGGATTATGATGTCTTTTTTTGAAATAGTCAATATTGCCTTGTTGGCGAACCCACCAAGCAATATGATTGCCATTATCGGCAACAATTTTGGCAATTGCTGTAGCCCAACTTCCACTACCTATAATTCCTATTTTTAATGGTTGCATTGGTCAAAGGTACGAAAAGACATAAAAAAAGGGCGGCTCTTTTTGAGCCGCCCTTTTTAAAGATTCATTTACTTATTTCTTTTCCTCAAATAATTTTTCCTTTGTCACAGGTTTTACTAGTTCTCCATCCTTCAATGACTTACTCACTGTGCTATAAGGACCAGTAATTACCACATCCCCTACTTTCACTCCTTCCACTTGAATGTAGTTTAAGTCTTGGATATCTGTTTTTACTTTAATCATTTTAACCTTATTGTCTTTTTGTAAAACAAATACTACTTCTGACATTTCTTCGTCTGGTTTAGCAGGTTCTTCGTTAGTATTAGTTGCATTGCTCGATACCTTGGTTTCCTTTCCTTGACCTTCTTTATCTCTAGTGGTAACAGCATTTAAAGGAACTGAAATAACATTTACTTTAGACTTTGTTTGAATGTCTGCACTTGCAGTCATACCAGGTCTAAATGGAAATTTAGCATTCTCCTTAATTAAATCCTGATAACTTTCGGTAAATAAACGAATATGCACTTTGTAGTTTGCAACTTCTGTAGAAGATGCCATTGCACTAGTTGCAGTAGAAACTGGATTAGCTATTTTATAAACAATGCCCTTGAATTTTCTATTGTTATATGCATCTACTTCTACCAATGCTGTATCTCCAATTTTAACCTTCGTAATATCATTTTCACCCACATCCACTCTCACTTCAATACTCTTCATATCTGCTACACGCATCATTTCAGTACCAGCCATTTGAGCCGTACCCACTACTCTCTCCCCTTTTTTAACGCCCATAGAACTTACTATACCATCCATGGGTGCTAGAATTGAAGTACGTGCTAAGTCTTTTTCAGCTCTGGCTAATTGTGCTCTTACACCTTGAATTTGCGCTTCACCACTTTTAATTGATTCTTTTGCTCCATTATAATTAGACTCGGCAGATCTAAATGCTTGTTCAGTTTGTTCATATTCTGATCTAGATACGATTTTATCTGCAAACAATTTTTTATAACGCTCATTGGTTGCTTTTGCATTTTCATAAACGGTTTTTAAACCACTTAAGTTTGCTTTAACATTTTCATATTGCGCTTTTACTTGATTTACACTAGCAGTTACTTGATCTCTTTGCGAAGAGTAAATATCAGCATAAATTTTAGCTAGTAATTGTCCCTTCTTTACACTATCTCCTTCTTCTACAAATAAGCTAACGATCTCTCCAGAAATATCTGGACTAACTTTAACTTCTATTTCTGGGTAAACTTTACCACTTGCATTAACAGACTCTGTAATAGTTCTTAATGCTACTTTTTCGGTAGTTACTTCAGTACCTTCTTCTTTACCAATTACGCCTGCTTTTTTTAAGCCAATCAATAAAGCAATTACTGCGATTACACTTACCGAAATCCAAATGAGTTTCTTATTCATTGTTGTTTATTTTCAATTTATCTAATTAGTATTATAATGTCAAATTCACCCCTTTATAAAACTCCAATAGTTTAATTCTAAATACATACTCATATTGAGCAGCTTTATAATTTACTTTTGATCTTAAGAAGTTATTTTGATTATTTAATAATTCAATTGTTCCAAGTAATCCAAGTTCATATCTTTTGGTTGCAAAAGAATAAGCTTTTTCAGCAGATACCATTGCTTTTTGAGTAGCGTTTAATTTGTTCAATGCTACTACTGCATTGGTGTATGCAGAGAAAATATCTTGCTTTAATTTTCTTTGCGTATTTTCTTCTTGTAATGAAGCAGATCTAAAATTCAATTTTGCTTGTTGGTAAGAAATTTTTGCTTGTCCTCCATTGAAAATGGGAATATTTAATTGAAGACCCAAGCTCTGACCAAAGTTATTATCTACTTGTCTGCCCCATCCTTTCCAAACGCTGCTCCAATTTCTAGTAGCAGTTGTGGGTGTAAATACAGGACTTTGAACAAAGTATTTAGTATTATTGATATTCACAATGGGAGAAGCTGCAGAAGGAGTGCTATAGCCATTAAACTCAACTCCATCAATATATTTAAATTGATTAGAGAAGTTAGAACTCAGTGCATATCCAAAACTAAGGGTTGGAGAAAAATTAGCTTTTGCAGATTTTACATTCTTTTCAGCTGCTTTTACTCTATAGTTAGAAGCTTTAATATTTGGTAGATTTTGAGATGCAATGCTAAAAACATATTCTGGCTGTAAATCAGTAAAATTTTGTAATTGAATTTGCTCCACTGGCTGAACTACTACATCAAAAGGTTTTGCTGCATCTAAATTTAATAAAGCCTTCAAGCTTAATTTACTTTGCTCAACACTTGAGATTGCAGAAATAAAATTACTACTGTCATTTGCCAACTGTGTCTCTAATTCTAATAAATTAATTTCAGGCAACAAACCAACATCAACTCTTTTCTTAGTAGCAATTAATTGTTCTTTTGTTTGAGCGATTTGAATTTTAGCAATTTCAGTTTGTTCTATTGCCGAAAGAATTTGTAAATAAAAAGTAGCAACATTTAAAGAAATATCATTTGCTGCATTTTGCATATCAGCTATACTTGCTTGCCAATTAAATTGAGAAGCAGCTGCATTATTTCTTAATCTACCTGCGTTGAAAATTTGAACACCACCGTTTAAACCAAAGTTATTGAATAAAAACTGCGTATTGGTAAATGCGTTGGTGGTTGGATCAATAGATCGACCTAATCTTAAACCCATTCCAGAGCTACCACTAACTGTTGGTAATTGACTACTTTTTGCTAAATCTGCTTGCAATTTGGCCAATCTTGCCTGAACATCTGCTTGTTGAACAGAAATATTATGCTGAATGGCATATTCTACGCAAGTTTTAAGATCCCATTTTTCTGGTTCTTGTGCAATCACGCCTACACTGAAGGTGATCATTAATAAAGAAAGGATATATCTCATTTTAATCATATGTATTTTGTCTAACAAAAGATCATTTTGTTTTCACAAAAGTAACTCATAAGTGCTCAGCTTTTGAAATATTAGACAAGTGGAGCCAAAAAAGGGTTAAATGGCCTTTTTTTGATGATAAAAAACGCGGTATATACCCAAAACCAAGGCTAAAAGGACCAAAGCGGTCAATGCTGAATAGGGTTTATCTATCACCACTGCAATGGCTACCATAAAATAAGATAATACAAAAATGACGCAGAGTATAGGTGTCCACTTTTTAAGAACCCCGGTAACAGAAGCGTCCCCCTGTTTTTTCTTTCTCAGCAATAAAAGAGTCGCAGCCGAAGTGCTCATACCCATGCAATCCAAGAAAATACTAAAACTTAAGACATCATCTACCCCTTTACCAAAGAAAGTAATTAGCGCAGTAGTCATTGCAAAAATGGTTAAACCAGGAACAAGGGCGCCCGTTGTAGGATGTGTACTTTGAAATAATTTAGGCAATACCCCATCCTCACTCATTGCAAACATCACTCTTGGATTACTCATCAAAATTACATTCACATAAGCCAATACACTTAATACCATCGCAAAATCAAACACTTTTGCTCCAAATTTTCCAAACCAAGCTTCAAACAATAAAGAGCCAATGGCATTGGCATTTTTCATGGAATCAAATCCAATTACTTGTACATAAGTATAATTAATGGCTAGATATAAAAACAACACGATAAATATACCAAACACAATCCCCTTTTGCATGGTTTTTGGATTAGCAATTTCAGAACCAAAATTGATGGTTTGCTGATACCCTCCATAAGTAAAAAATACAGACACTAAACTCACTAATAATAACAAAGAACCATTAGATCCATCATATACATATAATTTACCTTCGTTATAACCATGTGGAGGAACACTTACTCCTTTGAATAAAGAAGAAATCAATAAAATAATTAAGCTAATTTTTACCACCATCAAAACATTCTGAGTTCTACTACTTGTTTTCAATCCGAGTAAATTCACAAAATAAAATAGTCCTACAGAAGAAGTAGCAATTCCTATGTTAAAAAGCGTGCTAGAAGGTCTACCAAATAATAAATCACTCACATAATCTGCACCAATTAAAGCCACCACAGCAAGAGATGCTGCATTACTTATTAAAATCAAAACATTGATGGTAAATCCAACTGCAGGATGGTAACAATGTGCAAATACTTTATAATATCCTCCCATCACAGGTAATCTTTGCCCTATTTCTGCATAAGTCAGCGCACCAAATAAAGCAATAATGCCACCAATAGTCCATGCACTAAAAAAGATCAAAGGAGTACCAGATTTTGCAGCGATCGTTGCAGGTGTTTTAAAAATACCCATCCCAATCACCAAACTCACCACAATCATGGTTAAGCTAAAAAAATTAATCCCTTGTTTTTCTTTCATCCTTTACTAGTTAAGCATAAATATATTAAAACAATTCTAGTTTTCAACAAGGGGTTAATAAATATAAAATCTGAGACAAAGAATATCATTTAAGTTTGTTCTCGATTAGGTTCATTACATGATTAAAAGGGAATCCCGTTAAAACCGGGAGCTATTCCCGTAGCTGTAAGTTCAACGCCAAGGCAATCGTTGCAATATCCACTGAAGCAATTTGGGAAGGATGCAATGTTAGGAACGAGCCAGAAGACCTGCCTAATTAAAGTAACCAAAAGCTTTCGGGTAAAAAGCAAGGATTTGTAAAAGAATTCTCTTCTATCAGGAAGCTCATTGTTTCATTCAAAAAATAAACAACAATGAGCCAAAAAACATTTATGCTCTTAGTGGTATTCATTGCCACAAAAACATTTGCTTTTTCAAAAAGCAAAGACAGTGTTCAAACGGACAACACATTAAATGAAGTTATTGTGACTGCTAACAAAATTGAGCAGAAGCAAAACAGCACCGGTAAAGTACTCACCATTATCAATGCTCAACAATTGGCCAGTCAAACTGGGAGAACCATTGCACAGGTATTGAATGAGCAGGCTGGCTTACAACTTCCAGGAAGCTTAAGTAATTTAGGTACAGTGCCTAGCATTTATATGCGCGGTGCGTCAAGTGGAAGAACCTTGATTTTAATAGATGGTGCTCCAGTGGGTGATCCTTCAATGATTAGCAATGAATTTGATTTAAACCTGATTCCCATTGATCAAATTGAAAGAATTGAAATATTAAAGGGATCTCAATCTACTTTGTACGGTTCTGATGCTATTGGTGGGGTTATCAATATCATCACTAAGAAAAAAACTACATCTTGGTTAACTGGGGGTGCAGGTTTTGGAAGCTATCAAAATAAAAGAGCCAATCTTCAATTAAATGGTAGTGTTAAAAAAGTGAATTATTTAATTGGACTAGAAAAACAAACAGCTGCTGGCTTTTCTTCTGCATACGATCCCAATAAAACCAATACTTATGATAATGATGCATATGAAAACAAAAGTTGGTTTGCCAAATTCCAATATGACATAAATTCAAATTGGAACCTTCAATGGACTTCTAGAAAAACTTCTTACAATGCAAGTATTGATTACGGTGCTTTTAAAGACGATAAAGACGCTAGCTTTAAGAATGCAACAAGTATACATGGCATGATTCTTAAATATAAAAAAGATAAAGCTTCCTTTCAATTTCAGTATCAATATACTACACAGGACAGAAGTTACTTAAACGATAGTTTAGATAAAACTTATTTAATTTACGAGAATAACCTCTATAATGGTAGTACACATTATGCAGATATTTTTTACTCTTATCAATTATCAAAAAATGTACAATACATTGTGGGCTCTGATTTCAGATACGGATCTTATAATCAAACCTATGAAAGTATTAGCGGATGGGGCCCTTACAATGAAATATTCAAAGATACTTTCCAATACCAAAATGCTATCTATGGTTCTGTAATCATCAATAATAACAATAAGAAGTTTTTGCTTGAATTAGGTAGCCGATACAACAATCATTCTAGATACGGGAACAATCAGACATTTACCTTAAGCCCTTCTTATGCTATAAGTTCTAAATTAAGAGCTATCGCAAGTATTTCAAGTGGATTCAAAGCGCCTTCTTTATACCAAATTAGCTACAATAGTCAATTAAAAGCAGAAACATCTATTAATACAGAAATGGGGCTGGAATACAACAGTACACCATTGTATACTAGAGCGGTATGGTTCAATAGAAAAATAAATAATGGAATTGATTATAATTATTTAGATTTTAATTTTTTCAACTTTATTCAACAAAATGTGAATGGTCTTGAAATAGAATTAACGCACCGAATCAATCAACAAAATCAATTTAGTATTAATTATACTTTATTAAACGGAAAAGAGACCAATCAAAATAGATTAACCAATACAGACACAATTACCTATAATTATTTACTAAAGAGACCAAAGCATGTTGTTAATTTTCAATATCAATTAAAACTAAATAAAAAATGGGATGCTTCTGTAGCGGCCAGATATATTAGTAAGCGTTATGATGTGGGTGGATATGGCAAAGAAGATGTAGTGTTAGATTACTATACCTTATTGAATGCGCATATTAGCTACCAATATTCCAAAAGAATACAAATTTATGGGGATGCTCAAAATATTTTAAATGATCAATTTCAAGAAATTAATGGCTACAATACAATGGGGCAAAACTTTCAAATTGGATTCATTTTGCGCTAATCCATGTAAAACGAAATGGTAAGTAAATAAAAAAAGCTTTGTATCTTCATACAAAGCTTTTTTATGGAATTTAAATTTGACCAACTACTTACTGTGATTTTCACCTTGTTTGCCGTAATAGATATTGTAGGATCTATTCCATTGCTTATCTCCATGAAAGAAAAAGTTGGTAAAATTAAATCCACCCAGGTAACACTTATTTCTGGTGGATTGATGATTGCATTTATGTTCTTAGGTAAACCCTTTTTAAAAATGCTTGGGCTAGATGTAAAATCATTTGCAGTAGGTGGATCTATTGTTATCTTTTTATTAGGATTGGAAATGGTATTAGGTCATGAAATATTTAAAGGAGATAAGAATGGGCATACTGGTTCTGTTGTTCCAATTGCATTCCCCATCATTGCTGGAAGCGGAACCTTAACAACCATCATGTCGCTTAAGGCAAACTTTGAAGAAGTTTATATATTAGCCGGAATAGTTGTAAACCTTATTATTATTTATATCGTATTAAAATCTTTGAACTTAATAGAACGCCTGCTAGGGCCCGGGGGCTTACTAGCAGTGCGTAAATTTTTTGGAGTGATTCTTTTAGCTATTGCTGTAAAAATATTCTCTAGCAATATTGGATCTTTAAAATATTAGAAATTTACTTTACAACTCAATAAATAATTTCTTCCGACAGCAGAGATACCACTTGCAAAATGTCTATAATTGAGATCTGTAATATTTTCAACACCAAAACCAATAGTCAAATCCTGGGTTGGAATAAATTGCGCATTAAAATTAAGTGTCATCCATGAAGGCATTCCATCTTTAGTAGCATATATCTCATTGTCTTCACCATTTAAATTATAGTCAGCTATTCGCTTCCAACTATTAAAGACACTAAAAATTTCTGCATTCCATACTTTGTTATTATGCTTTAGTCCAAATCTTCCATAAGCAGGAGGTATATGATCTAAAGGCATTCTTTTTGATTGATCAATATAATTTCCTTTAGTATAAGTATAAGTAGCATTCAACTCTGTGCCTTGCATAATTCTTAATCTTCCATTTACATTAAATCCATATAAATTGGCTTTTGCTTTATTTTGTGTAGCATATACATCGCTCAATACACCTTGATATAAAATGGCACTCTTGCCATTCCATGTAAACTTATCAACCACCAATGCATTATTAAACAAAGTATAAAAAACACTAGCTCCTAAAGAATACAGAGAGCTACTTTTAGATATTGTCCATTCTGCATTATAGGTATATTCTGGTTTCAAATTTTTATTGGGCACCAAAACATAACCAGTCCTAGTATCAAAAACCTTGGTTAAGTCATCTACATTGGGGGCTCTAAAGCCTGAACTTATACCAAATGTGGATCTAATTCCTTTATCACCATTATAGGCTATGCCAATATTACCAGTCAATGCAGTATTATTTTGTTTAGCCTCAGTAAATGGCAAATGCATTAAAGCGGTATCCTTAAACTGAGCATTCAATTGTACGAAATTCAATCTCAATCCATCATTAAGCACCCATTTTGGATGCAAGTATTTGGTTTGCTGCACATAAACTGCTTGATAAGACATATTGGTTGGTCCATCACTATAGCGAGTAGGTATAGGAGTTTTTGCCAATGAGGAAGTATTGGTTCTATTGGCAGTAGATTGTACAATATTATAATAAGATTCAACCCCAATATGTATTTCCCCATTTTTATCTGTATGTAAAAAATCGGCAACTAATCCAAAAATATCCACTTTTTCTAATCTAGTATCTTTATTATTTGATTGGAATCTTCTAGTAATTCTGCTTTCTTCTAAGTGTTGGTAATTCGCATTGATAGTTAATTCTTGAAAATATCCTTTTAATTGTGTTTTATTCAATTTATAAGATATCATATTTCTCAATTGGGGTCCATAATACCATTCTGCAAATACTGGTACTCCTTTACTGCTTTCAGATAAACGGTCATATCTATTGATATTGGATGAATTAGATAACTGAAAATTTAAAAGATGTTCTGTATTAGCAGAAGGCTTGTACAAAATTTTCTGTAAGAAATCAATTTGATCATATTCTGTATTTTTTTGAATATTCACATTGGCCCTATTATCTTTTATAACATCTACCCCATTTTCAGTAGAAACATAAAATAATCTTTTTCCAAAATCCGGATATGCTGCTAATCTTTTGTTTCCTTGTCTTAGATCGCCAAAGCGACTATTGGTAAAAGAGCTTACAAAAGCCCATTTATGATTGGCTATATTAAAGTCAATATGCTGACGATTCTCGTTTTGACCACTGGCATATCTATAAATCATATTCCCATTAGTCTTCCACTTTTTACTATTATGTAACTGGGGCGCTTTAGTGAATAAATTAATGACTCCGCCTAAAGCATCAGATCCATACATGGTTGAGCTAGGGCCATAATTCACTTCAACTCTGTCTAAACTCATATTATCTACAGTAATAATATTTTGTAAATGCCCAGATCTAAATATAGCACTGTTCATTCTCACCCCGTCCACAAGTAACAATATTCTACTTGCTTCAAAACCTCTTATTACTGGACTTCCTCCACCTTGTTGACTTTTTTGAACAAAAACCTGTCCAGATGCAGTCAAAATATCTGCTGTAGTTGACTGATACTGAATTAAATTTTTATCAGTTATAACTCCAATAGTTTGAATAATATTCTTGGAAAGTGTTGGAAACTTATTGGCATATACTACAACATCTTTCAATGAGTTGCTTGTATCTTTTTGTGCACTCAGCTCCAAACCACTCCCAATCAATAAAATTGCTAAAATTAATTTTCGCATATTTAATTTTTTAAAGAGAATGATTGGTCAAAATAATTGACCTAATAATTAAAAATTAAATAAACTCTGGAGGAGGTGAATGATGACTAATTGTGCGTTGAGTAATTTCAGTATGAAATTCAGTATATAATATATTTGAAAGATCGAATAAATAACTTGTTTGTATATAACTTGGTGATATAAATATCAATTGAATTTTTGAAAACTTTAATTGTTGACGATCTGAGTGATTAGATTGTTTTGCTACCATTTCCGCTTCTTCTTCATCAGATACAGCAATCAATTCCCAGCCTTTTGAAGTTTTTTTAAACGAAATGATATCATAAAACATCCCCTTATAACTAAACTCTCTTCCCTCTTCTTCCCAAGTATATCCTTCGGGTAGATGGTCTTTTTCTTTTAATTCAAGCTTAATTTGACCAGATGATGCATTCAAATTTTCAATATTCCATTCCCCAGTGTCAATAAGAGCAAATATTTCTTTTTCATGTAACTCTTCTTCTAACCAATAGAAATAGCTTATACTACTAGCTGTAAGTAGTAAACAAAACAAACAAATTATGGCAAAGACGTTCTTCAAGAGATCTAAGATACGAAACTTCTCGCTGAAATATAGATCGGTAAATATTGTGTAACTTTGTGAAAATTACCTTTTATAAAAACTAATCATTTGTACAAAATCCTTAAAAAGCCTCTTTTTGTTGGAATAAGTATTATGTTGATTTCATATACTAGTAAAGCTCAATTACAAAAAGATAGCAGTTTACATAAAAAAAACATTTTTACTTTAGCCTTTTATAAACAGCCTGGCAAAGACTCTATGGTAGATTTTGTAGATGGTATTTATAGAGTACTAAAAATCAATAAAGATAGATCCATAGGCGAGACCATATCTAAACCTCAATTTTCATTTATTCCAGCAGTTGAATATAGCATGATTAGTAAATTGGCAGCTTCTTTGAATGCCAACTACGTAAAACCAAGTAAATACTTAGCCACAAAAAATGCCACTTATTCTACCGAATTAAAAATCACCCAGAATAAACAAATTATAAGTCAATTTATAAGCAATATTTGGTTGAAAAATAATGAGTACAACATTAATACCAATTGGTCTTACTTAAAATTTCCTCAAAAAGATTTTGGCTTAGGCACTGCCAATAATCAATTGGATCGTTTTGATCAAATTGATTATTCTTATTTAAAATTACATCAGTCCATTGTAAAAAGAATTGCTCAAAATTGGTATATAGGTCCCGGATTAAATATAGATTATCGTTGGAACATATCTGACTCATCTACAGTGAATAAACCTATATACGGATTCACACAATATGGCCCATCAAAAACCTCCAATTCAACTGGCCTTACAGTAGATCTTTTGTATGATAGTAGAACAAGTATTGTCAATCCAAATACCGCATCTGCTTATTTAAATCTATCTTATAGATCTAATCTTACATTATTGGGTAGTGATTATGCACTACAGAGTATTACAATGGATCTGAGAAAATATATTCCATTGTTTAGAAAAAACATGTTGGCATTTTGGAGCTATAATGTACTTACCTTAAGCGGGAAAGCCCCCTATCTCGATATTCCCTACACTGCATCAGATAGAAATTCCAATACAGGAAGAGGTTTTATACAAGGAAGATTTAGAGGAGAAAAATTATTTTTTGCAGAATCCGAATATAGATTTGGCATCACAGAAAATGGTTTTATTGGAGGAGTGGTTTTTGCAAATATGCTTTCTGTCGCAGAACCCTTACAAAAAGGTTTACAACAAATTAGAACTGGCTATGGAGCTGGAATTAGAATAAAGCTTAATAAACATTCCAATACCAATGTTGCCATAGATTACGCTTTTGGACAAGGCGGGTCCCAAGGGATTTTCATGAATCTTGGAGAAGTTTTCTAGTT
>JAFMEV010000111.1 GCA_017856545.1 Chitinophagaceae bacterium
GATCCCAATGGGATGATTTATGTAAAAGGGGTGTATCATTTATATTATCAACACAATCCAAATGCTTCTGTTTGGGGGCCCATGCATTGGGGGCATGCAACTAGTAAGGATTTAATTCATTGGAAGCATAAAAAAATTGCCTTGTATCCAAATGATTTGGGGACTATTTTTTCGGGCAGTGCGGTGATTGATTCTAATAATACTTCTGGATTTGGTAGAGGTAGAAAAGCGCCCTTGGTGGCGATCTATACCCAGCATAGTATGGAAGGGGAGAAAGCAGGAAGAGATGATTATCAAAACCAAAGTATTTCTATTAGTTTAAATGCAGGCAAGACCTTCAAAACCTATAAAGGCAATCCAGTGATTAGGACGCCACATCTTAAAGATTTTAGAGATCCTAAAGTTTTTTGGTATGAACCAACCAATAGATGGATCATGTCTTTAGCTGTAGGAGATCATATTGAATTTTATAGTTCACCTAATTTAAGAGATTGGAAAAAGGAATCGGATATTGGTGGTCCAAGTATGGGCGTGCATGATGGAAATTGGGAGTGTCCAGATTTGGTTTCTTTTGATGTAGATGGAAAGAAACGTTGGGTATTGATTGTGAATGTGAATCCAGGTGCTCCAGCAAAGGGATCAGGCACGCAATATTTTGTGGGTGATTTTGATGGTCATTATTTTACACCCTATGATAGAGCAGCTAAATGGATGGATTATGGTGCTGATAATTATGCAGGGGTTACTTGGAACAATACAGGGGATAAAATCATATTAGCAGGATGGATGAGTAACTGGTTGTATGCACAAGTAGTGCCTACTCAAAAATGGCGCTCAGGTTTAACGATACCAAGAAATTTGTCTTTAGTGAATACGGGTGATAGCGCATATGGTTTTTTATTAGCTTCTAATCCTATTGAAAGAGTGGAGCGATTGGAAAAATGGGTGGGTAGTGAACATGATAAAAATATAGCGCTATCCAAACCATTTGTGATCAATAAGAAGCATGGTATCAAGCCTTCAAGAGTACAATTGAATCTGGATACTGCTAGATCTTTTGAAATTGTTTTATCTAATTCACAACAAGAAGAATTGATCATTGGATATGATCATGTAAAGCATCAATATTTTATGGATCGTTCAAAATCTGGCATCACTAATTTTCATCCTGATTTTGCTGCAAAACATGTTGCTCCAAGATTTACCAATGCACCCAAAATGAATTTGGATATCATCATCGATAAAGCCAGTATTGAATTGTTTGCTGATAATGGCTTAACCGTAATGACAGATTTATATTTTAGCAAGAAGCCCTATACCAAAATAGCCATAAGATCTACCGATAAAAAGACAAAGCTTACATCATTCCAATTGAATCCATTGAAAGCAGTGTTTTAATGTGGTTGTAAAACAGTTATTTCTTTGGTAACAGATTTTATTTTTTCCTTTGAATAATAAGCAGGGAAGTATTGATCATTAGCCCATGTTTCAAAAAGGTTTCTGTAGTAAGGGCTGCTTGGATCTCCAGATTGACCTGGTGTATTGATCATTAATGCCTTGTCCCAATCCTTTGTATCAATTAAGATTCTAAAGCTAGCACCACTTAGTTGATTGTCTCCACTACCTGTAGATCCTGGGGTTTGTCCATTTCCGCCTCTGGGCAATGGTCCTAAATTAAGTTGTTGCTTTATTTCTTTACTTACAATGGAAGAAAGCGGATGTTCCATGGTAGTATGTTTGTATTTGGCTTGTCCATATACCCATTGGTCCATAGAAGGTCCTAATTTTTTTTGTAAGTTATTAATCGCTTTTGTAAATGCTTCTTGAAGTAATTTATTTCTTTTATTGATTGCATTGTCTCCAAAATGCGTAGTAGGATTTTCGAGTCTTTGTATAATTGTACTTATTTGCAAACTAATTAAAGATTTTACTTCAGCTGGAATCAATAAAGCACTCATCATGGTAGCAATCTCTTTTTCCCATGCTACATATATTCCTGCAGCAACACTATTTTTATCCAAGATAAAATTCCAATTCGTTAAATAGGATTTTGCTTTTTGCAGATGATCATCTTCAAATGATATGTTGGATAGCAAAGGCACCATTCTACTCGCAGGTATAGAATAATAATCTGTTTGCAATGCTGCCATCGTAGGTAGGTCAATTTTATTATTCGGCTCTAATACTTGATCAATTCTATTTCCTCTAAATGGATCTGCCCAAGTGTATCCAATAGCATCCCATTGCGTATAATTTGTTGGGGTTACATTTTGATTGGCAGTGGCGAAAAATCCTTTGGATGGATTGAATAAATGAGGTCTTTCCTTGATGGGTAAATAACCAGCCCATTCAAATCTACCATCTCCAGGAACAGGAACATAGCCACTAAAGTTTTTACGTACTGGAATAATGCCCACTGCTTGCCAACCTATATTCCCTTTTTTATCCGCCCAAATCATATTCTCTCCTGGGATATGACTGTAAGAACAGGCTTCTCTAAAACTTTCCCAATCTGTTGCTTGGTCTATTCTTAAAGAAGCTAAATAAGGAGCTCCTCCGGGTTCCATCCATGCTGCTCTTATTGCATAGGCTTTATGATTGACTGAATCAATAAAACAGATGGGTCCATGGATACTGTATTTATGGGTGATCTTTACATCCGCACTATTCTTTACATGAATACTATCTTGGATCAATTTCATGTCTTTCCATTGACCTTTGTGCCAGTATTGGTTTAGGTTCTTTTTATTTAAATCATACACATATAAGTCTTCTCCATCTGTTTCAAAAATGGTTAAACCCCATGCGCCTTTTTCATTATGACCAATGGATACACCTGGAATTTCTGGCTCACCGCCACCAATCACATTCCAACCCGGTGCTACCAAGTGTACAATATATCTTAAAGAAGGAACGGCAATTTTTCTGTGTGGATCATTCGCTAATAATGGATAACCACTAGCAGATTTAGATCCTGCAACAATCCAGTTATTACTTCCCTCCATTTCTTGACTCTGAAGAAATAAATCTTTCTCAGGTTTATTATTTGTATTCATTACTGCATCTTCATCCTTTTCTCCAAAATCACTTTTTTGAAAAACCAATTCGTTTCTATAAGCATTGTATAATCCTAAAATATCTTTTTCTAAAAAAGCAGGTTGAATACTGCTATCCATTTTTAAATTAGGTTGCTTTGGATGAAACCAAACAATATCCTTTACTTTATCTTCTCCAATTTTACCCACTGCTCTTGCAATGTTTAATTCTTGTGTGATATTGCCTAGTAAACCTTGGTGTCTTGATATTACAACAGCTGCTGTCCATTCTTTTGGCTGAATATGTAATAATTTAAATTCAATGGGTAGTGTGATTGGGTTTTGATTGGCTTCTTTGATATATGCATTGACTCCCTGAACATAGGCATTGATAATAGCTACACCTCTTGGATGGTATTTTGCTAAATCTTTTTCTATACTTCCTCTGTATTGAAATAATCTTGTACCAATATCTCTTTTGATTTCTCTTGCACCTAAAATTTCTGCAGTGGTTCCAGTGGCCTGTCTTCTCCAAATTTCAAACTGAAATAATCTATCTTTTGCAGCACAATAACCTTGAGTGAAAAATAAATCATGTTCATTATTGGCATAGATATGGTTGACGCCCCATTGATCTCTTAATACTTCTACTTTTTGCTGAAGCCCTTTAACTTTTAGTGTATTTTTTTGTGCAAATGTGTTTAATGAAATGATGGTGCTGAGGAGCATTAAGCAAAAAATGCAGATAGATTTTTTCATAGCAGTCGTTTAATCACTATTAAATTAGTGAAATAATCTGGCTAAAATGAAAAAGCCTCTCACCGGATAGGTAAGAGGCTTTGTGGCTGTAGGGGAAGGGCTCGAACCTTCATGAGGCAGTTAGCTATAACACAAAGTTCAGTGGTCGACCCTGGTCGTCTATTGCTAGACGGCTCTATGTTACGTTTATCCCGTGATCCCCACCTCCGAGACAAGGAGGCATGTATTCCAAAATTTCATCACCCCACAGTATAAAGAACTCATCATTTGAGTATGGTTTTTCTTAAAATATTGCTCATTTGATAAATCAAAACTAATGTAATGGCTAATATGTTGCAAATAATTTAATGAATTATTTTAAAATATAGATTTTATTTAATAAATTGCTTTTATATTTAAAATTACACAAAAATGGACCCTAAAAACACCCCAAAATTGAACATTGACAAAAGCCTAGATAAGCTGGATTTACAGATTATTCAATCTATGATGCTGGATGCAGAGATTTCTTATGCAGATTTAGGGAAGCAATTATTTGTTTCTGGAGGTACCATCCATGTGCGTATTAAGAAATTAGAAGAATTAGGAATTGTAAGAGGGAAGCGTTTGGCTGTGGATATGAAAGTATTGGGTTACGATGTCATTGCATTTATTGGTATTTATTTAGAGAAGAGTTCTTTATATGATAGTGTTGCAGAAGCCTTGCAGAAAATTCCGCAGATTGTTCGTTTGAATTATACCACTGGTAACTATAGCATGTTTGCTGAAATTGTTTGCAAAGACATTCAACAACTTCGTTTTGTATTACACGATGAACTACAAAAAATAAAAGGGATAGAACGTACTGAAACGTTCATATCCCTTGAAGAAAGTTTTTCTAGAAATGTTAGAGTGGT
>JAFMEV010000112.1 GCA_017856545.1 Chitinophagaceae bacterium
GAATCAATGTCCACACCTTCTTTGAACATTTCCCAAAGAGGGCTCATTTCTCTTAACTTCAAAACAGTATCTGTAACCGCCTTGATAGTATAATCGATTTGCTCCTCTGTTGTATAACGTCCTAAACCGAATCTCAATGAACTATGTGCTAAATCATCCCCTAAGCCTAATGCTTTTAATACATAGCTTGGTTCTAAAGAAGCAGATGTACAAGCTGAACCTGAAGATAAGGCAATATTTTGGTTAAAGCCCATCATCAAACCTTCACCCTCTACATATTTGAAAGAGATATTGCTTACATGAGGTAAACGATGTGCTGGATTACCATTCACATATGACTCATCAATTTGTTTTAATGCGTTCTCTAATTTATCTCTCAATTTAGCAATACGTTCTGTATCTGCAGCCATATCTGTTCTTGCAATCTCACATGCTTTACCAAAACCCACAATACCTGGAACATTCAATGTACCACTTCTCATTCCTCTTTCATGTCCACCGCCATCCATTTGTGCAGTAACTTTTACTCTTGGATTTTTTCTTCTTACATACAATGCACCCACTCCTTTTGGTCCATACATTTTATGTGCAGTAAATGCCATGATATCAATTCCATCAGCAATAACATCAACAGGAATTTTACCTACTGCTTGCACCGCATCTGTAAATAACAATGCGCCATGTTTTTTTGCAATAGCACTGATTTCTTTGATAGGTTGAATTACTCCAATCTCGTTATTAGCATACATGATCGCTACTAAAATAGTGGTAGGTCTCATGGCTGCTTCTAATTGTTTTAAGTCAATTAGACCATCTGGTTGTACTTCTAAATAAGTTACTTCTGCACCTAATTTTTCTAAGTGCTTACAGGTATCTAATACAGCTTTATGCTCTGTAGTACAAGTGATAATATGATTACCCTTACTTGCGTACATTTCATAAACACCCTTGATAGCAAGATTGTCTCCCTCTGTTGCACCAGAAGTAAAGATCACTTCTTTAGGATCTGCATTGATTAATTGAGCTACTTGCTCACGTGCATAATCCACTGCTTCCTCTGCATGCCATCCAAAAGAATGGTTTCTACTTGCCGCATTACCGAAATTTTCGGTAAAATAAGGGATCATCGCCTCTAATACTCTTGGATCCATTGGCGTAGTTGCGTTATGATCAAGATAAATTGGTAATTTTAACATATCCGAATTTGATTTTTTCTAGGGAGCAAAGATAGCTCTAAACACTTGATATTGTTGAATTCGTGTAAGATAAAAGGCCAATTTTTCTCAATTCGTAAAGCAAAAATGACATGGACTACAAAGTGGATCATATTGGAATCGCAGTAAAAGACCTAGCAGTGAGTATCCCCCTATTTGAGCGTTTATTGGGGACCAGTTGCTATAAAACAGAAAATGTGGCTTCAGAACAAGTAGAAACAGCCTTTTTTCTTCAAAATGGTAGCAAAATTGAACTGGTTCAAAGTAATCAAGCCGATGGGGTTATTGCTAAGTATATTGATAAGAAGGGGGAAGGAATGCATCATATTGCTTTTGAAGTACCAGACATCCTTGTCGAAATGGAGCGTTTGAAAAAGGAAGGATTTACCTTGTTAAATGAAGATCCAAAAAAAGGGGCAGATAATAAACTAGTATGTTTTGTGCATCCAAAGGATTGTAATGGAGTGTTGATTGAACTTTGTCAAAGTATTGCTTAAAGCAAGTTCTATAAACCTAAATTTTCAATGGCTTTTTGTGCTGCCAACTGACTAGCATCTTTTTTGGTGAACCCTTTTTGACTAGCGATCACTTCTCCATCAATCACCACATTGATGGTAAATAATTTTCTTCTACCTTCTTGCACTTCCTCGGCTAAAACAAAATCTATCTGCTTTCCCTGTTTTAATGCCCAACCAATAATTTTATTTTTGATATTGATATCTATTTGTTCCAATTCATCCATAAACAAATAGGGTTGTATCATTTTTTGTATAATCCAATGCTTGGTAAAATTGTATTGCTTATCTAGATAAATGGCACCTACCAAAGCCTCTAAAGTATTTCCAAAAATTTGACTAGTTTTTAAACCGCCATCCATTTTATTAAAACGAGTTAGTTTTCTTAAACCCATTTGTATGGCAATATGGTTGAGCTGCTGTCTATTGACCATCTTGCTTCTCATCTCTGTTAAAAAACCTTCGCCTTTGTAGGGATATTTTTTAAATAAATACTCAGCTACCACAGAACCAATAATGGCATCACCTAAAAACTCTAATCTTTCGTTATTTTCTGTTGGATTATCTTTTACAGATCGATGATTCAATGCTGTTTTAAACAATTCAAAATTTCTTGTGCGGTATCCAATAAGCAAGGATAGATTTTTCTCAAAATCAGATTGATTGAAAAACGAATATAGATCGTTAAGAATTTTCACGAGACTTAGTCCTTGAATTTTTTCACAATCACACATGCGTTATGACCGCCAAATCCAAATGTATTACTCAAGGCTGCATTCACCACTCTTTTTTGAGCTGTGTTGAAAGTGAAATTCAAACGACTATCTAATTCTGGATCGTCTGTAAAGTGATTGATCGTTGGTGGAACGATATCATGAATCACAGATTGAATACAAGCTATTGCTTCAATTACACCAGCAGCACCCAAACAGTGTCCAGTCATAGATTTGGTAGAACTAATATTTAAGTTGTAAGCGTGTTCACCAAATACTTCAGTAATCGCTTTTGCTTCTGCAATATCACCTAATGGGGTAGAAGTTCCATGTGTATTGATATAATCAATTTCATTGGCTTGCATTTCAGCATCTCTTAAAGCAGCTATCATCACATTTTTTGCGCCCAATCCATCAGGATGTGGGGCAGTCAAATGATAGGCATCTGCAGTTGCACCGCCACCTACTACTTCACAATATATTTTAGCACCGCGTCTTTTTGCATGCTCATATTCTTCTAATACTAAAACACCGGCAGCTTCTCCCATAATAAATCCGTCACGGTCTTTATCATAAGGACGGCTAGCTGTTTTTGGATCATCGTTACGTTCACTCATGGCTTTCATGGCATTAAAGCCACCCATACCTGCTGCACCAATCACCGCTTCTGCTCCGCCTGTAATAATAATGTCTGCCTTGCCTAATTTTAAATTATCCATGGCAGAAACAATAGCGTTGGTACTACTTGCACATGCACTTACCACCGCGTAGTTAGGTCCTCTAAAACCATGCTTCATAGAAATCTGCCCTGCAGCAATATCCAATATCATTTTAGGAATAAAGAATGGATTAAATCTTGGGGTACCGTCTCCATTCACATAATTGGTTACCTCTTCTGTAAATGTGGTCAAACCACCAATACCACTTGCAAAAATCACTCCTACTCTATCGTGGTCTACATTGTCTTTTGTAATACCTGCATCTATAACCGCTTGATCACTTGCCACCAAGGCTATTTGAGCAAAACGGTCTAATTTTCTTGCTTCTTTTCGATCCATGAATTCTGTTGGATCAAAACCCTTTATTTCACATGCAAATCTTGTTTTAAACTTAGAAGCATCAAACTGCGTAATCATATCTGCACCAGAAACACCTTTGATAAGGTTGTCCCAATAGGTTTCCAAATTGTTTCCTAATGGATTTAAAGTGCCAATGCCAGTAACTACAATGCGCTTAGTTTGCATGTAAAAAAATTTAAAAAAATTAAAAATCCGCCTTTAAAGCTAAAGGCTCAAAAAGGCGGATTGAAAAATATGCCGATGATTCAGCTTGAAATAAAATTATTTCGCGTGCTCTTCGATGTAAGCAACAGCTTGACCAACGGTTGTAATAGTTTCTGCTTGCTCGTCTGGAATAGAAATGTTGAATTCCTTTTCGAACTCCATAATTAATTCAACAGTGTCTAATGAATCTGCTCCCAAATCATTTGTAAATGATGCTTCGTTAGTAACTTCTGCTTCATCAACGCCTAATTTGTCAACGATGATTTTTTTAACTCTTGATGCGATGTCTGACATTGTAAATAGTTTTTGTTTACGGCGCAAAAATATACTTTTTGTTAAAAAAGTCATATTTTATTTGCTTTTTTGTTTGCACAATTGTGCACATTAGGAGTTTTGTTGAAAAATAGAGCTAAATAAGGCTTTAAAACTAACAATTGAGCGTAAAAAAGCACCGATTTTTATTTCAAAAAACCCCTGATTTCATGTTGTTCCTCATAAGAAAAGGGTTCTTTTGGGATGATAAAAAAGGATTTAGGCCCAAAATAAAAGTGAAAAAAAGCCGGGCTTTCAAAATAATGCTTCACCTCCAACCAGTTCCAAGCAGCTTCTCCTTGTGGGCAAACCAAATTGGCTCCTTGTTGATTAAAACTAAATTGCCATTGGTACTTAAATAAATCAGTTTTTTTATAAAACCACCAAGGCAAAATATACCAGAACAAAAGCATTAAGACGATCCATAAAACCGAGCCCAATAAAAATAGTTCTGGGCGAATCTTTTTGTAATACAATAATATGGCAGTGACAATGGCATATACATTCACAATGACCAATAAAGTTTTGATTTCGGACTGCTTGATAAAATGGTATCTCAGCGCTTGCAGCACTGCAGTTTTTTGAAAAATGATGGTATATGGCATGAACCTATTTATAAAGTTTGTATCAAAGATAAGTAGCG
>JAFMEV010000113.1 GCA_017856545.1 Chitinophagaceae bacterium
CTTTGACCTGGTGCAATACTTTTTACATTTTCATAAAATCTTGCTTGCACGCCCATATCAGTTGGAGACAAAGTACATAATGCACCACTGTCTTTGTATCTAATTTTAGCCATCAAATCCATTGGGCCATCTAAGTGATCGTATTTGATCCAATTTAATTTAGCCACCAACATATCGTTTTGATCCAAATCGTTTTCGTCACCAATTACCACAATATTTTTTACAGGATCAATCGCAGTTACATAAGCTGGTTTGCCTAAAGCAATTTCCAATCCTTTTCTTTGACCAATTGTATAAAAAGGATAGCCCTTGTGTTTGCCTAATCTTTTTCCTTTGGTATCTACAAACCATCCTCCGTTTACACGCTCTTCTAATCCTTCCACTCTTCTTTTTAAGAAACCACGATAATCATTATCAGGTACAAAACAAATTTCATAGCTCTCGCTTTTCTTCGCCAATTCTGGGTAGCCCATATCAATGGCCATTTGCTTAATATCTTTTTTATGCATACCACCTAATGGCAAAATGGTTCTGCTCAATAAGTCTTGATCCACTCCCCAAAGCACATAACTCTGATCCTTGGTTTCATCCAAGCCTTTTGAAATCACATATCTTCCATTGGTATGTTGACGCACTTTAGCATAATGCCCAGTAGCAATAAAATCACAGCCCAATGCATCGGCTCTTTTTAATAAGGCTCTCCATTTAATATGGGTATTGCACATTACGCAAGGGTTCGGAGTGCGGCCTGCTAAATACTCTTCTACGAAATTTTCAATCACAAAATCACCAAACTCGTCACGTATATCTAATATAAAGTGAGGGAATCCATTATTCACTGCGGCTAATCTGGCATCATTGAAAGAATCAATATTGCAACAGCCTGTTTCTTTTCCATTGGTATTGCTGGTAGAGTAATCCCAGGTCTTCATGGTAATACCCACTACTTCGTAGCCTTCGTTGTGTAATAATAGGGCGGCTACTGTACTATCAATTCCGCCACTCATGGCTACTAAAACCTTTCCTTTTTTGCTCATATGCTTGGCCAGTTAAAAGTTGGCTTGGCACAAAAGTAACGAAAAATTACTACCTTCATATACTCAAAAAGTGTAAATAATAATTATATGATAAAGCTACAAGTCATCGGAAACCTAGGAAAGGACGCACAAGTAAACAATGTAAACGGAAAAACAGTTATTAATTTCAACGTTGCTCATACAGAACGTTATAAGGACGCACAAGGGAATCAAAAAGATAGAACTACATGGGTAGATTGTTCTTATTGGACAGATAGAACAGCAGTAGCCCCTTATTTAAAGAAAGGAACTCAAGTATATGTAGAGGGTACGCCAGATGTTAGATCTTATACAACAGCAGATGGCCGTCAAGGTGCCTCTTTAACTTTAAGAATTGCTTCTGTACAATTATTAGGTGCAAAACCTTCAGGTGGTTCATCTGATGGTGCAGCTCCTTCTAATTATACACCTACTGCAGCACCCAATGCAGCAGACGAATCAATGGATGATTTACCATTCTAATTAGGATGAGTCAACGCATTTATAGTTATACTGAATTATATCAATTTGCACTGAAGGTTTTTACTAGCATCGGTTGTTCCAATGAAGATGCTAGTCTAGCTTCAAGTGTATTATTATCTGCCGATTTAAGAGGTATCGATAGCCATGGTATTGCCAGACTGGTTGGCTATGTTCGTTTATGGGAAGTAGGAAGAATCAATGCACAACCCAATATTCAAATTGTACATGAAACACCATCCACTGCAGTGGTTGATGGAGATAAAGGATTAGGATTAATTGTTGCTCCAAGAGCTATGCAGATTGCAATGGAAAAAGCAAAGCAAGTGGGAACAGGATGGGTGAGTGTAAAAAATAGCAATCATTTTGGTATTGCAGGGTATCACGCTATGATGGCTTTAACAGAAGACATGATTGGAATGGCGATGACCAATGCTAGCGCATTGGTTGCACCAACTTATGCTGCAGAAAAAATGTTGGGCACTAATCCCATTGCAGTGGCTGTTCCTGCTGGTAAAGAAGCTCCTTTTGTAGCAGATTTTGCTACTACTACTGCAGCCAATGGGAAATTAGAAATTGCACAAAGAAATGATCAACCTATTCCAACCGGTTGGGCTCAGGATGAAAATGGTGTAGCAAGCAATGATGCACATATTTTAAAAAAAGGTGGAGCTTTATTGCCATTGGGTTCAGAAAAAGAACAAGGAAGTCATAAAGGATATGCATTGGGATCTATTGTAGATATATTTAGTGCAGTATTGAGTGGTGCAAGTTTTGGTCCTTGGGCACCACCATTTCCATCTTATGTTCCAATGCCAGAGCATATGCCAGGTGAAGGGTTGGGACATTTTTTAGGAGCGATGCGTATTGATGCATTTAGACCTGCTGATGATTTTAAAAGCAATATGGATCTTTGGTTAAACAGATTTAGATCAGCCAAACCCATTCAAGGTCAAGAAAAAGTATACGTAGCAGGAGATATAGAAAGAACCATGGAAGCTACAAGAATGAAAGAGGGTATTCCTTTGGTGAATGATGTGGTAAAGGATTTAGAAACATTGGCTACTAAATTTAACCTCTCTATTTAACAATAGACTAACGCGTGTTTGCGATATAATTTTTTACCTTTGTTTTCTTACAAAGTTTGATTATGAAGATAATGAAGTTCGGTGGTACCAGTGTTGGTAAGCCAGAAAGAATGCATCAGGTTTCTCAATTAATTACTAAAGATAGTGAACCTACAATAGTGGTGTTGAGTGCTTTGAGTGGAACAACCAATAGTTTAGTGGGCATTAGTGATGCTTTGGCTAAATTAGATAAACAAGGTGCAATTACTATTATTGATACTTTAGAAAAACATTATCGTTCTTTTATCATTGATTTATTGAAGTCTGATGAATTAAGAGCAAAAGCCAATGCAATTATTGATGAGCATTTTGAATTCTTAAAAATCACACAAAGAATCTCTTTAAGCGATGCTTTGAATAAAGATATTTTAGCGCAGGGTGAATTAATGAGTACTAAATTATTCTCTTTGTATTTAGATCAAGAGCATATTGAACATGCTTTAATTCCTGCTTTAGAGTTTATGCGTTTGGATGCAAATGAGGAACCAGATTTATTGACCATTAGAGAAAAGTTACAATTAACATTAGCGGCTCATCCCACTAAGAAATTATTTATCACCCAAGGATATATTTGTAGAAATGCAAAAGGGGAGGTAGATAATTTAAAAAGAGGAGGAAGTGATTATACTGCTTCATTGGTTGCTGCAGCAGTGAAAGCTTCCGTTTGCGAAATTTGGACAGATATTGACGGAATGCATAATAACGATCCACGTGTAGTGGACAAAACAGTTGCTATAGAGCAGTTAAGCTTTGACGAAGCTGCAGAGTTGGCTTATTTTGGTGCGAAGATTTTACATCCAACATGTATCTGGCCAGCACAACAAGAAAATATCCCGGTTAAATTATTAAATACCATGCAACCTTCTGCAGCCGGCACGGTGATTAAGAAAGAAGCTGGTACAGTAGGGGTGAAAGCAGTAGCTGCTAAAGATGGCATTATTGCGGTGAAGATCAAGAGTAGTAGAATGTTATTGGCTTATGGATTTTTAAGAAAGATATTTGAAGTATTTGAAAAATACAAGACACCCATTGATATGATCACTACTTCTGAAGTAGCTGTATCTGTAACTATTGATAGCGATTTACATTTAGCAGAAATAGTTGCTGAATTAAGCAATATCGCTTCTGTAGAAATTGAAACGGATCAAACTATTGTTTCTATTGTGGGTAATGAAATTGCTCAAACATCATCTGTATTGAAAAAATTGTTTGATGCCATTGATGAAGTTCCAGTAACCATGGTAAGCTATGGAGGAAGTGCACATAATATTAGTTTATTATTGCCGAGTACTTATAAAACCAAAACCTTACAATTAATCAACAAAGGTTTGTTTAATTTATAATTTAACAGCTACCGTTAAAAAAAAGTTTCTTCCATCAGCAGGCAATGCACCTGGTCCAGGGAATCCTCCTGCTCTTCTTGTGAAGTAAGTTGTATTCATTAGATTATTAATACCAGCTTTGATATTCCAGATTTTGGATAATTTGTATGTAGTACTCAAATCTGTAACTGTATAAGCTGGAATTAAACCTGTATTGCCATTTGCGCTAGCTACTCTAGTATTATTAGCATCGCTAAATGTTTCATCTACTTTACTCATTTGTAGGGTTACTTGTAAAGTTTTGATACTGTACGTAATTCCTGCTCTTAAAATATTTGCAGGAGCGTTCTCTACTTTTTTTCCTTTTGTACTAGCATCTGCATGATTGCCACTATAAGTTGCATTGGTATATGAATAAGAAGCAAATACAATACAATCTGTTGTAGTACTTTTTGAAAATGCACGAACTGGATTGAATTCAATATAGCTCTCGAATCCTCTGCTATTACTCGCGCCGACATTGGTGATCAATCTATAATTTTTACCATTTGGTGTAATTGTTCCAATTCGATTATTATAATTTAGATAAAATACACTTAAGTCAAATTGTAAAAAAGATTTGATTTTGCCTCTGTATCCCAAATCTGCATTAAATCCTTT
>JAFMEV010000024.1 GCA_017856545.1 Chitinophagaceae bacterium
ACACTTCCAAAATAAAGGGCAATAATATAAAAAGTAGTATCAGCAGAACCTTGAAATATAGAGGCTAATTTACCAACAAAGGAATCTGGGCCACTTGTTTGAAAAATATCCAACATCATTCCCCTAGCTCCACTCCCACTCAAAGGTTTCATAATGGCTACTGGTAATGCAGGTATAAAATCAGTATTAACACTCGTTAACTGTATTAAATAGGATAATCCATCTAAAATATAGGTCATAGCACCACTATCTCTAAAAACTCTAATAGCTACTAACATCGCTACTAAATAAGGTATAATTTTTAAGACTACATCAAAGCCATTCTTAGCACCTTCAATGAAAGCATCAAATACAGATACTTTTTTATACACTCCGCCTAGAATAATCATCACAATAATAAAAATCAACAATCCATTTCCTACCACTTTTGAAACCACTTCTTTATTGGCTGGTGTTAATCCATTTACCAATAATAAAATACCACTCATTAAACCAATTAAACCAAGTAACCAACTCACTAAAACTATATCCCATTTTAATTTTTGATAAAAACCCACCATTAAAATGGACGCCAATGTTGTACCAATAGTTGCCAATACACAGGGAATAAAAATACTAGCTGCATCAGTAGACCCTGCTGCCAGTCTATAAGATATTATAGTAAGCGGAATAATGGTCAATCCAGAAGTATGTAGCACCAAGAACATAATTTGAGCATTGGTTGCTTTTTCTTTTTCGGGATTTAAACTTTGCAAACTCTCCATTGCTTTTAATCCAAAAGGTGTTGCGGCATTGTCTAATCCTAACATATTGGCTGAAAAATTCATCACCATTTGACCCATTGCAGGATGATTGGCAGGAACTTCTGGAAACAATCTGCTCAAAAATGGATTCATCCATTTAGCTAACTTTTGTATTGCCCCAGCCTTTTCGGCTATATTCATTAAACCCAAAAAGAAAACCATGGTGCCAGCTAAAGGCAATGCGACATCCATTACAGATACTTTAGCAGAATCAAATATTCCATCTGCCAATAGCTTAAATATGGCGGTATCACCCAAAAAAATCAATTTAAACAAGGCAATTGTAAATGCAATTACAAAAAAGGCCACCCATATGATATTTAAAGCCATATAATCTAATTGTTTATGGTACTAATATAGCCCATTTTGCATTTAGAATTGTATTTTTGCGGTCATAAAAATCATTTCAATTATGGCTTTACAAGCAGGCATCGTGGGATTACCAAATGTAGGAAAATCGACTTTATTTAACGCAGTAAGTAATAGTGCAAAAGCACAAGCTAGTAATTATCGTTTTTGTACTATTGAGCCAAATGTCGGTTTGGTAGATGTGCCAGACAATAGATTAGATCAATTAGCTGAATTAATTATACCTCAAAGAATTGTTCCAACCCAATTGGAAATTGTGGATATTGCTGGTTTAGTGAAAGGTGCTAGTAAAGGGGAAGGATTAGGTAACAAATTCTTAGCGAATATTAGAGAAGTAAGTGCTATTATTCATGTCATTAGATGCTTTGAAGACGAAAATGTATTAAGAGAAGAAGGTGCCATTAACCCAATTAGCGATAAAGAAATTATTGAAACTGAATTACAGTTAAAAGATTTAGATAGTGTTGAAAAGAAGATGCAACGTTCAGAAAAAATGGCCAAAACTGATCCAAAAGCAAAAGCAGAATTAGAAGTTTTACAAAGATGTAAAGCACACTTAGAGCAAGGTAAAAGCATTCGTTCAATGGGTCTGTCCAAAGAAGAAAGAGTGGCTATTGCAGATATATTTCTTTTAACAGAAAAGCCAGTGATGTATGTTGCTAATGTTGATGAAAAATCGATGCATACTGGCAATGCCTTCTCTGAAAAATTAGTAGCTATGGCAAAAGAAGAAGGTGCAGAAGTGATTGTAATGTGTAATAATATTGAAGCTCAAATATCTGAATTGGAAGATGCTGATGATAAGGCATTGTTTATGGAAGAATACCAAATGAAAGAACCTGCATTAAATAGATTGATCCAATCTGCCTATAAATTATTGAATTTAGAAACTTATTTTACTGCAGGTGTTCAGGAAGTTAGAGCTTGGACAATTGAAAAAGGTTGGAAAGCGCCACAAGCAGCTAGTGTTATTCATACAGATTTTGAAAAAGGATTTATTAAAGCGGAAGTGATTGCATTTGATGACTATATTAAATTCAAAAGTGAAGCAGCCTGTAGAGATAATGGTAAATTAAGAATTGAAGGAAAAGAATATATTGTAAAAGACGGGGATGTAATGCATTTTAGATTTAATGTTTAATTCATTGACATGAGAGCAGTAAGTTTATGTATAATTTCATTATGGTTATTGGCTTGTAATACAGCAAATAATACTACAGAGAGTACCAATGTAAATAATTTGGACGCTCCAAAAGTTTTACAATATGAAATTGTTAAAATACATCCACACGATACCAGCTCTTATACACAAGGTATAGTATTCAATGGAGAAAAATTAATTGAAAGCACAGGAAATTATGGCAGAAGTATACTTCACATTTTAGATCCCAATATGAAGCAGGTTGGTGCTAAGGTAATATTACCCTCAACTGATTTTGGGGAAGGCACTACCCTTTTTAATAATAAAATTTATCAGCTCACCTGGAAGGAAAAAAAAGTAATGGTTTACGATGCTACAACCTTAACTAAAATTAAAGAGTTGTATTGGCCATATGAAGGTTGGGGTTTAACACATAATGATTCTTCCATAATTGTATCTACCGGTGGAAGCAATATTTATTTTGTTAACCCTGAAGACTTTTCCATTCAAAGAACCATTGGGGTATATAACAAATTTGGTTATGTAAGTGATATTAATGAATTGGAGTACATTGATGGTAAAATTGCTGCAAATATCTATTTAACCAACGATATTGTGTTTATTGATCCAATTTCTGGTCAAATTAAGGAAACGATTAATTTTGATCAATTGTTAGCACAGGCAAATGTGAATTATAATCCAGCAAGTATTGATCCAGGATATGTATTAAATGGAATTGCATATCACCCTACAAAGAAAACTATTTTTATTACAGGAAAATGCTGGCCAATTATGGCAGAGATAACTATTAAATAATTAAAGTCCTTTCTTTTTTATTTCGTAAATGACAGAACTTGCTCTCTGAGAATTATTAATAGCTTTTAAATTAGATATAGATGCAATCACTAAAGCTCTTATAATTCCAATAAATCCCGATTTCTTATATTTCTCACTTAATAAGCTCACATAATAACTATCATACCACATAGGTTTTGTTTGAACCAGATGCATGTCAAACTGTTTCAATAACAATTGAATGGAAGTAGGTGAAAAATGGTATAAATGCCTTGGGACATCATATGCAGCCCAATACTTTTTATAATATTGAGCATCATAGCTTGTATAATTAGGTACAGCAATAATTAGTCTACCATTGGGTTTAAGAATTGATTTAAATGCCTTCATATAGCCTTTTAAATCATGTACATGTTCCAAAACATGCCACAAACAAATTACATCATGTGAATTTTCAGGAATTTGAAATAAGGTTTCAGGTGTTTGTAATTGTAAATTGTAATTCTCCAATGCTTTTTGTCTACTTGACGCATCTGGCTCTAATGCAGTTACTTCCCATTGTTTTTCTTTCATACAATGAGCAAAAGCACCTGTACCCGCTCCTACTTCTAATAATTTACCCTTGTATCCTGTAAATAATGACTGTACCCAACAAGATTTTTGATCTAAGGTTCTATTTCTTACAGCATGATACATTTTATTCATCCATCCAGATCTTGTATCAGTATGAGAAATATAATCAGGGAAATTATAATATGGGGCAATTTGATCTATTGATGGTATAGGAAAAGTATATCTTAAGGTACAATGAGCACATTCAATTATTTCAAAAGACTCATTGGTGAGCGAATAATCTTTAGTATGTAACAAATTAGCAATATCTATTTTATTACAAATTGGACAAGGACTAAATGGCTCTTTGTGCATTATTAATGATAAAATTTAAATAAAATTGCTAATAAAGAAAGAATAGCTATAATAGATGCCATTAATACCCAGTTATCTTTATCTTCTTCTGATGTATCTTCCAAAATAACATTGTTTGTTACTTTATCAAAAAATACATCAGTATAAAAATCACTACTTACAAAATGATTTTGCCAATTTAATATGCCATTGTTAAAAATAAAAGTCCCTAAACTCTCTAGTGGAATTTGTTCTTGATGACCATCAAATAAGGATTGTAAAAAATGCTCATATTGAATGGCTGCTTGTTCTGTGGAAATCCCTAAACTATCTGCAAGAAAAATATAGAAGTGTTTTGAAGGTACTGAAGCAATAGGCTCAAAAAGTATGGACTCCATAGGAGCATCAATACCTTTATCATTAAAAGATGCTTGTTTCTTTTGCCATTTTAAACAACCCCAAGACAACAAATCTAATTGTCCATTTTCAATAAAATATTGTTCTAGTATTGCTTTCATTTATTTTCTGAATGAGTAGATGATTCCTGCAGTAATTTGTGCACCTAAGGATGGATAATTAGCCCATCTCTCATATGGCTTATCTAATAAATTTTCTCCTCTAGCCCAAACACTCCAAGCAGAAGACAATTTGTAACTGAAACCTGCATTTAAAACAAGTACATTTTTTAAATCAAAGGCTCTATTATTAGCCTCAAATTGTGCAGCGCCTGTCCAATACTGTGCCGATGCTTCAATAATCCACTTTTTATTTGGCAACCAATTCAAAGAAGACTTAATTTCAAGAGGCAATATACCCCAAGGTTTTGCATTTTCTCTGATAATATTAAATTGTCTGTAATTGAATTTATTGATGAACAAAAACTTGTCACTAAATTGATATCTTAAGTTCGCATCTATTTCCAATGTTGCAGCTCTTTTTTCAAAAATTGCTTGATATTTTAAACCAAAAGTATTTACATCCGTTCCATGTATTTGATTAAAAAATGGTAAATTTCTATATTCATTAATAGAAACTCCAATACTATAATCTAGGCGTTTGCCAGAACTTACATCTACAGTGATATACTTCCTTTCATTGGAAGTAATTAGCATATTTTGCACAGGCATTATCCAAGGGTTTTGAATTGCCAAACCTGAATATAAGTTATTATCAAATAAGGTAGTCCATCCGGTTTTAACCAAGTAATTGGTATCTGTCAACTTTTTTTGTAAATGGATATTTGGATAGAATTTATATTCATCTTTATTGACCCATACTGGACTCGCCCCTGCTTTGATAATAGTACCCCATTTTTCAATACTTATTGCCGGATCAGCTCTTAAAATGGTATTTTTTTGGTGAATAATACCAGTGGGATTATACTGACTAAAACTATAACTTACATCTAAGTTAAATTTAATCTTATTTCTGAATTGAAAATACATTGGATTACTGATTTCATACCATGTATTGGTGGCATCAATAATACCTTGGAAATGCTCAAACTTAGCAATTGGATGGATATTGAATAGCCTTTGTTTTACTTTAGTATTTAATAAAGCAAACGAAGCACCCATATGCTCAAAATTATGTTCGTAATTGGATTCAGGCAAAATTAATGAGTTAGGTACTAAACCAAATCTATAACGCTGACTATGATTATAAAATAATTGAGTTTGAATATTATTGTATTTATTAATATACTGATCCCCAATATATTTTGCACCTAATTCTCTAATAATTTGTAGTCTATAATCGGTACCTGTAGATGCTTCATTAAATAAAGTAATGGAATGTGTATTTTTCCATTTATCTACGTTATTGATACTTAATTGGGCATATTGATGTGAAAAGTTACCAAAACCAATTTTAAAATTGGTGATATTGGTTAGGCTTACCAAAGAGTCATGTACAATTGCTCTTGGTACTAATGAAATGGGTCTATATTCAAAACTTAAATTTTGACTTGGTACTTGATAGTTTAAAAATACTGCTGAAGTGTCTGTTGTAGCAGTTGCATTCACAAATCCAATCTTTGCTACATATTTCAACTGAGGTTTGAATGCAGATAATATAGTCACTACTTTCTCTGGAACTGAATCTGACTTTGTAGGAGCCACAGTTACAGTTGTTTCATTTAATAATTCATTTAAATTAACCTTATTGATAGAAGTTGTTTTTGCATTTGCAGCAATAGTTCTATTATTTTTCTTTTTAGAAGTCTTCTTTTTAGTAATACTTGTTTTTTGTTTTTTTCTTTGCTTCTTTTTAGCCTCTACAGGTGTAGCAATAACACAGATGGTTATTAAAAGAAAAATATATTTTAATAAATGCTTCATGGTTATTTAACGGTATTTGTAGATTCTGTAATAGCTTTTAACTTGTCTTGAGCAATTAATTTCAAAGTTGCATCATTGGCATTTTCGGCAACACTTTTATACGTAGCAATTGCATTGAAATAATCTTTTTGAGCAGTATAAATATCACCCAATAAAATATAAGCTTTAGTAACCCAATAATCATAGGCTGCCTGTTTTTTAATAACATCAAAAGCCGTTTTTTCAGCAAGGCTTAATTTATTTTGTGCTAAATACAATGCAGCTAATTGGTAATGCGCATCTGCAGTGATGGTGGAAGGATTAGACTTAATGATTTTAGATAAAACCAAATAAGCAGCACTTGTGTCTTTATTGTTTACATTGTAATGAAATAATGACATATTAGCCATTTGGATATCATCTGTAGCAGCTGATTTATCTGCTAATATTTGTTGAGCTGTTATAGAAGCCTCCTCCCATTTCTGTGCTTTGTATTGACATCTTAATAAACCTTTATAAGCTTCCATTTTATTCTCTTGCTGTGTGGCAATTTTTAATAGAATACTAAAATATGACTCAGCTAAAGATTCATTCTTTAAGTTAAAATAATTCAATCTAGCAGCTAATAATGCAGCTCTTTCAGCAAATTTATTAGGTGACTGATCGGCTACAATCCCAAAGTACTTTGCTGCTGTATCATATTGTTCTTTAGAATAAGCAATTTCAGCAATTAAATAGTTTGCATCTAATTGATATTTACCCTTAGGGAAAGCTTGTAAATACTTAGTAAAACCTTGCGCTGCCTCAGGATACATTCTTTGTTCATATTTGATAATCGCAGATCGATATACTAAAGAGTCTTGTTCGTTAGTAGATAATGACTTGCCAAAATCATTCATGAACTGTACAAATAACTCTGGAGTTTGGTCTTCAATAAATATATTTCTGACAAACTCAACTGCATTATCTGATTCACTGGAAGTTGGATAGCCAGCAAACAAGTCTCTAAATGTTTGCAAAGCCATTACATTCTTATTTAAATTAAAATAAACAATCCCTAGTTTATAGTGTGCTTGGGGATAGAATGCAGATGCCGATCTATCAATAATGATTTTTGACAATGGAGCAATAGCTTCTTGGAAATTTTCATGATTAATGTAAGTATCTGCTAATTCTAATCTTGCATCATTTAAATAGGTTGAATTAGGGAATAAATTTTCAAATTCTTTTAAAATTTTAACCTTTTCATTGGTCTGCCCCATCCCACCCAAAATATTAGCTTTTTGTAATGTAGCATAGTCAACATAATTCCATACTAAATCAATTACTTGTTGATAAGCATTTAAGGCTTGTTTGTATTGCTTTAACATCATTTGGCAATCTGCCACTCTAACAAAAGCGTCTTTTTGATAATTTTCAAAAGCGTTATTAGGATTATTTACTGTGGATGAACTAAAATAATCCATTGCTTTTTGATAATTGTTATTTTTTAAATAGCAGTACCCCAATGTATATTTTGCATGTTTTACCCCAACTTCTCCTTGCTCAACAGGATCATTTATAAATAACTCTAAATATTGAATACTTTCTTGAATTCTACCAAGTTTATATGACAATTCTCCTAACCAGAAAATAGTGGGTTGTAAAACTTTGGCATTATATGGTAAAAACTGTAATTGACTAAATAAGGAATATGCTTTTTCAATTTGACCATCATTTAAGTATAAACAAGCTCTACCATAAACAATATTTGGGTAAATTTTCAAAAGATCAATACCTGGTTGTTTAATTTTATCATAAGCTTCATAAGCTTGAATAAAATTATTACTATAAGCTAAAGCAGAAACCCAAAGAGATTTTGCTTCGGCGTTATAAGTTGAATTAGGATAACTGCTTAAAAACTTATCTAAACTTGAGGTAGCAGTACTGTATTCTTTTAACTCAAAACAAAGTTTAGCATAATTGAAAAGGGAGATTTCTTTCTGTTCTAAATTTTGAGATTTTGTTGCACACAACAAAAAAGCATTTTTTGCACCCAACTTATCTTTCGTCTTCAAATAAGAAGTGGCTAATAAATACATACTATTTTGTCCTAGAGAGTCTTCTATATTAGCCAATTGTTTGAAACCTTCTATGGCTTTATTCCATTCTTGAGACTGAAAGTAACAGAAGGATAATTGATATAAATCTTGTGTTTCTACTTTCTTTTGTGTAGCAACATATTGAGCTAAGTATGGTAAAGCTTTATTGTATTCCTTCTTTTCAAATAATAAATGCCCCATCAACTGCCTTAATTGAACATCATAATATTGGCCAGGCTGTTTGAGTGCATTTTCACAATTAGTCATGGCAGCATCTACATCTCCCAAGAAATAGTATAATTGACTAATATAAAAAGGTGCCAACTTGCTATAATGCTTATTAGCAGAAGCTATTTGAAAACAACTTAATGCCAATTTAAAATCCTTTCTTTCTAATGCAATAAATCCAGCATAATAATTTGCATCAGCATAATAGGTTGAATTTTTAACCTGTCTTACATTGTTTAATAAAGCAGCTGCTTTATCCCAATCCCCTGTTTTAAAATACAAATAACCTTGTTGAAATTTCATTACTAAAATTTCAAAGTTTTCTAAATCATCAATACTTACTTGCTTAAATGATTTAATGGCTAATGATTCACTGTTGTGTTTAAAATAATATTTACCTAATAAAAAACTTAATCTTGATTTGTAGATACGATTATTTGTCTTTTCAATCCATACAGATGCCATACTAGGAGCATATGGTTTATCCAAGGCTAAAGACAAAGCAAAATAATAATAACTTATGTCGTCTTTTTTTTCTTCAAAAGTATAAGCTGATTGAATGTGCTGATAAGCAGTTAAAGTGTCTCCTTGTCTCAAGGCTTGCATCCCTTTATCAAAGATATCTTTTAAAGGATGGCTGTATTGAACCGATTGTGCGTTCAATGTAATACAACTACCCATTATTAAAAGAAAACAAGCTATCCAATTTCTAATCTGTAACATAAATACCAATGTTTTTTATAATATGGTAAAATTACGGCCATTTATAGAACGATTTAGCAAATCAACTTATTGTGGAAAA
This sequence comes from Chitinophagaceae bacterium, assembly GCA_017856545.1. Classification (GTDB taxonomy): domain Bacteria; phylum Bacteroidota; class Bacteroidia; order Chitinophagales; family Chitinophagaceae; genus Sediminibacterium. The sequence goes on from JAFMEV010000024.1 coordinate 9,444, forward strand.
ACAGATTAGATTCGTAATTTTGTCAACAATCACAATAAACATGTACGAGCACAATACCCAAATTAGAGTTAGATATGCCGAAACGGACAGAATGGATGTCGTTTATTACGGCAATTACCCGCAGTATTTTGAAGTAGGTAGAGTTGAAAGTCTTAGATCATTAGGAATTAGCTATAAGGATATTGAAGATATGGGCATTATTTTGCCTGTAGTGGAGTTGCAGATAAAATACCTTAGACCTGCTAAGTATGATGATTTATTAACCATCAAAACCATTATAAAAGAATTACCCATCGACCATAAAATCACTTTTTATCAAGAAGTATACAATGAAGCAGGTAAATTATTAACACTGGGCACTGTCAAGTTGTATTTTATGGATCAAACCCTTCAAAATAAGGCATCTATGCCGCCAATGATGCTTGAAAAACTAAGGACATATTTTAGTTAAACCGCCATTTTTTGGTTTACTTTGCAGCCTAATATAAACAACCTCAATGTCTATTCAAGCAAGTATCATTACCATTGGAGACGAACTTTTAATTGGTCAGGTAATTGACACCAATAGTGCTTTTATAGCACAGCAATTAAATGCCATTGGCGTATCCTTGAAACATAGAGTAGCTGTGGGTGATAATGCAAAAGATATTACAGAAGCCATTGATCTTGCCATTAGCCAAAATAGCGTTGTAATTCTTACAGGTGGATTAGGTCCTACTGCCGATGATATTACCAAACCCCTTTTGAACAGCTATTTCGGAGGCAAAATGATGGTTCATCAACCTACATTAGATCATATTACCTATATTTTTGAGCAAATCCACAAAAAGCCGATGATTGATCGCAATCGAAAGCAGGCTGAAGTCCCGGATGTTTGCGAGGTTTTATTCAATGAAAAAGGTACTGCTCCTGGAATGATGTTCAATAAATTGAACACATTGGTATTCTCTCTTCCAGGGGTTCCTCATGAAATGAAGTGGTTAATGACGGAACAGGTAATTCCAAGAATAAAGAATCATTTTAAAACCAACCCCATTAGTCATAGAACCTTATTGACAGCAGGTATTGGGGAATCATTTTTAGCAGAATTAATTAAAGATTTTGAGCAAAATTTACCCAATGAAGTAAAATTAGCCTATCTACCTAATTATGGGATGGTTAGGTTAAGACTCACCAGTTCAGGATCCGATGAGAAAGCATTGAATAACCAATTAGATGCCTTATTTGCCAACTTAAGCGCATTGGTGAAGGAATATTTAGTAACTGATCAAGATGAGACCATGGAAATGGTGGTGGGTAAAATGCTAAAATCAGCTAACCAAACGGTTGCAACTGCGGAAAGTTGTACAGGCGGATTTATAGGTCATTTATTGTCCAAACATGCTGGATCCTCTCAATTTTATACAGGGGGCATTATTAGTTATGATAATAGAATCAAAACGGAGTTTTTGGATGTTCCAACAGAAATATTACATACAGTGGGAGCAGTAAGTAAGGAAGCGGTAGAACAAATGGCTATAGCTGTAAGAAAAAAAATGAATACAGATTATGCCGTATCAGTAAGTGGCATCATGGGGCCATCTGGCCAAACGGACGAAAAACCATTGGGAATGGTATGGATTGGAGTAGCCAATAAGGAAAAAGTGGTATCCAAGGTTTTGTACCTGAGATTTGACCGACATAAGAACATAGAAGTTACTGCTACTCAAGCGATAAATTTACTTAGGTTGTTAATAATCAATAAGATTTAGTCTTATTTTTGCTTAAAATTATCCCATATGCCAATTGTTGATTTGGTCTTGCCAAAACTGGGTGAAAGTATCATGGAGGCTACTATTTTAAAGTGGCATAAAAAAGTGGGCGATACTATTCAACTAGATGAAACATTATTGGATATTGCAACAGACAAAGTAGATAGTGAAATCCCTTCAACTGCTGAAGGTATCATAACAGAAATTTTATTTGAAGTAAATAGTGTTGTGCCTATTGGAACAGTCATTGCAAAGATTGATTCTAAGAAGGCAACAGAAACACCCAAAGTAACAAGTCCATCTATCTCAACAATACCTACAGCTGCAAATTCACCTGTACCTGTTCCACCTACTACCCCAACTCCTGCTCCTAAACCAGTAGCAATTGTTGATGTAAAAGAAGAAGTACCATTTGCACCAAGTCCAGTTACAAATACCATTTCACATCAATCAACAGAGCAAAAGTTTTACTCTCCATTGGTCATTAGCATTGCACAAAGTGAAGGTATTAGTATGCAAGAGCTACAAGAAATTCAAGGCACAGGAAATCAAGGAAGGGTTTCCAAAAAAGATATTATTGCATATATAGCTGATAAAAAAGCTGGAAAAATAAATCCAAAAAATACGGCTGAACAATCAACACCTACTTCGTTCAATAATGAACAAAGTATTGCGTCCAAACCAATTCAAATTTACAATGAGCCTTTGCCAGATTTTATGCAGAATGCTGCCAATCAAAAATTAGCGCAGCCTGAAGATGTTATTATCTCTGGTAATGTTGAAATTGTGGAAATGGATCGTATGCGTAAGCTTATTGCTAAACATATGGTGGATAGCGTTCATACCAGCCCACATGTTACTTCCTTTGTTGAAGTAGATGTTACGAATATGGTGGTGTGGAGAGATAAAGTAAAGAATTTATTTGAAAAAAGAGAAGGCACGAAACTGACATTTACTCCAATGTTTATAGAAGGGATTGCTTCTGCTTTAGAACAGTTCCCAATAATTAATGCTAGTATTGACGGAGACAAGATTCTATACAAGAAAGATATCAATATTGGAATGGCTACTGCTTTACCATCAGGCAACTTAATCGTACCAGTAATCAAAGGTGCTAATCAATTAAGTATTGTTGGTTTAACCAAAGCAGTGAATCAATTAGCCAATGCTGCAAGAAATAACCAACTAAAACCTTCAGATACTCAAAATGGTACTTTTACCGTAACCAATGTGGGTACATTTGGTAGCATTATGGGCACACCAATTATTAGTCAACCACAAGTGGCAGTCTTAGCATTAGGTGCCATCAAGAAAAGACCAGTGGTTGTAGAAACTCCTGCTGGAGATGCAATACTGGTTAGACATATGATGTACTTGTCTATGAGCTATGATCACAGAATTGTTGATGGAGCTCAAGGAACTCAGTTTTTAGCCGCAGTTGCAAAAAACTTTGAAGCATGGGATATCAATAGACAATGGTTCCAATATCTATAAGCCCATAGTTCTTCCTTTCATGGTAGCTGGTACTCCTTTAGACATCCAAACTGGCATTGCTGCGCCTTTCAAATAATGATCAAAGAATTGTTGTTCTCTAATTTGAATATCCTTCTTATTTTTTCTTTCCACTAAATTATGAAACTCATTATTGTATACTAACAACCATACTTTTTTATTCAATCTTTTCATTGCGGTAAACATTTCAATACCTTGATACCAAGGCACTGCATCATCTGCATCGTTACTCATTATCACCAATGGTGTTTGAACTTTGGGTAATTCAAATAATGGAGAATTCTTTAAATATAAATCTGGTCTTTCCCATAAAGTTGCACCAATTCTAGATTGTGTTTTTTCATACTGAAATTGTCTATTCATACCAGTGCCCCATCTAATACCACCATAAGCACTCGTCATATTTACCACTGGTGCACCAGCCCAAGCTGCAGCATACATATTTGTTTTAGTAATCAAATAAGCAATTTGATAACCACCCCAACTTTGACCTTGTAAACCAATCTTTGTGCTATCTACAAATCCTTTTTGAATGAGGGCCTTAGTGCCACTTACAATATGGTCATAAGCACTTTGTCCAGGATAACCGTTTTTATACCAGATATCAGGTACAAAAACTAAATAACCCCTACTCACAAAAAAAGATATATTTAATCTAGAGCCAGTAGGTGTTGGTGGAATATAATTATGTAATGTCTGATTATTTCTTTCATAGAAATATACAATCATTGGATATTTCTTTTTTGGATCAAAATCTTCTGGTTTATATAATATACCTTCTACCGTCTTTCCCGTGTAAGCCTTCCATTTAATTAATTCAGTATTTAACCAATTATAACTAGCTTGTTGAATATTTAATTGAGCAATAGCTTTTGGATCTTGTTGAATGTTATTTAATTGATATAAATAAATATTTGCAGCTTGATGTTCGTCTTCTTTTAAAACAATTAAATCGTTGATATTTTTGGTACCAACTATGTTTGTGATATGCATATCAAAAGATTGAATCAAATTGATTTGCTTTTGCGCAATATCAAAATATGATATCGATTCTGATTTGTTTATTTCATTATACCCTTTTAATAATAAAGCATCCTTGAATGCAAATGCTTTTCTTTCTTCATTTGTTTCAATAAATCTATACACAATGGAAGACTTTCTGCCGTTGGTTAAAAGTACAGAAGGCTCAATCGCTTCAGCATCAACTAACCATAAATCGAATTTATCATATACAATCAAATGACGATGATCATTCATCCATTTTGCTATACCATATGCATTCGGATCATCAGGTACATCATTTTCTTCATCGAAAAGAGGAAACTTTATATCCTTCGCAAAAACCAGTTTCTTATTGGTTATAAAATTATAACTATAGTATTTTTTTTCTTGCTCTTCATAGTAAACTATTTTATTACCATCTGCAGATAAAGAAATCAAACTACCCTTCCAGTTTTTATGGATCAATCTTCTTTCACCAGTTTTTGTATTAATTCCATATATATCTTTTTTTGTAAAACCTTGCCATTGGAAAGATGGAGCATCCAATGAATCAATGGTTACATATGCCCACGCTCCATCTCCTTCATTGCCAATTTTTATATTTCTATCATTCAACTTGCCAAAATATACGACCTTATTAGTACTCGGTGTAAACAGCACTTTTTCTGTTGCTTTTAAAGAAGTTTCCAAGTTTTTTAATTGCATTGGCTGTAATTGATCATCTGCATAATGCCAGATGTCTAAACTTACTCTTTCAAATTCTGGCAAACTGGTGTCTTTAACGGGTATAATAGGCTGAATTCCTAATTCAATCACTTCACCTGATTTGCTAAATTGCAATTTTCTATCTGCTCCAAAAACATATTGAACAGGCATACTAGGATGACTAGTTGAAAGTGCAAGGATAGAAGAATCCATCCCCAATTTAAAATAATTCAATTGATAATTTTTTTGCAAAGCTTTACTAGTACTATCTTTTTCTGTATAGAATGCAGCTTGATTGCCAAATTCATCCCATACAAAACCAGTTGCAGAAAAAATACCAGCACTTAATGTTCTATAACTTGAATCCTGTACATTAGAGAGAATAACTTTTGCACTATTACCTTTGTTGGCTACTTGATATGCAATAATTTGTTGTCCATTTGGATTAAATGCATATTGACTTACTTGCTTAACTGTATGCTTGAAGAGTGTTTTTAAATTGTATATGATTAAATCTGAACCATCTTTATTAATGTCACCTTTTTTATCTAACAAATAGACTATTGCACCATTTGATTTTGAAGGAATCTGAAATGTTTTCACATTAGCTATTTTCTCTAAACTAGCATCCTTAAGGTGATAAATAAATAAACTATCCTTTGGAAGTTCGTCTGCCTTTTTCTTATCTATTTTAGCTTTTCTTGTTTCATTAAATGTCGGTTTAATTTTACCAAAAAGATAGTTCCCATCTTCACTAAAAACTACCTGAGCAGCTCTAGGAATGGTAAATTCTATATTGGTTTGTGTATTTCTTACAATCAAAACACCATCCCCCTCTTGAGGAACTATAGTATAAGCAAGATATTGACCTTTTGGATGCATTACCGTTTCTTTAATGGACTGCCACTGATCATATACGGAATGGTCCAAAGGCTTTTTTTGAGCAAAAGCCACAAAAGAAAGAAAACATGCAATAACTACAGAAAATAACTTCATGGATTAAATTTTTGATCACCTAAGATAGTTAAACTATTTAAAATATAAATTGTTATAAATTACATTAATTTTGGATTTAATATGAAGCCTTTTTTAGTCATTCTTTCTGTGTTATGTAGTTCATTTATTTTAAATGCTCAAACCAAGGGTACTATATCTGGTTGGATCGTTAATAAAAACACACAAAATCCAATAGCTGGTGTTACCATAAAAGTTCTTAATACGCCTTATTCAACCATTTCAGATAGTTTAGGTAATTATCGATTAAATAATATTCCTACTGGACAGTATCAGGTAGTTTTTACCTCATTGGGAAGTATCCCCTACACTTTATACAATGTGGTGGTAAGTTCTGGTAATGAGACCATTAATACGATTGAATTATTGCCCCAGGAAGTCACATTAAAGGAAGTATTGATTGGTGGCAATAGAAGAACAGTAAGAGCTGCATCATTGGAAACTCCTTTAAGTGTACAGAAATTAACTGCCGAAGAAATTAAATCTAGCCCAGGAAGCAATTTTGATATTTCTAAAGTGGTGCAAACTTTACCTGGTGTAACCGGATCGGCGAGTACAAGTGCAGGATTTAGAAATGATATCATTGTTAGAGGTGGTGCACCTAATGAGAATGTATTTTATTTGGATGGAATTGAGATTCCAGTAATCAATCATTTTTCTACGCAAGGAAGTGCTGGGGGCCCACAAGGAATTCTAAATGTCTCATTCATTGACGAAGTAAAACTATCTACATCTGCTTTTGATGCAAAATTTGATAATGCATTGTCATCTGTTTTTGAATTCAAACAAAAAAGAGGGAATCCCAAAAAACTAGAGACCAATATCAGGATGGGTGCAACAGAATTTGCAAGTACATTCAATGGTCCTTTATCAAAATCTGGCAAAACAACATTTTTAGCATCTGCAAGAAGAAGCTATTTACAATATTTGTTCTATGTATTAGACCTTCCTATTCGTCCTAATTTCTGGGATTTTCAATATAAAATAACTCACCAAATTGACCCAAAAACTACATTGACATTCCTTGGTATTGGGGCGATCGACGATTTTTATTTTGTAGCTCCCAGAAATGCAACTCCAGAGAAAATTTATGCATTAAATTCAAGTCCCTCTATTAATCAATGGAGCTATACCATGGGAGTTTCACTCAAAAGATTAATCAATAAAGGATTTTGGACATTGAGTATGAGCAGAAACCATTTAAACAATGTGAATGAAAAGTATGAAGATAATTTATCTCAAAATAAAGGAGAATTAACATTACAATTTAGATCTAATGAGATTGAAAATAAATTAAGATTTGATATTACAAAAAACCTTTTAGGGATCAAATGGACTACTGGCGCTAATTTACAAACAGTTGAATATGATAATTATACATTCCAAATTTTAAAGAATTTTATCCCAACAGCTACAGGACAAGTATCTTCAAATCCTTTGACATATAATTATTTTACTGACCTAGCATTTAAAAGATATGGTGCATTTTTTCAAATGGGAAAGAGAGCATTTAATAACAGATTAGGAATAAGTGCTGGTATTAGAACGGATGGAAATGGTTTTAATAATTCCGGAAAAGATTTTATGAGCAGGATCTCTCCAAGAATTGGGTTGAGCTATGTATTAACGGATAAAATTAATTTAAACGCATCCATTGGAAGATATTTTAAAGTAGCTCCCTTAACAGTTCTTGGATTTAAAGACTTAAATGGGAATTATGTAAATAAAAATGCAGATTATATCGGAAGCAATCATTATGTCGCTGGAGTAGAATACATCCCCAATGATGCAAGTAGATTTACTGTAGAAGTTTTTGCTAAAAGATACTTTGGAGTACCCATAAGTATTCAAAAAGGAATTAGCTTATCTAATTTAGGTGCTGATTTTAATATCTTAGGAAATGAACCTATAAGCACAACAGGATTTGGAAGAAGTTATGGATTTGAATTATTTGCACAACAAAAATTAACCAAGCGATTTTTTGGAGTTGCCAGCTATAGTTATTTCAAAAGTTCTTATACAGATTTTTCAGGAAAGTTTATTCCAAGTGCTTGGGAGAATGTTCATTTATTGAGCCTAACTGCAGGCTATAAATTAAATAGGAATTGGGAATTAGGTTTGAAATTTAGATTCCAAGGTGGAACTCCTTATACCCCATTTGATAGTGTGGCAAGTAGATTAAATTTTCTTACTTTAAGACAGGGCGTTTTGGATTATTCAAGATTGAATACGCTTAGAGTGAATCCATTTAATTCTAGTGATTTAAGAATAGATAAAAAATATTATTATAAAAAAGCCACTTTGGATTTTTTCTTAGATATCACCAATTGGTATGGCAGTACCAGTGTAGCTCCAAGTGCATACATATTTGAATCTAATCCAGATGGAACTTTCAAGACTACAGATGGAAAGCCTATCAATAAAGATGGTTCTAATGCAATACCCTCTTTAGCTGACGGCAATCAGGTATTTATAACTCCAACAATAGGATTTATATTAGAATTCTAAAGTGATTTTAATAAGAATATATAGTAGCTAAAGAAAAAAACTTACATAAACTCGCTTTATATTTTTGATAAAGCGACCTGTAATATGTTGCCATTGCATATTTAGTACACCTAAAATGGCTTCTTTAATAATACCTTTTGACATTTTACTTACCCCAATTTTTCGATCAATAAAAGTGATTGGCACTTCTTTTAATTTAAAACCCAACCTCCAGGATGCAAATTTCATTTCAATTTGAAAGGCATATCCTATAAAATTTACCTTATCTAAATTAATGGCAGCTAATACTTTACTTTTATAACAAACAAACCCAGCGGTAGGATCTTTTACTGGCATACCAGTTATAATTCTTGTGTAGGCCGACCCCCCTTTAGAGTAAATTAATCTATCTAAAGGCCAATTTTCAGTTGCACCACCCTTTACGTATCTACTTCCAATAGCAACATCAGCTCCATCAATTTCACAGGCAGTATATAACCTTTCTAAATCTTTGGGATTATGAGAAAAATCGGCATCCATTTCAAATATATAATCATATTCTTTGGACAATGCCCATTTAAATCCATGAATATATGCAGTACCCAAGCCTAGTTTACCCGCTCTTTCTTCTAAAAATAATCTACCAGGATGTTTAGGGATATTGTCTTTAATGATTTGAGCAGTTCCATCTGGTGATCCATCATCAATTACTAAAATATCATACTCCCCTTGTAGAGATAAAACTGTATTAACGATGGAAAGAATATTCTCCTTTTCGTTATAAGTTGGTATGATGACTAATTTTTTCACTGACTAGGGGGTATAGTGATTTTATATTGTATGAGATGTAAATATAAACTATTTATTTAATATCGACTTATTTAGGATTTCTGTCAGCTTTTGTTTGGTATGGAGTGCAAAATCTCCTTTCATCATCCAATCATAGTATTGTGGTTCCTCCTTAAGTACTTGAGTTACAGGTTTCCCCTTGTGTTTACCGAAATTAAAAACGGCCACCCCATTTTCATAAATAAACCTTCTTGCAAAGTCAATGATTTGGTCTTCACCAGTAAATTTTACGATAGATTCAACCGTATTTCCAATCTGAGGATACTTAACCACTTGAGCTTCTAAAACTTCAAATGTTGCCATTGCATCTGCTTCTGCAGTGTGCGCATCCTCTAAATTTTTATCACAATAAAATTTATAAGCAGCTGAAAGCGTTCTTTGCTCCATCATGTGAAACACTTTTTGAACATCCAATAATTTTCTTGACAACATATCAATTTGAATACCTGCTCTTAAAAATTCTTCATTCAACATAGGTATATCAAAACGATTACTATTATATCCTGCCAAATCAGCTCCTTCAATAAATTGTTTTATCTCATTTGCTATTTGTTTAAAAGTTGGTGCATCTTTAACCATTTCGTCTGAAATTCCATGTACTTCAGATGCGGCTGCTGGAATGGGCATTTCCGGGTTCACCAATTTCCTTTTAATTTGCTTTGTTCCATCTGGCATAATTTTGATAATGGCTATTTCTACAATTTTATCAAGACTTACATTGATACCAGTAGTTTCTAGGTCAAGAAAACAAATAGGATGGCTTAGTTGTAACTGCATACTTTTAATTATGTTGTGAAGTTAAACAATTAAAAGTTTAAGCATTCAATTCTATTAAAATAGTTGGAATAATTTGACTAATTTTACGGCAAAATTTCTTTTCATGAACTGGATACCATTGACTAGTGAAGCACAATTAGAAAACATCAAATTAAATTCGGCTAATACACCACAAGTAATATTTAAACATAGTACAACTTGTAGTATTTCAAAAATGGCTTTATCGAGATTTGAAAGGTCAACTGCACCAGAGGGTGTGGACTTTTATTATCTAGACTTATTGAATTATAGACCAATTTCTAATGC
>JAFMEV010000114.1 GCA_017856545.1 Chitinophagaceae bacterium
CGTTTGTACTTTGGCTGCATAGTTAGACAGATTTATACTTGCAAGATACAAATTTATGTCTTGAACAATATATAAATCTCTATAAATAAGGATAAGTGGTTTTACATTTTTACCATCTTAAACTGATGTATAAATTTAAAGTCAGGTGAACTCAACTTAACCAGATATACCCCATTTGAAAGATTTGCCAAAGAAATTGGGGTTCCAGTAGTAAGTCCCTTTAAACTAACTAATATATTTCCAGTGGTGATTGAAACCACTTCTACATTTAGCTTACCATAACCATTTAATAGAAAATCAAGATTAACTTGATTGACAAACGGATTAGGTGCCAATTTTATATACTCCGTTGCGCTAATATTAAATATATCTGTAAGTAAATAGTAATAATTTCCAGAACTAGAAACACAGCCGTCTTGTGTAACTTTTACATTATAATTTCCCGGACTTGTTGGTTTATATTTTTGCTCTTTTTCTGAAGTAGCTACTCCATCTTTAAACCAAACATTTCCACTAGCAGCGGAAGAAACTAAATTGTTATCAGCATCCCTTGAAATGGTTGGTACAGGTGGTAAAGATTTTATTGAAAAAGATTTTACTGGGGAATATGCACTACTTCCATTTTTATTGGAGGTTTTTACTCTAACAAAAAAAGTATTGGCTTGTGTGTAGTCAAATTGTACTTGAGAATTAGCTGATTCAACTATTTTAACTGATGTGAAATTTATATCAGTAGCAATTTCAAATGTAAACTTTTCAATTTTTGAAAGTGAGTCGGATTTAATCAATATTGCACCAGGTATTGCTAAACATAATGCTAAACTTGAACTTGTATCAGCATTGATTCTCAAAATTTTTGGTTGTTCAGGTATATCTGCAGTTACGTTTAATTTAATATACCCATAATTTGAAATGTTTAATGCTTTGTGAGTAATTTTTACAAGAGCAGAATGATATAAATTTTTAGATCTATCTAATGATTGATTTAGGAAAACTTGATTATTATTTTTTATTATAATGCTTGTATCAACTGTTGGATTTGTAATACTATATTCTACTTGTGTTGTATCATATCCATCAATTTTTAAAGAGCCGATATAAGAACCTTTAGTAACTATTTCTTTTACATCAAATGTTTTATTCCCTATGGTAAAATCGTTTACCGCTTTATGAAGACTTCCCATTCCACTTTGAGTAGTAAAGTATTCTGGTATGTTATCATTATTTAAATCAATGATTTCTATGTAGTTGGTCAAAGTTTGCTCTTCTTGAAGACCACTTGGACTATTATTATTGGATGTGTTAGAAGTGGAGGATAATATTTTCCCAAGTGATTTAATTTCATAATTAGTTCCATTAAACGAATAATATTGAAAGCTTGTTTTATTATTCCAATAGCCTCTCCACGCACCTGATGGAAACCAGGTTGAATATTTTGGATCGTACATTTCAAATCTTGGTAAAAAATCTAGTAAGCCGTCTCCATCAACATCAATAATATTAAAGCCTTTCATGGCATTCCCTGTTTCAACAATATTGGTATTATTGGGAAAATAAGTTCCAGTTACATCTACATTACCTGTTTTAGTAACAGATATTACTTTAAAGATGTTTCTAGGAAGTATTTTTAAATAATCTTGATTTGAAACGTTTGCAAACAAAAAGATAAGCTCTTTTGTGCCATCTTTATTTAAATCAAATTCTTTCATTTGAATTAAAGGATAAGACAAGAAATTATCCTTCCCATATGAACTATTCTTAGGAAAAATGTCAACTGGATTTTTGATATCAAAAACACCTTTATTATTTGGATAATATACCACCCTAATAGGTGCTGTTGGATTTGGTGCATTTAAAGTTAAAACCCAATCAGGATAAGTATCATTATTCATATCTATCAAATAAGGATAATGAAATCCATCACTTCTATTAAAATCTTCTCCAGGATAAATTCTTGGGATTTCATCCATATCTAATGATGTACTAAACAAACCTTTGCCATCATTATATAAAATTTTACCCCTACCATTGTTTGCTTTTAAGATAATATCATTATCACCATCTTTATCAACATCTCCGCCAGCTCCAAAAAAAGTACCTGTTAAAACAGTATAAGCTGGAATTTGATTTCCCTTATCAATCAATCTATTTGAGTCTACTTTATAATATCTAAATTTTCTTAAATAAAATACAGGATCATAAAATGTTGCTGCTTCTGGAGATCCTGCAGGACCATAATCTACTCCATTGGTCATTCCTAATTGTGTTGCAACATCTTTCCATAATGGACTTGCTCCAACATGGTAATGCTCGCCCCAGTTTAAATATTCTTTGATTCCATCACCGTCTAAATCTAACTCTGTTTTTGCATCCCAATTATGTAATAATGTTTTGGGAGTTGAATTAGGCTTAGATAAATCTTCGTTTGTAATATTTATTGAAAGTGGATTCTCTTGTTCTTTATTATGTTGAATAGTGAAATAAATTGGTATCATTAATTTTCCTGTACCGAATAAAGCATCTTTATGATATATCTGATCTGCAGTATATATCAAATCTAAATTCTTATCCTTATTTAAGTCTACATAAAATCCTATTTCTTCATTACCTGCAAATGGTACATTTTTATTTAATCTATAGCCTAGTTTTGTATCAAAAGATTGAAGTACTTTATATTGTTTATACATTCTATTATTTAAGAAAGTATAATTATCGTTTAAATGATTGGAGAAATAGATCTTATTTCCTGCAGAAGCTTGTTTTTCAGAATATAAATACACCACTAACATTGGATCCATTCCATTAATGGCCATATTGATTTTTATATTGGCATTTGCCTCGCCCTCTTTCCCGGTTTTTTTATAATAATTACTAATATTGGGAAGATTGTTTTGAACGGCGTCATTAACAAAGCTGAATGACAATTCTTGACCTACCAAGCTTGGATCCGAGATGTCAAAAGTGTATTCCCTTTGATTGATTAGCCATAGGTTAAATGGCGTCTGATCATCCACCAAAATCTTAGCATTTTTATATTTAACCTTAAAACTGGTTTCTAGGTTTTGTGCATTTAATACGGTGGATACTAAAATCAATAAAAGGACTAAAAATTTTCGCATATATATGGATTCAATTATGCTTAAGTAACATTTTTTTTAAATCATATATTATAATTATTAACTTTATTAGGTGAAATAACCATTTATTACAAAATGTCTTATAATTAATTGTTTTTTAATATTTTATATGTTCGGTTATTATTGTATATCTAATAAAAAAATCTGGTTACTTAAGCTTTTTACTTTTTTTGTAAGCATTATTAGCCTTCATGCCCAAGAAATTAATTATAGAATTGGCAGCTTTAATAATCGAATTCTAGTTCAAAACGGGCCTATAAAAAACATTTATTCAAGCCCAAAACAGGTGTATTTGGATAGCTTGTTTTTAAAGAAAGACCAAGTTCAAGAGTTTATTAAAACCAGTAATGCAAATTATATTGTAACAAGGGGTACTGGTTTTGTTTACAGACAAAATCAGCAAATTGATAGTATTTGGAAGTTTTCAAGAATAGATAGTACCCAATTTGATGGTTACAATTTTGATGATATCAAATTTGCATATCATGATACTTTGTTTTCAATTGGAGGATTTGGGTTTTGGAGAAATAATGGACAGGTTAGATACTTTACAGAAAATAAAGAATGGGAGTTACTTATACCTGAAATCCCATATGGAATTTCGAGAAGAAATTATTGGAATCTAGATGCATTAAAAGGATTATTATATGTCATTATTAATATTAAAGAGCTTGAATACAAATTAATTAAAATAGATCTTTCAAATAGAACTTGGTCTTTTGAAAAACTTCCAGATGTGATTTTATCTGAAGTTTTATCAATTAATGAAAATCCAATGCAGGTTCAATTAAATAATGAAACTGGTTCTTTACTATGTTTTTCAAATAAGATTGTTTACTTGAATTTGCAAGAAGGTATTGTAAAAAAACCAAATAACGATAAGTTATTAAATTTCGTTAACAAGTATAAAATTAGAGATGCAAGTTATTATGAAGCAGGAAATAAATTATTTGTATTTAATGATAATTTGATCTCTCTTGATTCTATAAATGTAGAAAAAAATGATTTCAAATTAATTAATTACAATACTTCTATTTATAAAAATTCATGGAGCTTAATAATTCTTTGTTCATTAATTACAATCATCATTGTTTCAATTTTATATAGATATAAGAAAAAGAAAAAACAAGATTGGATAGATTTAAACGAGTTTGAAAAAGAATTATTAAAAATTTTAACGAATAAAAAAGGAAGATTTATAGATATTGAAAGCCTTAATTACATTTTAGGATTAAGTAAGAAATCCCCAGAAATTCAAAAGAAAAATAGAAGCGAGTTCTTAAATAAATTAAATCAAAAGCTAAAAGAGGTTTTTAATACTGATGATACAGTCATTATAAGAGTAAAGGACGAGGAGGATAAGCGAGTATTTGTATATCAATTGAATCTAGCATATTTTGAAAAAATTGAAGAGTTGCTATAAATTAAAAGGGCTCCATTGGGAGCCCTTTTATAAATCATCCTAATTTCTAGGAATTTGTATCATTTGAATCT
>JAFMEV010000115.1 GCA_017856545.1 Chitinophagaceae bacterium
CATATGATCAGAAGAAATTTTGATGTGAATTTTTTAGTGTTCAATAATCAGATCTATGGTTTAACAAAGGGTCAATATTCTCCCACTTCTGAAGTGAATAAAGTAACCAAGAGTACTCCAATGGGAAGTATCGATCATCCATTTAATCCTGCTGCTTTGGCAATGGGTGCAGATGCCAGTTTTGTGGCAAGAAGTATGGATCGTGATCCTAAACATTTACAAGCTATTTTAACTAGAGCAGAAAAACATAAAGGCACTTCATTTGTAGAGATCTATCAAAACTGTAACATCTTTAATGATGGTGCTTTTGAAATTTTTACTGAAAAATCTACCAAGCCTTTACATGCTTTATTTGTAGAGCAAGGAAAGCCATTGGTGTTTGGTGCGAATAATGAATTTGGAGTGCGTATAGATGGTATGCGTCCTCAAGTGGTTACACTAGGAGAAAAGTATAGTGCAGATGATCTATGGATCCATGATGAAAATGATTTTTACAAAGCGCAAATATTAACGCGCTTATTTGATAATCCAAATGAAGAAGGTGCAGTATTCCCTCGTCCATTTGGTGTATTCTATGCTGCTGATCGTCCTTGTTATGAAGACATGATGGCTTTGCAAATTGAAGAAGCTATTGCAAGCAAGGGTCCTGGCGATTTAGACAAACTTATTCGCGGCAAGGAAGTTTGGGAGATTAAATAAATGAGTCTCTTTAGAACTCATAAATCAATATAATTTCTTTTAAGCGCTGTCATTACCATGGCGGTTCTTTGTTTCACTTGCAGCTTTTTAAATACTCTGTCTCTATATCCATAAATCGTGTTCACACTTTTTTGAAGCGTTGCTGCAATTTCTTCATAGCTTAAATCTTTGGTGCATTCTTGTACAAACCTGATTTCATTATGGGTGAGTGGCTTGTTGTTGTAGTGTAATTCTTTTATTTGTATCTCTCTTGCAATATTATTGGTGATGAGTTTGCTTTTATCTGCAGATAAATGAAATTTGGTTCTGGTTCTTACCATTTGTTTTAAATCGATCATGGGTTCGTCTGTAAAAAACATACCATTTAATCCATTGCGCATTAGATAACAAATGGCTTTCATAAATTTTGCATCTGATTTTAAAAGGATATAGGTATGATTGCTTTTGGATTTCATCGCTTTAATTACCTGAATAATTTCTTTGTAATTGTAACTATCCGAAATGATACAAAGGTCTGGATGCCTTGATTCCATTAGTATGTATTGACAAAAGGATTCAATATTTCCGCTACTATACAAGACCTTGCATTCTTCTTGTTTTTCGATTTCTAAAATAAATGCGCTACGCGTTAATACTTTTTCTTCTAGATAAATGATACTAAACATGGGGGTGTTTTTTCTTTTAAATTAATACAACTGCTTTGGAATAAAAAGAGGTACTTTTATACCAAAGTATTTATGCTCATTCGTATTCATCCAGACAATCCGCAGCCTAGACAACTTTCCATGGTGAAAGACTGTTTGGAAAATGGTGGCATCATTGCTTATCCTACGGATACCATCTATGGATTGGGTTGTGATATTTTTCATCCTGAAGCCATTGAGAAAATTTGTGCGATTAAAAATGTGGCTCCTGAAAAAGCGCAATTAAGTTTTATCTGCGCTGATCTAAGTAATTTGAGTAATTATGCGAAGTCAATTGACAACAGTTTGTATCGCATCATGAAAAAATTATTGCCTGGCCCTTATACTTTTATTTTACCTGCTAGTAAAGAAGTGCCTAAGATTTTACAAAACAAAAAGAAAACAATCGGGCTTCGTATTCCAGATAATAAAATTGCTTTAGGCATTATTGAAACCCTGGGTCATCCCATTTTATCTGCAAGTTTCCCTGGTGAGTTGGTAGAAGATTATACAGATCCTGAATTGATTCAAGAACACTGGGGCCATTTAGTGGATATGGTGGTGGATGGAGGGATTGGAGGAATGATTCCTAGCACTGTGATTGATTGTACTTCGGATGAACTGTCGGTGATTCGCCAAGGAGCAGGTGTTTGGGAGTATTAACGCTTGGCCATTAAAGATCTAGGATAATTTGTAAATTCCTTTTTATCTTTTTGATTTGTTCGTTATTAAGTTTACTTAACTTTTTGATTAATTTTCTATTTTCAATTGTTCTTATTTGATCAATTAATATATCACTCTTTTTATCTAATTGATCTTTTGGTAATTGAACTCTTAGATATTGTATATTTTCAACAACATTAGAAGTAATTGGACAGACTATACAAGTTTCAAGATCATTATTATATAAATTACTTTGTATAATGACTACGGGTCTTATTTTACCAGGAATGGGTCCTCTAGCAGGATGTAAATCTGCTAACCAAATTTCATATTGTTGTATCTTTTCTATCACTTAATTTTTATGGATTAAATTTTGCATCAAATTCATTATCTGCTTCTTCCCAATCACGCATTACTTCAAGAGAACTTTTTTTACATGCTTTGATTTCTTTTTTTATTTGCTTTTCAAGAAGTAATCTATGATTGAATTTATTGTACAATTCTAATGCATCATTGATGTATCTGTTTCTTGCAATTTTCAATTCTTTGGTGATCTCTTCAGTATCATCAAATACTTTATCGTCAAGCTTTAAGGATAAACTCTTCATAGTAAAGATTTTTACAAAGGTATATACTTTTGGTATATACCAATTAAACCTATTATGATGATATTTATTCATATGCTTATTGAGCACAAAATATCAATTCTAATTATATGGTAATGAGGTATTTATACTCAGTTTGAGTATAAATTAAAACACTATAAATCTGGAAGAATTTTGAAGCTTTTGCGATGATGCTCGCAGAGGCCGTGGAGGGCGATGGCTGCGCGGTGCGCAGCGGTGCCGTATCCCTTATTTTTATCCCAGCCATAATGAGGGTATTGTTCATGCAACTGCATCATGTAATGATCACGAGCCGTTTTGGCTAGGATACTGGCAGCGGCAATATGGGCATATTGCCCATCGCCCTTCACAATGGTTTGATGTGGTATTTTTTTATAGGCATAAAATCGGTTTCCATCCACTGCAATAAATCCTGGTTTCTTTTTTAACTGATCTAATGCCAAATGCATGCTTTTGATGCTGGCTTTTAAAATATTGATTTGATCAATTTCTTCCGGACTTTGTGAACCAATCGCCCAAGCAATAGCAGCTTCTTTAATAATAGGCGCCAATTGATCTCTTTGTGCTTCACTTAATTTTTTACTATCATTGATCAATGGATGATAAAAATCCTTGGGTAAAATAACGGCTGCTGCAAAGACCGGTCCTGCATAGCAACCTCTTCCAGCTTCATCGCAGCCGGCTTCCATGAATGTATCTTGATAAGCGTTTAATAGCACCCTGTAAATTTCTTGTTTCTTTGCCACAAACCAAAATCAATCTGATTACTTAGTACCTTTGCGGTATCAATATTTAGACCTATACATGCATACAGAAGACTATAAATCTAGGGCCGTTGCCAACTGGTTATTATTAGGCGTTGGCATGACTATTTTTCAAATTGCACTGGGAGGCATTACCAGATTAACGGGTAGTGGTTTATCCATAACAGAATGGGATGTGGTCACTGGTACTTTACCACCAATGAGTGAAGGAGCATGGCAAATCTTATTTGAAAAATACAAAACGACTCCACAGTTTCAATTACTCAATTTTGATTTTACCATTGATAATTTTAAGTTCATCTTTTTCTGGGAATGGTTTCACCGCTTATGGGCAAGAACCATTGGTTTAGTGTTTGCTATTGGTTTTATTTATTTTTTGGTGAAAAAATATTTTCAACCCAAAATGATACAACCTCTCGTTGTACTTTTTTTATTGGGTGCTTTACAAGGAGCAATTGGTTGGATTATGGTGGCAAGTGGTTTAGAAGGAGATGCTGTATATGTTAAACCAACCAGACTTGCATTACATTTTATTTTCGCTTTAGGATTATTGTCTTATACCTATTGGTTTGCATTATCCTTAAAAGTAAAAACATTAAAAGAACAACCTTCATTAGAAGCTTCTTATAAAGACTTAAAATTTATCAAACATATTCGTTCAATTAAAAGCTTGAGTTGGTTGATTTTAGTAGTATTGTTTTTTCAATTAATCTATGGCGCTTTAATGGCAGGACATAAAGCAGCGAATGTAGCTGCTACCTGGCCAACCATCAATGGTCAATGGATTCCAACAGGATTAACAAGTGATGATGGCTTTTTCTTAAACGCAGTGAACAATACTATTTGGATTCATTTTATTCATAGAGGTTTGGCGTATTTATTATTGATTTTAATTGTTTGGTATAGTATTAAACTATTCCGTATTCATGGGAATGCTTTTTGGAATTTGATGCGTCGCATGCCTTTGACTTTTGTATTATTTCAAGTAGCATTGGGTATTTTTACCGTACTTAGTAGTGCACAAATTGTACCTGGTGTGTGGGCAGGTTTTGAATGGCTAGCGCAATTGCATCAGTTAGTTGGGATGTTATTATTATTAAGTGTGGTGAATATTATTTATATAAC
>JAFMEV010000025.1 GCA_017856545.1 Chitinophagaceae bacterium
TATTTGGAGGAAGATTATTTTACTTTATACATCTTCTCATAGTACTCATCAGCCATTCTATTACTATCAAATTGGAAACGAACATCTTTCATCCCATTTTGGGTTATTTGACGCCAAGTATCTTTTTGGTCATAATACATTGGTACAATTTGATCTTCCAATATTTTGTATAATTCGTTTAAATCATATGCATCTTGTTCCTCTGTACTCATATTTGCATAATCTGCTTTAGGTACCACAAAACCATTGTTGCCATGATTCACAAATTCTGGAATCCATCCATCATCAGTAGAAAAGTTAACGGCTCCGTTCATTGCTGCAGTCATACCTGAAGTACCAGATGCTTCTCTTGGAACTCTTGGGTTGTTTAACCAAACATCTGAAGCTTGTTTCATTCGCTTGCTTAATGCTAATTCATAACCAACTAAAACTGCTACATTATTATATTTCTTACTGAGGTGAACTAAATGATTGAACTGGTTAATGGCTGGATGATCCACAGGGTAAGGCTTACCTGCAAATATAATTTGAACCGGGTGCTTTGTATTAGCTAATAATTTTTCAAAACGCTCTAAATCCCATGATAAGAAATCTGCACGCTTGTAACCGGCAAATCTTCTTGCCCAAACAATCGTCAAAACTTTTGGATCAAATTGTTTACCAGTTTGGTCTGCAACAATTTCAAAAGCACGTTTCTTTAAATACCATTTTCTATCATCAAATGCGGCATCGTCATTTGCTTCAGCAAATTTGTATAGTTGCTTGTCTGCCCAATAGCGCCAGTTTTGTGCATTGGTTATATGATCGATAGGGCAGATGCCATCGTACTTGCCCCACATTTCTCTACTTACATGTCCGTGTAATTCAGATACACCATTTGCTTTTCTAGCAAAACGCAATGCAGCTAAAGAGTGATTGAATTGGTCGTCTTGAATACCTGTCAACTTTCTTACTTCATCAATACTTAAGCCGCAGAAATAACCCATTTTATGACATAAATAAATATCATGCTTTTCGTTACCTGCTTCTTCTGGTGTATGTGTAGTGAAAACCAAACGCTTTTTAACTTCATCCAAAGACTTGAACTTATTTAACAAATAGAATGCACTAGAGAAACCATGTGCTTCATTTAAATGATACACATCTGGATTGAATCCAATTTCATCAATCAATTTTGCACCAGCTACGCCTAATAAAATAAACTGAGCTACTTTAGTAGCAACATTGGCATCATACAATCTATGTGTGATGGTTTGTGATACATAATCGTTTTCTGGTAAATCTGTACTCAATAAAAATAATGGAGCACTGCAAAAAGTATTGGGTGCTAAATAATAAGCTTTCACCCAAACAGGATGATCGTGAATTAAAATTTGATATTTGATGCCTGTATCTTCTAAGAAGCTATACATCTTCTCCATAAAAGTTACTTGTAAACTTTGGTCTTGGTTTCTTGCCTGATCGTAATAACCATATTTCCAAAGTATACCAACCCCAATCATATTTTGGTTTAATTCGAATGCACTTCTTAAATGAGAGCCAGCTAAAAAACCTAATCCACCACTGTAAATTTTTAATGGCTGATGTATAGCGAACTCCATGGAGAAATAAGCTGCCTTAGTTGTGTACTTTTCGTTGATTTTGTAAGGCACTTGATAATTTCTAAAACTCATGATCTGGACGGGTTTGATTAAATAGAACTGCAATATAATCCTATTTAAGTAAAATGTACTTATTACACATTGTGCTGTGGATAACAATCGTTTGCAATCAACAATTGTGGATTATTTCTTCTTCTTTGGCTTTCTTTTCTTGTCGTAAGAGTCATTAAAATAACAGGTCATATTGCGGTGGTTACCACAATTCCCATCTTCTTTAATTTTAATAATCTGACCATTGATCGTAAAATGAATGATACAAGGATCACCTTTTTCTGTATAAGTAGCTTGGTTTTTATTAAAGCTTAGTAAACCTTTTAATTCACCAATACAAGTGCCTTCTTTCTTTTCAAAATGCATAAAAAACTGATACTTGTTAGCAACACCTGTAAAGTCTCTTAATGAAATAAAATTCTTAGCATCTCTAGCGTAATCACCACTATAAGTATTGTTAGTTGACAATGTGTCTATTGGATTGATAATGGTTTTGCTTTCAGGTTTTTTATTACTATCAAAATAAATTAACCTAAAATGATTTTCGGTAAATGCCCATCCATTTTTTTCATATATCAAAACATTTTCTTCATCCATTTTATTTTCCTCTACTAAAAAAGTAGGTTCTCTATTAATGGAAACCGATTTTCCATAATTTCTTGATCCTTTTTGCTCCACTAAAAATTGGGTAATTATTTTATAATCTAAATAAGCATTCTTTTTGCTAAATACTACTACAACAATTTCTTCTTTTTTAGGGTGATGAACATTGAGCATTAAATAATACTCTGTTTCTTTTTCAATTTTCAATAAAGGATATAGAATGGCCTTTTGATCTTTTTCAGGAATAATTTTTTCAACCACTGAATCTGGAACAAATTGGGCCAATGCTTTTGCGCCAATTTTGATCGTGTCTCTTACTTTGGCTAAATTTGTATCGGAAATATTTATAGGAAGTGTTACTGTTTTGAATACTTTATTAAAATCGTTGATTTTTAAAGGGGTATTACCAGATAGATCCGTTTTTTCTTCGGAACATGCTATCACAAAGCACAGAGCAGCTAACCAATACCAATTTCGCATGTAGTAATAATTTTCACTAAAATAGGCATAAATTTACAATCATAACTATGTCTGACAAATCATTAGATACCTTACATGAATCGGTCCCCGTTCAAAATAAAAAAGGATGGAGAAAATTCTTGGCTTTTATTGGGCCTGCTTATTTGGTGAGTGTGGGCTATATGGATCCGGGAAATTGGGCAACTGACTTAGCAGGTGGGGCGGCTTTTGGATATCAATTGATCTGGATTTTGTTATTAAGTAATATCATGGCCGTTTTGTTGCAAAGTTTAAGTGCAAGATTAGGTATAGTTAGAAGATTGGATTTAGCACAAGTAAATAGGGAGACTTATCCGCCGGTAGTCAATTTTATATTATATGTTTTAGCAGAGTTGGCGATTGCAGCAACCGATTTGGCCGAGGTTTTGGGTATGGCTATTGGAATTAAATTATTAACTGGGTTGCCTTTAATGTATGGTACTTGTATTACTGTACTTGACACTTTTTTATTCTTGTATTTACAGAAATATGGGATTCGTAAAATGGAGGCTTTTATCATTTTATTGGTTGCCACTATTGGGATTAGTTTTTTTGTTCAACTTTTTATTGCACAACCCAATTTATCCTATGCCATTAAAGGTTTTATTCCTTCTTCATTAAGTCCTGAAGCTTTGTACATTGCAGTGGGTATTATTGGAGCCACGGTGATGCCACATAATTTGTATTTACATTCCGCATTGGTACAAACAAGAAAAATAGATCGTAATTCAAAAGGAATCAGAAAATCAATTTTCTATAATTTTATAGATAGTGCAGTGGCTTTAAATGCCGCATTTTTTGTAAATGCATCCATTTTAATTTTAGCAGCTACTGCCTTCTATTCAACTGGTTACACCCATGTTGCAAAAATTGAAGAAGCCCATTCATTATTAGCACCTTTATTGGGTTCTACATTAGCCCCCATTTTATTTGCTATTGCCTTAATTGCTGCGGGACAGAGCTCTACAGTAACGGGTACATTAGCAGGACAGATAGTGATGGAGGGATATTTAAAAATTAGATTGAACCCTTGGATTAGAAGATTATTGACTCGACTAGTAGCCATTGTTCCTGCTGTTTTGGTGATTGGTATTATGGGTGAGGGAAGGGTGGATGCTTTATTAATATTTAGTCAGGTCATTTTAAGTTTACAATTGGGTTTTGCGGTGATCCCTTTAATTCATTTTGTAAGTGATAAAGTAACCATGGGAGAGTATGCCATTGGTTGGCCTATAAAAATACTTTCATGGATCGTAGCTACCATTCTGGTGTATTTGAATAGTCATTTGGTATTAGATTTTGCCACTTCTTTTATTCAAGATTCTCAAAGCCTTTTTTTAAAAATCATCCTCATTTCATTTATTGTATTTTTTGCTTTTCTTATTCTTTTCATAACGGTATACCCTTTATTTAGAAAAAGAGATCATACAAAAGATGCAGATTTTCATGGGGCTCTAATAGAGTTAGATTTATCACAAGAAGCGCCAGTGAATAGGATTGCCATTGCGGTTGATTTTTCAGTGGCAGATGCGAAGTTGATTAAAACTGCATTGCAGCATGCGCATCAAGCTACAGAGTTTATTTTTATTCATGTTGTAGAAAGTGCTACTGCTAAATATTTAGCCGATGCAAGTGATGATGAAGAAACCAGAAAGGATCAAATCCGATTAGATATCTATGCACAAGCTTTAGAGAAAAAAGGGTATAAAGCAATTGCATGTTTAGGGTATCATCATAGAGTCAAAGAAATTGTACGTATTGTTAGTATAAGTAACGCACAATTGTTAGTAATGGGCGCTCATAAGCATCATGGCTGGAAAGACTATGTTTTTGGGGAAACCATTGAGTCTGTGAGGCATAAAGTAGACATTCCAGTACTGATTGTTAATCAGTGATAATGTGTAATATGTATTGTTTCATTTAGTACATTTGCAGACAAAATTTTTAACATTTATGGGACAAAAAATTAAAGTAGCCAATCCAGTGGTGGAATTGGACGGTGATGAAATGACAAGGATCATTTGGAAGTTTATTAAGGATAAATTAATTCTACCTTATCTAGAGCTTGATATTAAATACTATGATTTAGGTATGGAGTATCGTGATCAAACAAACGATCAAGTAACCATAGATGCCGCTAATGCAATCAAACAATATGGTGTAGGTATCAAATGTGCTACTATCACTCCTGATGAGCAAAGAGTGGAAGAGTTTAAGTTAAAGCAAATGTGGAAGAGTCCAAATGGAACTATCAGAAATATTTTAGATGGCACTGTATTTAGAGAGCCAATTGTATGTAAAAATGTACCACGTTTGGTTCCAAACTGGACTGCTCCAATTTGTATTGGACGTCATGCATTTGGTGATCAATATCGTGCAACTGACTTTGTAACAAAAGGAAAAGGTAAATTAACCGTAAAGTTTGAAGGGGAAGATGGTACAACTCAAGAATATGAAGTGTACAATTATAAAGGAGATGGTGTTGCATTGACCATGTATAATACTGATGAGAGTATCTATGGATTTGCTAGAGCTTGTTTTAACCAAGCATTGGCTAAGAAATGGCCTTTATACTTATCTACTAAGAATACCATCTTGAAAAAGTATGATGGTCGTTTCAAAGATATTTTTGAAGATGTTTACCAAGCTGAATTCAAAGCTAAATATGAAGAAGCTGGAATTACTTACGAGCACCGTCTGATTGATGATATGGTGGCAAGTGCATTAAAGTGGAACGGTAATTTTGTATGGGCTTGTAAAAACTATGATGGCGATGTACAATCTGATACTGTAGCTCAAGGTTTTGGTTCATTAGGTTTAATGACTTCTACTTTAATTACACCTGATGGAAAAGTAATGGAAGCAGAAGCTGCACACGGAACTGTGACTCGTCACTACCGCGAACACCAAAAAGGTAATAGAACTTCCACCAACCCAATTGCATCTATTTTTGCATGGACCAGAGGATTGATGTTTAGAGGTCAATTAGACAATAACCAAGAATTGATCAAATTTGCAGAAGCTTTAGAAGCTGTATGTATTGAAACAGTTGAATCTGGTATTATGACAAAAGATTTAGCAGTTTGTGTACATGGAAATAAAGTGAAGCACGGAGAGCACTATGTATACACAGAAGAGTTCTTAGATGCTTTAGATAAAAATTTGCAAACTAAATTGAATTAGTATAAAACTAAAAAAGCCATCTCCAAAAGAGATGGCTTTTTTAGTTGAAATAGAGAAGTATTAATTTCCTTTATTCTTAGCATTTTCTTTTTTCATTTCAGCACACTTGCCATCTTTCATGCATTCTTTATTGCATTTGTGTTTTGCTTTTGTTTCTTTCTTGCATTCAGCACATTTTGATTTGTCTTTACATTTGCCATCACAATTTGCCATTGCAGCAATACTTAAAGAAAGACCTAGGAACAATACAGTTATTTTTTTCATATTATTGATTTTAAAAGTTGTACAAATTTAGTAAAGTTTTAGCTTTAAAATAGTTGATTTTGACCATCATTTATTTGAGTATTTCTACAATAGGTTTCCCAATTGAGCCACTTGGCATTTGAATACCTAAAAGGGTGGTAATGGTTGGTGCAATATCGGTCATAAAAGTTGGGGTATTCAATGTCTTATGTTGAATGCCTTTACCCCAGAATAATAAGGGGATATGTGCGTCGTAATTGTATAATACACCATGAGAAGTTCCTGTTGAAAATCCATCTACATATCCAGACTTGGTTAACAAAAATAAATCTCCAGATCTTTGTGGATTGAACCCATTAGCAATTCTTTCTCTTAGTTCAGATGGAAGGGATGCAGCTGCAACATTTCTAGCATCTACTACTTGAATTACTTCAGCATTTTTCTCTAAAAATTGTCTGCATAATTGAACCAATTTATTTCTTTCAATACCTAAGCTTTCCATGAGTGGAGCATTGAAGTGTACATTATATTCTCTAATGGCACTAATTAATTTTGGATCAAATCCTTTGCTAGCAATAAAGCTAGTCAAGTCTTTTTTTAATTGATCTTCACTAACAGTACCTCCTGGTAAATGATGTTTCTTTGAAAATCCAGGTATATGTGCAACAGCGTGATCGGCCGTTAAAAATACCGTATAATTATTCTTTCCCACCTGCTTATCTAAGAAAGCAAATAATTTTGCAAGGGTGGCATCTAATTTTACATAGCCATCTAAAGTTTCCCATGAATCTGGACCAAAGCTATGGCCAATATAATCTGGAGAAGAGAAACTTACTGCTAATAAATCTGTAATATCATCTTGTCCCATTTTTTCATTGATAATTGCTTGCTCTGCTAATTCTGCTAAAATAGTATTGCCATATGGGGTGCTAGAAATCTTTCCATAATCTTTTCCAATAAATTGAGATAAACTATAAGGGAATGATTTTTGCTCTTTTCCTAATGGAGTGGATTCGTAATCATTTTGGTCTTGATCACAATTAGCTTCATATACTGATTTAGCTAAACTAAGATTCCATCCTTTTGCATATAAACTATCCACACGATGTTGGTTGTTATAATTGGATACCCAGTTAGGTAATTGCTTTGAATAAAAAGTAGAACTGATGAAATTACCCGTTTTTGAATCATACCAAAATGCACCATCAGCACTATGACCTGCTGGTAAAATGGCACCTCTATCTTTGATAGATAAACCAATCACTTTACTTTTAAAATTGGTTGCTATTTTAAGTTCATCACCAATTGTAGTTGTCCAAAGATTTGCTGGACTCATTTTGCCTGCAGCACTATTCTCAACACCCACTGAATTCACTGAATTGTCTTCAACACAGTATACATTTTTTTGAGAAAAATTATCAAACCAATTGTTACCAGAAATACCATTTAATGCAGGAACAGATCCTGTATAAACTGAGGCATGGCCCACCGCAGTTACGGTAGGTGTATATGGAATCATGGTAAAATCACAAGTAGCACCTTCGTTCACCATTCTTAAGAAACCATTAGGGGAACTAAAATGAGCTTTATATTTATTGATATAGTCCCATCTCATTTGATCCACCATGATGCCTACTACCAATTTGGGTTTGGAGGAATTGGAAGATTTTTGTGTATTTTGAGCACTAGCACTTAAGCCAAATAAGGTGCACAATAGGATGGTGGTGAATTTCATTGGTTGAATGTTTATTGCTTGTGCAAATTACACCTATTTATTAAGTTCAAAAAGCCAAAAATTGACTAAATTTGCGTCATTAATGAAATAGATTATGGCAGATATATTTGAAAGGTTAATCAAAAATTATGGACCTATTGGTCAGCATCGTGAAAGAGCCCATGGATACTTTGCATTTCCAAAGTTGGAAGGAGAAGTTGCCTCTAGAATGAAGTTTAGAGGTCAAGAAATGATTGTATGGAGCTTAAATAACTATTTAGGTTTAGCCAATCACCCTGAAGTGCGTAAAGCAGACGCTGATGCGAGTGCAAAATACGGTTTGGCATTGCCAATGGGTGCTAGAATGATGAGTGGAAACAGTGATTTGCACGAACAATTAGAAAGAGAATTGGCTGAGTTTGTTCATAAAGAGGATTCAATTTTAATGAACTATGGATATCAAGGTATCATGAGTGCAATAGATGCAATTTGTGGCAGACATGATGTGGTAGTATATGACGCTGAATGTCATGCATGTATCATTGATGCACTAAGAATGATCCCTGGGCATCGTTTTGTTTTTAAGCATAACGATGTAGAAGATTGCGAAAAACAATTATTAAGAGCACAGGCTTTAGTGGATAAACAACAATCAGGTGGTGTATTGGTGATTACCGAAGGTGTATTTGGTATGGCCGGTGATCAAGGAAGATTAAAAGAAATTGCTGCACTTAAGAAAAAAGTTCCTTTTCGTTTATTAGTGGACGATGCACATGGTTTTGGTACTTTGGGTAAAACAGGTGCTGGTGCTGGTGAAGAACAGGGTTGTCAAGACGAAATAGATCTATACTTCTCTACTTTCGCTAAGAGTATGGCATCTATTGGAGCATTTATGGCAGGCCCAAGAACCATTATTGATTATATCCGTTATAATATTCGTTCTCAAATATTTGCTAAGAGTTTACCAATGCCTTATGTAGTTGGTAATTTGAAGCGTTTAGAATTATTAAGATCAAAGCCTGAACTAAAAGATAACTTATGGAAGAATGCATTAGCACTTCAAAATGGGTTAAAAGAAAAAGGATTTGATATTGGTAAAACAGATTCAGTAGTTACACCTATTTATATGAAAGGTGGCGTGGAAGAAGCTACTGCTATGGTAATGGATATAAGAGAAAACTATAAAATTTTCTGTTCAATTGTGGTGTATCCAGTCATTCCAAAAGGGCATATTATTTATAGATTAATTCCAACAGCACTGCATACACAGGAGGAGATTGATTTAACTTTAAAAGCATTTAGTGAAACCAAGGCTAAATTGGACGCAGGTGCTTATAAGGTTGCTGAGATTCCAGATATGGCCAATAAGTAGTCTAGTTAAAGTAGTCTTCTTGGTCTTGTTCCTTTCTTAGTACCTCGATACTTACATTTAATTCAAATCCAATTAATAGGATAAGGGCATTGATATAAATTAATGTCATTACAATTAATACGGTTCCAATAGATCCGTATACCTTATTGTATGCGCTAAAATTGTTCACCCAATATGAAAACCCAAGGGTAGTTGCCAACATTAAAAAAGTAGACAATATAGATCCTGGGGACAGCAGTGGCCACTTTTCTTTGATATGTGGGGCATACCTATAAATAAAGGCATTTCCATAAAACAACAATAAGATAATCACTACCCATCTTAAGGTATTCCAATAAGGTACAATGGCTTTTTTCTTGATATCAAAGACTTCCCTTAATAAGATGGCTAATTGATCTTGTCCAATTAATACAATCAAACTTGCAAACACCAATAAGAAAAGAATAAGCGTTAATCTTAATGCACGCATTCTTTGATGTAAAAAGAATGGTTTGTTTTGCATAATGGATTTATCAAAACTTCTAATGATACCTGTCATGGCATTAGATGCATAAAAAAGTAATAAGATAAAACCAAAAGAGAAAATACCCACATGCTTACTGAGTAAGTCGTTGATGATTTCTGATATAAATCTATAAGTGCTTGAGTTGGGGGAGATATCTTTAAAAATGGTTAAGATTTGTTTTTTTGCTTTAAGGGTTTTGGGAAAATAGGGAATGATAGAAAATAAAAACAACAACCCAGCAGGTAAAGCCATAATTAAATTAAATGATATAGCAGAAGCGCGATCGTATAAACCAAGCGTGTTTAATTGCTTGGTTAAAAACTGAATAATCTGATATAAGTTAATTTGCTGAAATCCGGGTAATTGAATACCCTTGGCCTTTCTTTTTAAAAAACGAAATACAGGCAATAATAATAATTGAATGAAGGATGCTATTTGTTTGATTTGTTTCAATGTATATTATTTGTTAGCCGACTTTTTTTGTTGATAGATATCTAATTGCTTTTGGTATTCTTTGGCATACTGATTGTGCTCTTCATAAGAACTACTAAAATGATGGTATCCACTAAAATCTGCTTTCGCAACAAAGTATAAATAGTCTGTAGTAGGAGCATCTAAAACAAGGTCAATAGTTTTTGGCGAGGGTGTACAAATGGGACCTGGAGGCAATCCTCTGTGATTGTAAGTGTTATAAGGGGAAGGATTGCTTAAATACTTTTCATAAATTCTTGTTAAGCCAAAGTCTTGCATGGCAAACTTAATAGTAGGACAAGCCTGAAGTGGCATGCTTTTCTTTAATCTATTTTGATAGACACTTGCAATCAATCTTTTATCAGAATCAAAATTGGTTTCTTCTTCTACAATGGATGCTAATGTATAAATTTCATTCAAGCTCATTGTTTTATTAGCTGCCTTTTGCTTTCTGTCTTTTACAGACCAAAAACGATCTGCATTGGATTTCATTTTCTGCAAAAACTTTGGAATGGGGGTGCTCCAATAAAATTCATAGGTATCAGGAATAAACAATGTAAGCAATTGTGTAGTATCTGTTTGATAAGGCAAAAGGGAGTCATTGTTGTTGAAATAACTTGCACAATATGCACTATCTAGATCAAAAGTTTTTCCCACCAATGCTGCTAACTCAGCTCTGGTTCTCACTTTATTTAAAATAAATTTTACAGTTGCCTGTTGATTGTTTCTGAGCATTCTAATCAAATCCAATAAACTGGTCTTTCTTTTTACCAAATACCTTCCAGGCTTAACTTTATTTTCTACTTTGAACACCTTTGCTAAGAGCAAAAAACTTGGTTTGTCAAAGATGATTTTTTTAGCTACGAGGGTATCCGCTAATTGATCCATACCTTGGGCCTTGTATTCAAAATGCGCCTTCTCCCCATCAAAATGAGTTGACTTTATCAATACCGTAAAGAAGACATAACATATAAATACACTGAGTACAATGGAAAGTATTGTTTTCATGACACCTAAAATACAATAAAAATCCCCACCTTTTGGAGGGTGGGGACAAATAGCTAAAAGCTAAAAAATTATTAAGAATTGACTTATTTCTTAGAAGAATCCACTGGAGCTGGAGCTACCGGAGTGGCTGTTTGAGCAGGAGTAGTGGTCGTTGAAGTATTTACTTTGTCTAAAATACTTTTTTCTGAACCAGATACACCGCCTTTCAAGAACATGGTAGAGGTAATGGCCAATACAGCAATTACTGAAGCAAAGATCCAAGTGCCTTTTTCCAATACATCAGTAGTTTGCTTAACGCCCATGAAGTTGTTAGATAAACCACCCACGTTTGCGTTTAAACCACCTCCTTTAGGGTTTTGGATCAATACCATAAAACCTAAACCAATACAAGCTGCGATAATCAATATGATAAATAAAGTAATCATTATTTCTTTTGTTTTAATTGTTCTATACGAGACGCAAAATAAACGGATTTTTCAGGAAAAATAAAACTTAATTTAGAATAAGTGTCTATTGCTTTGCGTTTATTACCCTGTTTTGCCCATATTTCGGCCATAGATTCTGTTATAACATCCTCAGCTTTATTGGCTTTTTCAGCTATGGCAGAGATCAATTTCTCTTGTTCTTCGACTATTTCTGGGGTATTTTGCTCTATATCTGCATGTTTTAGCACTTTGAGCCAAGCTGTAAAGCTCCTCAATTGCTTAGTAAATTTATCCTGGGGAACCTTGCTTAGGTCTATATCGATACCTTGGGCAGCAAAATAGTCTTTTTGGAGGGTGGGATGCTCTTCATGCTCAAAACTCAAATTCGCTTCTTTAACAGGTTCCTGAAATTGGGCAAATTGTTCAGAAATCAGGCTACTCAATTTTTCTGGGGCTTTTTGGGTATTGTCTGGTACATTGGTATGCATCCATTGATTTACGTGTAAAGCAGAAGGAAAGAAACAGGTGGTTTTTTGTAATTGAGTTTCAAAAAGAGGGGACTTGTCTAATTGGTATTTTTTGGCCAACAACAAATGGCTACTTGGACTAAAAGGGTGAGCTTGAATTAATTTTTCAAACACACTTGTTTCAACCAATTCAAATTGGGTTGCACCAGTCCATTGTTTTAGCAAAGTTTGTAATGCTTCTTCCTTCATATTCATTACCAATTTGAA
Organism: Chitinophagaceae bacterium; assembly: GCA_017856545.1. Lineage (GTDB taxonomy): Bacteria > Bacteroidota > Bacteroidia > Chitinophagales > Chitinophagaceae > Sediminibacterium. The sequence goes on from JAFMEV010000025.1 coordinate 12,409, forward strand.
AAAATTTGATTAAATATATCATCAGTTATATTACGAACAATATCCTCCATTAATTGTGCTTCTGCCTGATTTAAGCTAAGACTAGCAGCAAAGTCAAAATTTCTACTTACGTCAAATTCTATTTCCTTATTATCTAAAGTTTTCTTTAAGATAACATGCACTGTTACGGTTAGTCGATTGGTGCTGGCTTGTTTTTCAGATACACCTACTGTTTGTGTTGGGTCGTAGTTGGTGATGGTTGCATAAATTTGATAATGCGCATCATCACTATTGGTTCTTGTCAATTTGGTTTGACCAAGTATTTTTTGTTGTAATTTATCGTTCAATAAAGGGGCTAACTGAGGGTTTACATACCTTGCCTTATTTTCGATATATCCAATCTTAACGGTCTTCACATTATCGGGAATCACTGCATCTTTAAAGCTATAAATGCCACAACCTGTTAACAGGACGGCAGCCAATAAGAGTAGATTAAATCCCCAAAAAGATATTTTATTCTTCAATGTCGTATTCTTTAATTTTTCTATACAAAGTTCTTTCACTAATCCCTAAATCAGTAGAAGCATCTTTTCTTCTTCCTTTATGCTTCTTCAAGGCTTTTAAAATTAACTCTTTTTCTTTATCCATGATGTTTAAAGACTCGTCAATTTCGTAATGGCTTGGAATTTCATTGTCAATAATAACAGGCTGATTTTGAATAACAGGAACTGGCGCTGGTAAATTATTGTTTTGTATGGTAGCAGGGATTAAATCTTCTTTTAATTCATTTAAAATAGCTTCTCTTGAAAAATGATTTCCTTGTTGAGCAATATTTGGATTTTGCAATATCTCAAAAAACATTTTCTTTAGTTCATTCACATCTTTCTTCATATCAAAGAAAAGCTTGTACAAGATTTCTCTTTCATTGGCAAATTCACCCACTGGGGTTGCGCCTGTAATTAAAGATCTATTTTGATCCTGAGGCTTAGGTAAAAATGTGGCAAGTGCATCCTCGTCAATATGTTCAGATTTACTCAAAACAGAAATTTGTTCTGCCATGTTTTTTAATTCACGCACATTGCCTGGCCATGAGTAGGTGGTTAATAAATTTCTTGCAGCTTCATCTAAAAAAATAGGCTTGGTTTTATATTTCTCAGCAAAGTCTACTACAAATTTTCTAAATAATAATGGAATATCTTCTTTTCTATCTCTTAAGCTGGGCACTCGAATTGGCACTGTATTTAATCTATAATATAAATCTTCTCTAAACTTTCCTTTTTGTGTAAACTCTAGTAATTCTCTATTAGTAGCGGCGATCACTCTTACATCCGTTTTCTGCACTTTAGAAGAACCCACTCTGATAAATTCTCCCGTTTCCAAAACACGTAATAGTCTTGCCTGCGTACCTAAAGGCATTTCACCAATTTCATCCAAGAAAATAGTTCCACCATTTACTGTTTCAAAATATCCTTTTCTACTATCTACTGCTCCTGTAAAGGAACCTTTCTCGTGACCAAACAATTCAGAATCGATAGTGCCTTCTGGAATAGCACCACAGTTTACTGCAATAAATGGATTATGTTTTCTTGCAGATAGGCTATGAATGATTTGGGAGAATACTTCTTTACCCACACCTGATTCCCCTACAATTAAAACAGTTAAATCAGTTGCAGCTACTTGCTCTGCTGTATTTAAAGCATGGTTTAGCGCAGGCGTATTACCGATGATACTAAATCTGTTTTTTAATGCTTGTAAATCCATAATCAATTTAATTTTTTATGGTACCAATTAAAGTACCTTTTGTAAAATGCGTTACCGTCACCATGGCATAATCACCTTTTTTTAAGTGCTTATGTTCTTTTGGAAACACGACCACTTTACCTTGGCTATTTCTACCCATCCAATCTTGGTCACTTTTTTTACTATCACCCTCAATCAATACTTCAAATGTTTTTCCTACATCTCTTTTATTACTCTCGTTAGATAAAATCCATTGTTTGTCTACAATTTCTTGTAATCTTCTTTTCTTTACTTCTTCTGGAATATCGTCTTCATATCTTTTTGCAGCCAAGGTTCCAGGTCTTTCTGAGTAAAAATACATATAGCTTAAATCGTATTGAGCTATTTCCATTAAGCTTAAAGTCTCTTGATGATCTTCTTCCGTCTCGGTACAGAAGCCTGCAATGATATCTGATGAAATTCCACAATCAGGAATGATCTCTCTGATACGTGCTACTTTTGCTAAATACCATTCTCTGGTATACGTTCGGTTCATTAATTGCAACATTCTAGAACTTCCACTTTGCACAGGAAGGTGGATATAATTACAAATATTTTGGTACTTGGACATAGTGAACAACACTTCGTCAGTTATGTCTTTTGGATGTGAAGTACTAAATCTCACTCTAAGCGCTGGATCTATAGCAGCTACTGCTTCCAATAATGCTGCAAAAGTTACTGACTCATTGGTTTCAGGATTGTTCCAATAATAACTATCTACATTTTGTCCAAGTAAAGTCACTTCTCTGTAGCCCATCTCAAATAAATCTCTTGCTTCAGCAATAATACTATAAGCATCTCTACTTCTTTCACGACCTCTGGTAAATGGCACTACACAAAAGCTACACATATTATTACAGCCACGCATAATTGAAACAAACCCACAAATGCCATTGCCACCTAATCTTACTGGAGCAATATCTCCATATGTTTCTTCTCTACTCAAAATTACATTTACTGCTTTTTGTCCAGTACCTGCTTCTTTGATCAAATCGGGGAGGGTTCTATAAGCATCAGGGCCAACCACGATATCTACTAATCTTTCTTCTTCTAATAATTTAGCTTTTAATCTTTCAGCCATGCATCCTAAAATACCTACTAGTAATCCTGGTTTTGCCTGTTTCAATTTTTTAAATTCTGTAAGGCGTTTACGCACCGTTTGTTCTGCTTTTTCTCTTACAGAACAAGTATTCACTAAAATTAAATCTGCTGCTTCTACGTCTCTTGTACTGCCATAGCCATTCTCTTCTAAAATAGATGCAACCACTTCACTGTCGGCAAAATTCATTGCGCAACCATAGCTCTCCACGTAGAAAAATTGATCGAATTTGCGATCCTTTCTTTCTGACATAAACGCTTCGCCTTGTCTTTTTTCATCATGTTCTCTTGCTCCTATAGCGTATAGTTCCATTCGATATGCTGTTTGAACTGCAAATTTAACGTAAAAAACTATAATATGTCAACTTGTCAGCCCTAATTAAGCGCTTTCTAGAATATCTTTGTGTAAACATAGAGAAGATGCGTAGATCCCCCTTGTTGGTGCTGTTAATTTTTGGTTGTAGTAGCTTATTTGCACAAGATCTTACCTTACTTAAATTAAGGAATGAAACCTCCAGAAGTATCAAAAAAGATCCAGATACCACTAATTGGAACTGGAAACAGGGTGGTATGTACAATTTCAATCTATCCCAAAGTTCACTCAGTAACTGGGCTGCCGGAGGGGATAATTTTAACATGGCCATCAATAGCTTTTTCAACTATTATACATTTTTCAAAAAAGATAGGCATGGCTGGGACAACAATTTTGATGTGAATTTGGGTTTTATTCAATCCACCTCTTTGGGCGGACGCAAGAATGACGATCGTTTAGATTTTTTAAGCAAATACGGCTATAAGATTGATACCACAGGAGTATGGTATATTTCTGGTTTATTTAATTTCCGTTCTCAATTTTTTGATGGTTATAGTTTTGGTACAACGCCTGTTTTTACCTCAAGTTTACTTTCACCAGCCTATATTATTATATCAGCAGGATTGGATTATAAGCCAGATAATACTTTATCTATCTTCTTTTCTCCAGTGACTTCAAGAACTACATTGGTTTTAAATGAAAAGCTTTCTGCATTGGGTAAATATGGTGTGGAGCCTGGTCAAAAAGTAAATAGAGAAACAGGTTTATTTGTTACTGTGAACTACAATAATACTATTGCACCCAATGTAACTTATAGAGGTCGTGCTGATTTTTTCTCTAATTATTACAATCAGCCAGAGAACATTAATTTGTTTATGACCAATTTGTTTACTTTTAAAATTTTGAAGAATTTATCAGCTACTTATAATTTAGACTTAATCTATGATGACAAGATTCGCATATTTGGGCCACTCAAACAATCACCTGGGCTTCAAATTAAAAGTATCATTGGTATAGGATATACCAAGAGTTTACAACAAAAGAAGAAAGTCATCCCAAATTTGATGAAAGCAATAAGTACGAACTAAGCAATCACTTTTAAAGTATGCTTGATTTTATTGGCTTTATGGGTAAGGTCTAAATAGTCTTTACTTATGATGGTTACATGTCCCATTTTTCTACCAGGCTTGGTGGTTGTTTTACCATATAAATGAACAAAAACATTCTCCATTTTGAGAACCTCATCCAGTCCTTCATAAACAACCGAACCGCTGTATCCTTCTGCGCCAATTAAATTTACAATGGCAGAAGGTAAAATTTCGTTAGGATTACCTAAAGGAAGGTTTAATAATATTCTCCAAAGCATATCATATTGACTACTGTAATTCGCTTCAATGGTATGATGTCCGCTATTGTGTACTCTTGGAGCAGTTTCATTTACCCAAACATCACCTTCGCGATCGATAAATAATTCCACTGCAAATAAGCCTGGACTTTTTAAACCAGTTATTACTTTTCTCGCAATGGCCTGTGCTTTCCATAATTGTTGCTCTTCTAATTTTGCAGGACTAATCTGGTAATCCAATAAATTATATACTGGATCAAAAATCATTTCTGCAGGTGGATAAATTACCGTTTCTCCTTTTGCATTCATTGCCACAATTAAGGCAATCTCTTTACTGATTTTCACTTTTTGCTCTAATACAGAAGGGGCATTAAAACCTAATTCAATATCTGCTTCACTATTTAATACCTGCACTCCTTTGCCATCATAACCACCTTCCCCTAATTTATGTACCGCGGGTAAAAATTGGATATGATTTAATAAGTCCGAACGATGTTGGGTGATATGAAAAGCAGCTGTTGGAATTTCTTGATCTGCATAAAACTGCTTTTGCAAAATTTTATTCTTGATGATTCTTATGGCAGCAGGGGTTGGGTATACTTTTACTCCCTCTTTTTCTAATTGCTCTAATGCATCTACATTCACCGCTTCAATTTCAATGGTCAATGCATCTACTTGTTTGCCAAATTGGTATACTGTATCAAAATCTTGGATATCACCCTTGGTAAAATGATGACATAAATGAGCTGCAGGGCAGTTGTTATCATTTTCCAAGACATAGGTTTGAACATCATAGTTAGCTGCTGCTTGCAGTAGCATTCTTCCCAATTGTCCACCACCTAAAATACCTACCTTCATTGGATACTATTTATAAATTAAATTGGCTTTTAACAAAGATAAGGCACAATGCTTTAAATTTGTTTGAACTTATTGAAGTCTATGTCAAAAACACCCATTATATCGGTTCAGCACCTTGTAAAAAATTATGGAGATTTTAAAGCAGTAAAGGATATTAGCTTTGAAGTATATCAAGGGGAGATTTTTGGATTATTGGGGCCCAATGGTGCAGGAAAATCAACCACATTGGAAATTATTGAAACCCTTAGAGAAAAAACCTCAGGAACGATCATGGTGGATGGAATGAATTTGGATACCCATCCAGAATCCATCAAAAAAATTATTGGTGTTCAATTACAATCTGCAGGTTTTTATCCCAATTTAAATTTGGTTGAACTCATTGAATTATTTGTGGGTTTATATCAAACCAATATTGAACCCATTACTTTGTTAGAAAAAGTAAATTTAGTGGATAAGGCAAAATCCAAATTCAAGGAATTAAGTGGTGGACAAAAACAAAGATTTTCTATTGCTACTACCTTAATCAATCAACCTAAAATTATTTTCTTAGACGAACCTACCACTGGTTTGGATCCTCAAGCAAGAAGAAATTTATGGGATTTAATTAAAGAGATTAGACAGAACGGCACTACGGTAATTATTACCACACATTATATGGACGAGGCAGAAGTTTTATGTGATAGAGTAGCTATTATTGATAGTGGAAAAATTATTGCTATTAATACACCCAATGAATTGATAGATGAATTAGTGGCTTCAGGATTTGAAAAAGCCAAAGAAGTAAAGATGGCTAATTTAGAAGATGTATTCATTCATAAAACAGGAAAAGCATTAAGAGAAGATTAAATAAATAATATGACAAAAGATCCTAGATATCCCATTGGCAAATATGAAACTGCTCCCTATTCAGAAGCACAAAAAAATAAATGGATGAATGATTTACGCCATTTACCAAAAGATTTGGAGATGGCCATTCAAAATTTAGATGAAGCTCAAATTCAAACACCTTATAGAGAGGGTGGATGGAAAGTGCAACAATTGGTGCATCATATTGCAGATAGTCATATGAATGCATTTGCAAGATTTAAATTAGGATTAACAGAAGACCTGCCTACAGTTAAAGCGTATGACGAAAATGCTTGGGTTTCTATGGCAGATGCTTTGGATACGCCCATCAATTATTCTATTACTTTACTATTTGCTTTGCATGAGCGTTGGGCTAATTTATTGGATAGTTTAACCGAAGCACAATGGCAAAGAAAAATATTTCATCCAGGCAGAAATGCAGAAGTGAGTTTATGGGATTTATTTGCTGTATATGCTTGGCATGGTAAACATCATGTAGCGCATATTACTACTTTGAGAGAAGAGAAAGGTTGGTAGTGGAGTCCCCTTTGGGAGACTTAACTATGAA
>JAFMEV010000026.1 GCA_017856545.1 Chitinophagaceae bacterium
ACAATATTGCTGAAGAAGTAATGGCGAAGAACAAGGGTAAAGTAAAAGACGAAGAATAGTTTTTTCTCAGCCCTTATACTAAAAATTAAGGGCTTCGAAAAGAACACTCTAATGATATTAAAAATCCTCTCTGAATAATCAGGGAGGATTTTTAAGTTTAAGTAATTAGTAATCAATTACTTAAGTATAACGGAGGGGGTTTTTATGGAGCCAAAAGGGGAGGAGAAATTATTTTGAAAAAAAATGAAAAAAAGCTGCATATTTCTTGAATGTTAGCTTACAAGGCATTACCTTTGCAACCCCAAGATAATTTGGAAAAATAAGCTATGTCTCAGAGAATTAGAATAAAATTACAGTCTTACGATCACAACTTAGTAGATAAATCTGCTGAGAAAATCGTAAAAACAGTTCGCAGTACAGGTGCAGTAGTAACTGGTCCTATTCCTTTGCCTACACACAAACGCATTTTTACTGTGTTACGTTCACCACACGTTAACAAGAAAAGTCGTGAGCAGTTCCAATTAGCTACGCACAAGCGTTTATTGGATATCTACACTTCTTCTTCTAAAACAGTTGACGCCTTAAGTAAGTTAGACTTACCTTCTGGTGTTGAAGTGGAGATCAAAGCATAACACTATTTATAATTACCATCTCCCAATCGCTGCCCATTATGCAGTAGTCGAAAAAGGAGCGCTGGTTTGAAGTAAGTAAAATATAAACAGGCCCTTCGAGGTTTGTTTACTTCCGGTACTTCCCCTCTCAATTGAGAAACAAAGGAAAAGGTCGGCAGCAAACAGGGATTGAATCCGAGCTACATATAAAATGTAGCATCATCATCGGATGTCCTCAGAACCAAACGCGGGGCATAAACCGCAAAAAAGATGAAAGGTATTATTGGAAAGAAAATCGGCATGACGAGCATCTTCGCACAAGATGGAAAGCAAATTGCTTGTACCATTATCGAAGCTGGTCCATGTACAGTAACTCAGGTAAAGACTCCTGAAGTGGATGGCTATAGCGCAGTACAATTAGCGTTAGGCGACAAAAAAGAAAAGCATTCTACAAAGTCTGAAATCAATCACTACGCAAAAGCGCAGACTGCTCCCAAAAAATTTGTAAAGGAATTCCGCAACTACGATCTTGAAGCTGCATTAGGAACTACTATTACCTTAGACATGTTCTCTGAAGGAGATACTGTTGAAGTTGTTGGTACAACAAAGGGTAAAGGTTTCCAAGGTGTTGTTAAGCGTCATGGATTTAGTGGTGTGGGTGAAGCTACACACGGTCAACACGATCGTTCTCGTGCACCAGGTTCTATTGGTGGATCTTCATATCCTGCAAGAGTATTCAAAGGAATGCGTATGGCGGGTCATATGGGTAATGATCGCGTTAAAACAAAAGGATTAAAAGTATTAAAGTTATTCCCAGAGAAAAACTACTTACTAGTAAGCGGTTCTGTTCCAGGTCATAACGGTTCAATCGTTTTAATCCAAAAGTAATCACCAATTAATCGACAATCATGCAATTAGAAGTAATAGATATAAAAGGCAAAAAGACTGGCAGACAGGTAGAATTACCTGCTGAAATTTTTGGTGCAACACCAAATGACCACGTTATTTATTTAGCCGTTAAGCAATATTTAGCAGCACGCCGTTCAGGTACGCATAAAGTGAAAACTCGTGCAGAAGTACAAGGTGCTAGCAGAAAATTACACAAGCAAAAAGGTACTGGTGGAGCTCGTAAGGGTAATATCCGTAACCCATTGTATAAGGGTGGTGGTACTATCTTTGGACCTAAGCCTCACTCTTATGATTTCAAGTTAAATCGTAAAGTAAAAGATTTAGCAAAGATTTCTGCTTTATCTCACAAAGCAATTGATCAAGCAATTTTAGTGTTAGAAGACATCAAATTAGATGCTCCAAAAACATCTGCAGTTGCATCTATTATGAGTCAATTGAAATTAGACAACAAAAAGACTTTGGTGATTTTACCAGAGTATAATGATAATGTTTATTTAAGCACTCGCAATATTCCAAACGTAGCAAGTACTTTATTAGCGGACATCAATACATACGATATTATGAATGCGGATGTATTAGTGATCACAGAAAGCGCTGCTAAAATTTTTAACGAAGAAGAAGCTGCAGCTTAATTTAAATAGTATTGTTTTAAAAACTGACAATCATGAAAGTAACAGAAATATTAATAAAGCCGATTTTAACTGAAAAAGCAAATGCTCAACAAGAGTCATTAAGAAGATATGCTTTCAAAGTAAATCGTCGTGCAAACAAATTGGAAATCAAAAACGCAGTAGAGCAATTCTACGGTGTGAATGTGTTAGAAGTAAACACATTAGTGGTTCCAGGTAAAAGCAAAACAAGATCAACTAAGTCTGGTATTATCTCTGGTATCAAATCTGGATATAAGAAAGCTTTAGTTACAGTTGCGGAAGGTGAAACCATTGACCTATACGCAAGCATTTAATAATAGCAAGCGAAGCTGAAAATTTCGCAGGTAAAAAAACAAAACAAAATGGCATTAAGAAAGTACAAACCGATTACAGCAGGAACCCGTTGGAGAATTGGCAACGCGTACGCTGAAATCACTACTAACAAACCAGAGAAGAGTTTGTTAGAACCGCAAAAGAAAACTGCAGGACGTAACTTCCAAGGTCGTCGTGCAATGCGTTACATGGGTGGTGGTCATAGACAACACTATCGTATCATCGATTTCAAAAGAAACAAAAAAGACATGAACGCAACCGTTGTGTCTATCGAGTACGATCCAAACAGAACTGCATTTATCGCATTAGTACAATATACTGATGGCGAGAAAAGATATATCATTGCTCCACAAGGTTTACAAGTGGGTGCAACGGTAGCTTCAGGTGATAACGTTGTTCCAGAAATTGGATATGCATTACCAATGAAGAATATTCCTTTAGGTACAGTTGTTCACAACATCGAAATGCAACCTGGTCAAGGTGGTAAATTGGTGAGAAGTGCTGGTGCATCTGCACAGTTAGCGAACAAAGAAGAAGAGTATGCAGTATTGAAAATGCCTTCTGGTGAATTAAGAAAATTATTGATCAACTGTTATGCAACTGTAGGAACAGTATCTAATAGTGACCATAGCCTTGAAACAGCTGGTAAAGCTGGTAGAAACCGTTGGAAAGGCGTAAGACCTCGTGTAAGAGGTGTTGCGATGAACCCAGTGGATCACCCGATGGGTGGTGGTGAAGGTAGAGCGTCTGGTGGACATCCAAGAAGCAGAACTGGTAAGTATGCTAAAGGAGAGAAAACTAGAACAAGAGGAAAAGGTAGCGACAAGTTGATCATTCAACGTCGTGACGGTAAAAAATTGACTAAATAATTAACATTCAAATTAACTCATAACTATGGGTCGTTCGATTAAAAAAGGTCCTTATATAGATCATAATCTTGAAGAAAAAGTAGAGGCTATGAACGAAGGAAAAAACAAGAAAGCAGTTATCAAAACTTGGAGCCGTAGAAGTACGATCTCTCCAGATTTCGTTGGACACACTTTCGCAGTTCATAATGGAAATAAATTTATCCCAGTGTATGTTACCGAATTCATGGTAGGACATAAACTAGGTGAATTCTCTCCAACTAGAAACTTCAGAGGACACGCAGGTAGCAAAAAGTAGTAAATAAACATGAAGGTTTGACGTAACAATCAAACACTAAACAATAAAGAAATGGAAGCAGTAGCTAAACTAAACAATTATCCCACAGGCCCACGTAAGATGCGTTTGATCGCAGACGTAATTCGTGGCATGGAAGTGGAAAAAGCATTGGCAATTTTGGAATTCCATCCTCAACACAATGCAGTTCCATTAGCAAAGTTGTTAAAAAGTGCAATCAGTAACTGGGAGCAAAAAAACAACGGCGCTAGCGCAGCAGACAGCAACTTAGTAGTTAAGACTGTATTTGTAGATGGTGGTCGTACGTTAAAGCGTATGCGTCCAGCTCCACAAGGTCGTGGCTATAGAGTGCGTAAGCGTAGCAACCACGTAACATTGATTGTAGACACAAAATCAGATTCAAAAAATTAAATTCTAAACCATCACTATGGGTCAGAAAGCAAATCCAATAGGTAACAGATTAGGCATCATCCGCGGATGGGAAAGCAACTGGTATGGTAATAAAAAAGATTACGCAACCAAGTTAATCGAAGACCAAAAAATTCGTAAGTACTTAAACGCTCGTATCAATAAAGGCGGTATCGCTCGTATTGTTATCGAAAGAACTTTAGGTAAGTTAATTGTAACAATTCACACTTCTAAGCCAGGTATCATTATTGGTAAAGGCGGTGGAGAAGTAGATCGTATCAAAGAAGAGTTAAAGAAATTAACTGGAAAAGATGATGTACAAATCAACATCTTAGAAATACGTCGTCCAGAGTTAGACGCAACAATTGTAGGTGATACAATTGCTCGTCAAATCGAAAACCGTATCAATTACAAGCGTGCTATTAAAATGGCGATTGCTTCTACCTTGAGAATGGGTGCAGAAGGTATCAAAATTAAAGTAGGTGGTCGTATTGGTGGTGCTGAGATTGCTCGTAGCGAAGAAATCAAACAAGGTAGAGTTCCTTTACATACTTTCAGAATGGATATCGATTACGCTAATGTATATGCATTAACTGTATACGGTAAGATTGGTATCAAAGTATGGATCTGTAAAGGAGAGGTTTTAGGCAAGCGCGAATTGAACCCTAACTTCGTAGGTGGTAAAGAAGGTGGTGAAAGAGCTGACTTCCGTGGTGGTGATCGTCGTGACGATCGTCGTGATGGTGGAGACCGTCGTGGAGGTGCAGGCGCAAGAAGAAAATAAACTCGAACAAAAACAATTTATAAAAGAGATAACAATATAATAAGATGTTACAGCCAAAAAGAAGTAAACACAGAAAACAACAGAAAGGACGCATTCGCGAAGTAGCGAAGCGCGGTACTTCTATTGCATTTGGTTCTTTTGCATTAAAGTCATTAGATCCAATCTGGTTAACAAGTAGACAAATTGAGTCTGCTCGTCAAGCCATGACACGTGCAATGAAAAGAGAAGGTAATGTATGGATTCGTGTTTTCCCAGATAAAATTATTACTCATAAGCCTGCAGAGGTGAGAATGGGTAAAGGTAAAGGTAACCCTGAGTATTGGGCTGCTGTAGTAGAACCAGGTCGTATCATTTTTGAAATCGACGGTGTTACTCCAGAAGTTGCAAAAGAAGCAATGGGATTAGCTGCACAAAAATTACCAATCAAAACTAAGTTCGTTACAAGAAGAGACTTGTAATTTAATTAGAAGAACAATAAAAAAGCATTTGCTATGGCAAACAAAAAATACGATTTCAACAAAGGCTTAAAAGATTTGAGCGTTGCAGATTTAACTGCTCGTATCAATGAAGATAGTTTAAGACTTAAAAAATTAGAGTTCGCTCATGCTATTTCTCCTTTAGAGAATCCAATGAGCATTCGCGGACTTCGTAAAGATATTGCCCGTTTAAAAACGGAATTAAAGAAAAAAGAGTTAGGTATCTAACCATAAATCAAAAACAATGGTAGTAAGAAATTTACGTAAAACGAGAATTGGTGTTGTAACTAGTAACAAAATGAATAAAACCATTACTGTTGCTGTTGAAAGAAAAGTAAAACACCCTATCTACGGTAAGTTCGTGAAAAAAACAACAAAGTTCCATGCGCACGACGAGAAAGACGAGTGTACAATGGGGGATATTGTTAAGATCATGGAAACTCGCCCGTTGAGTAAAACAAAGCGTTGGAGATTAGTTGAAGTTGTAGAAAAAGCTAAATAAGCTTTTATACAAAAAACCATCTTCAAAAAAGAACTAAGTAATAAATAATAAAAAGCTAAAAGCTAAATAAAATGATTCAGCAAGAAAGTAGGCTCAATGTAGCTGATAATAGCGGCGCTAAAGAAGTACTTTGTATCAAAGTATTAGGTAATAGCGGACAAGACTATGCAAAAATCGGTGATACGATTGTTGTAACAGTTAAAGATGCTATCCCAGCAGGCGGTATCAAAAAAGGTACTGTATCTAAAGCAGTTATTGTTCGTACTAAAAACAAATTGCGTAGAAAAGACGGATCTTATATTCGTTTTGATGACAACGCTGTAGTATTATTAAACAATTCAGAAGAACCAAGAGGTACACGTATTTTTGGACCAGTGGCTCGTGAATTGCGTGATAAAGGATACATGAAAATTGTTTCATTAGCACCAGAGGTGTTATAAAATAAATATAATTATGAGTAACAGATTCAAACCCAAATACAACATCAAGAAAGGTGATACCGTTGTGGTAATCGCTGGTGATGACAAGGACTTGAAAAAACCTCGCAAGGTGTTGGAAGTGGATGTAGAAAAAGGACGTATAGTTGTTGAAGGCGTAGCTATCGCAACTAAGCACACTAAACCATCTGCATCTAATACTAAAGGTGGTATCGTTAAAGTGGAAGCTTCTATCAACATTAGTAATGTAATGTTATGGGATGCTAAGACTAGCGCTGCAACTAAAGTAAAACGTTCAAGAGAGACAGGAAAATTAGTAAGAATTTCTAAAAAATCAGGGGAGGTAATTAAATAATGAGTACCGTAAAATACACTCCAAGATTAGCAGACAAGTACACTAAAGAAGTAGTACCTGCTTTATCTAAAAAGTTTGGTTACAAGTCTGTAATGCAAACTCCTAAGTTGGAAAAAATTTGCATCAACCGTGGTGTAAATGGCGCAGTAAATGACAAGAAGTTGGTAGACATCGCTATCGATGAGTTAACAACGATCACTGGTCAAAAAGCAGTTCCAACCATATCTAAAAAAGATATCTCTAACTTCAAATTACGTAAGGGTATGCCAATTGGCGCTCGCGTAACTTTAAGAGGTGAGAAGATGTTTGAATTCTTAGATCGTTTAGTATCTGTTGCGTTACCTCGTGTACGTGATTTCAAAGGTGTTAGCGATAAGGCATTTGATGGCCGTGGTAACTACACATTAGGTGTTACTGAGCAAATCATTTTCCCAGAAATCGACATCGATAAAGTAAATAAAATCACTGGATTGGATATCACTTTTGTGACATCAGCACAATCTAACGAAGAAGCATACGAATTATTGAAAGAATTAGGTATGCCTTTCAAAAACATCAAAAAAGATAACAACTAATTAAATTATAATTATGGCAAGAGAATCAGTTAAAGCCAGACAAAGAAAGCGTGAAGCAACAGTTAAACAATTCGCTGAAAAGCGTGCTGCTTTAAAAGCTGCTGGTGATTATGCAGGTTTAGATAAATTACCTAAAAATGCATCTCCAGTTAGATTGAAAAATCGTTGTCAATTAACAGGTCGTCCTAAAGGGTATATGAGATACTTCGGTATTTCAAGAAACATGTTCCGCGACATGGCCTTGAATGGTTTGATCCCAGGCGTTAAAAAAGCAAGCTGGTAAGAACAGCAATCAATTGATTTAAGTTCAATCTAAGTATTGAATACTGAAACAAAACAACATTAAGAACTGATTTAAAATACTAATATGGTAACAGATCCAATAGCAGACTTTTTAACGAGAATACGTAATGCTCAAATGGCACAACATAGAATCGTAGAAATCCCTGCTTCTAATTTAAAGAAGCGTATCACTGAAATTTTATATGATCAAGGATATATCTTGAAGTATAAATTTGAAGATGATACTAAACAAGGTTTAATTAAGATCGCGTTAAAATACGATCCTAATACAAAACAACCAGCTATCCGTTCTTTGGAGCGTATTAGCCGTCCAGGTTTACGTCAGTACGCAAAGCCAGCTGAAATCAAAAGAGTAAGCAATGGTTTAGGTATTGCAATCTTATCTACTTCTAAAGGAGTATTGACAGATAAGCAAGCTAAAGCGAACAACGTAGGTGGTGAGGTATTGTGTGCAATATCTTAATGGATATTTAGAAAATTAAATTCATTCATACTTAGTTTGCGTTTAAGCCTTTTAGTCGGGGCTGAAAACAGCTAAGTGAAAAATAAAAAAAACGACTATGTCTCGTATAGGAAAAAAACCAATCGCAATCCCAGCTGGGGTTACAGTTACGGTAAAAGATTCAGTGGTTACTGTTAAAGGACCAAAAGGAGAATTATCTCAAGAAGTGGATCGTGACATCACTGTTACAGTTGAAGCATCTGAAATAATTGTTGCTCGTCCAACAGAACAAATTCGTCACAGAGCAATGCACGGTTTATACCGTTCTTTGATTGCAAACTTAGTGAAGGGTGTAACTGAAGGATATAAAAAAGAATTAGAATTAGTGGGTGTGGGTTTCAAAGCTGCTAACCAAGGTAATTTGTTAGACTTAGCTTTAGGTTATTCTCACAACATTGTTTTCGAAATACCTAAAGAATTAAAAGTATCTACTACCACTGAAAAAGGTCAAAACCCTAAGATTTTCTTAGAAGGTAGCGACAAGCAATTGATCGGTGCAGTTGCTGCTAAATTAAGAAGCTTACGTAAGCCTGAACCATACAAAGGAAAAGGTGTGAAATACTCTGATGAGATCGTAAGAAGAAAAGCAGGTAAAGCAGCAGGTAAATAATAAACATTAAAAAATCAAGGAGCGCGGCAGCATCGCACTCCGATAAAAATAAATCATATGAGTAAATTAGCTCAAAGACAAAAAATCAGATATAGAATTCGCAAGAAAGTACAAGGTACTGCTAGCAAGCCTCGTTTATCTGTATTTAGAAGTAACGCAGAAATTTATTGTCAATTGATTGATGATGTGAATGGCGTAACCTTAGCAGCAGCATCTTCAGCAGAAAAAGATATCGCAGCTCAAAAAGTAGCAAAGATTGAAAAAGCAAAATTAGCTGGTCAATCAATTGCTAAAAAAGCAACTGCTTTATCTATCACTTCTGTAGTTTTTGATAGAGGTGGTAACTTATACCACGGTAGAATCAAAGCAGTAGCTGATGGTGCAAGAGAGGGAGGACTTCAATTTTAATTTGAAAAAAATACTAATAGAAAATCATGTCTAAAGTAAATGTAAATAAAGTTAAAGCGGCAGGTGATGTTGAACTAAAAGAAAAAGTAGTTTCAATCAACCGCGTAGTTAAAACAACAAAGGGTGGTCGTACTTTTAGCTTTTCAGCTTTAGTAGTAGTAGGTAACGAAAATGGCTTAGTAGGTCAAGGTCTAGGTAAAGCCAAAGAAGTTCAAGAAGCTATTACAAAAGGTATCGAAGATGCGAAGAAGAACTTAGTGAAAGTGCCAATTATGCACGGAACTATTCCTCACGATCAGTTAGCTAAAGACGGTGCTGCTAAAGTATTGATTAAGCCAGCTGCACACGGAGCCGGTGTAATTGCGGGAGGTAGCATGCGTGCTGTATTAGAGAGCGCTGGTGTTACTGACGTATTAGCAAAAAACTTAGGTTCTGCTAACCCACATAACGTGGTAAAGGCAACTATCAAAGCTTTAAGTTTATTACGTGAGCCAATTCAAGTTGCAAAAACTAGAAACATTAAATTATCAAAAGTATTTACTGGTCAGTAATTCTGTTACTACAACCATTAATACATTCATAAATAATTAAAGATGAAAAAGATAAAAATTACTCAAGTTAAAAGCGGTATTGACAGACCTGAGCGTCAAAAACAAACATTGATCGCATTAGGTTTGAAGAAATTAAATGCTTCAAGAGAAGTAGAGGCAACTCCACAAATCTTAGGTATGATCAATAAAGTAACACACTTGGTAAAAGTAGAAGAAGTAGCTTAATTGCTGCTTTCTTCATTAATAATAAGCGAGGGGAGATTCCCCGAAAGTTAAAATCAATTAAAATGAAATTACACAATTTAAAACCTGCAGAAGGTTCGGTACACAAAGCAATTAGAATTGGTAGAGGTGAAGCATCTGGTAAAGGTGGTACATCTACAAAAGGTAACAAAGGTGGTCAGTCTCGTGCTGGTTACAAAAGCAAAATGGCTCACGAAGGTGGTCAGATGCCTATTCAAAGAAGAATCCCTAAGCGTGGATTTAAGAATATCAACCGTGTTGAGTATGTAGTATTTAATTTAGGTCAATTAGACCAATTAATTGAGAAATACGGTTTCACAGAAATCACTCCTGAGAATTTATACATGAACAGTTTGATAAGCCGCACTGATTTAGTGAAGATCTTAGCAACTGGTGAATTGAAAACAAAGATCAATTTCAGAGTAAACAAAGCGAGCAAGAAGGCACAAGATGCGATTGTTGCAGCGGGTGGCACTATTGAAATTATCTAAAAATATTTTTGTATATTGAGTCGCATAACAAAAGCGACTCTTTATATTAAATGTCGACTGTACATTAACTAAATTCTGATGAAAAAATTAATAGACACATTAAAAAATATCTGGGCTATCGATGAACTAAAGAGTAAAATCTTAGTAACCTTAGCATTGGTATTAACTTATAGAATTGGTGCACAAATCACTTTACCTGGTATCAATCCATTAGCTATTGAAGCTGCTCAAAAAGCAGGTGGTAGCAACGGTTTGTTGGGTATTTTTGATATGTTCGCAGGTGGTGCCTTCTCACAAGCATCTATTTTGGCTTTAGGTATCATGCCATATATTTCTGCTTCTATCTTTATGCAATTGATGACAATTTTGGTACCTCAATTACAAAAGATTCAAAAAGAAGGAGAGAGTGGCAGAAACAAAATCAATCAATGGACTCGTTATTTGACAGTTATTGTAACTGCTTTCCAAGCAGGTGCATATGTTGCTTATTTAAATAGTCCTGGTTATGCTGAAGCATTAATTCCTGCATACAAACCTTATTTCTGGTTCTCTACAGTAATCACTTTAACTGCAGGTACATTATTTGTAATGTGGTTAGGAGAGAAAATTCAAGATAAAGGATTAGGTAATGGTACTTCAATCATTATCATGGTGGGTATCTTAGCTCGTCTTCCACAATCTATCATTTTAGAATTTGGTTCTAAAAGCCAAAAAGGCGGTGGTGGATTATTGATCTTCTTAATTGAAGTAGCTATTTTGGTATCTATTATCATGGGCTTAATTGTATTGGTTCAGGGTGTTCGTAAGATTCCTGTAACTTATGCAAAGCAAGTTATTGGTGGTGCGCAAGTAGGTGGTGCTCGTCAATTTTTACCAGTTAAAGTAAACAGTGCCGGTGTAATGCCAATCATTTTTGCGCAAGCAATTATGTTCTTGCCTACATTGGTTTCTTTCACTAATATTGATTCTGCTCAAGGTATTGTTAGAATATTCAATGATCATAGCAATGTTTGGTACATGGTGATCTACTCTGTAATGGTAATTGGATTTACTTTCTTATACACTGCATTGATCTTTAACCCTAAGCAAATCTCTGAAGATTTAAAACGTAATAATGGTTTTGTACCTGGTGTTAAACCTGGTCAACCTACTACAGATTATATTGGTGCTGTGATGGATAGAATTACTTTACCTGGTGCTATTTTATTAGCATTAGTGGGTATTCTTCCAGGATTTGCACAAAAATTAGGTGTAACACAAGGTTTCAGTACATTCTTTGGTGGTACTTCTTTATTGATTATGGTAGGGGTAATTTTAGATACCTTACAACAAATTGAAACATACTTATTGATGCGTCAATACGATGGTTTAATGAGTTCTGGTCGTGTTCAAGGTAGACAAGGAATTACTAATACTGCAATATAGATTTTAAAATATTTATATTTACAAACCTGTCCTAAAAAGGCAGGTTTGTTTTTTTAGTTTAACATCGAAAGCTTTTTATATGATTCATATTAAGACAGAAGAGCAAATAGGATTAATGCGAGAAGCTGCATTGTTAGTCAGTAAGACATTGACGGAAGTAGCTAAGATCATAAAGCCGGGCATGACAACATTAGACATAGATCAATTTTGTATGAACTATGTAAAAGATCATAAAGCCACTTTATCTTTTTATAATTATCATGGCTATCCTCATCATATTTGTGCATCTGTAAATGATGTGGTTGTGCATGGCTTCCCTAATAAAACCGCACTAAAAGATGGAGATATTGTATCCATTGATTTAGGAGTGATATTAAATGGATGGCATGGAGATCATGCGTATACTTTTATTTTAGGAGAAGCGGCACCTGAAGCGATTCAGTTGGTTAAAGTAACCAAAGAGTCTTTGTACAAGGGCATTGAGAAAGCCATTGTGAATAATAGAGTAGGAGATATTGGTTATGCTATTCAAGAACATACTGAGAAATTACATGGATATGGCGTGGTAAGAGAATTAGTGGGACATGGCTTAGGAAAAGAGTTACATGAAGATCCACAAGTACCCAACTATGGTAAAAGAGGTACTGGATTAAAGATGAAAGAGAACTTAGTATTGGCGATAGAACCCATGATTAATTTGGGTACCCATAAAGTATTTACAGATGAGGATGGCTGGACAGTGAAAACACAGGATGGAAAAGTATCTGTACATTTTGAACATGATGTTTGTGTGAAAGCTGGTCAAGCTTTGGTCTTATCAGATTTCTCCATCATTGAAGCTGCTGAAAAAGCCAATAGTAATTTAAATAGTTCTTACTATTAATTCAAAGCAATGCAACCTACAAAAGCCATTATTATTGGAGGAGGTGCAGCTGGTTTTTTTTCTGCTATTAGATTGGCAGAGCTTCATCCCGATTGGGATATACAAATTCTAGAAAAATCTAATAAGGTTTTATCCAAAGTAAAAGTGAGTGGTGGTGGGCGTTGTAATGTAACGCATGCCTGTCCAGAGGTGGAGCAGTTATTGCAAAAATATCCCAGAGGAACAAGATTCTTAAAGAAAGCATTTTATCAATTTGCTACAAAAGATACCATACAATGGTTTGCTAATAATGGTGTTAGCTTACACACTGAGAAAGATGGTCGAATGTTTCCTACTACAAACAACTCTGAAACAATCATACAATGCTTCTTAAAAAAGATTGATCAGTATAAAATAAAATTAAGATTGCAGGCAGATGTTGTTGAGGTTGCCAAAGAAAAAGATTTTATGATTCGTTTAGCGAATGGAGAGCAATTGCATGCAGATACTATTTGTGTTGCAACAGGTGGTATGTTAAAAGCAGATAAATTAACATGGCTTCAAAAACTTGGCCACGAAATTGTTGCGCCAGTTCCATCCTTATTCACCTTTAATGTCTCTGATAAAAAAATTACTACACTCATGGGGGTTGCAGTAGATCATGCAAGTATACAGTGGAAAGGAAATAAACATATAGAGCAAGGACCTTTATTAATTACCCATTGGGGCATTAGTGGACCTGCAGCGATTAAACTATCTGCATGGTGCGCAAGAGAAATGGCTGCTGAAAATTATGAAGGGGCTATTCAAATTAATTGGGTGCCATTATACAATGCACAAAGTTTAAAAATGGAGTGGTTGAATTTTAGAACGGACTTAGGAAAAAGAGAAATAGGAAATAAAAATCCATTTGGATTACCACAGAGACTTTGGCAATTTTTATTACAAGAAGCAAGTATTTTACCCAATACCAAATGGGCAGATGTAAAAAGTACAGCACAAAATATTTTGATACAATTACTCACCACCTATACTTTACCCATTAAAGGTAAAACCACTTTTAAAGAAGAATTTGTTACATGTGGTGGAGTAGATATTGCTGGTATTAATGCGGCAGAGATGGAAAGTAAAACCTGTCCGGGATTACATTTTGCAGGTGAAATGATGGACGTAGATGGCATCACTGGGGGCTTCAATTTTCAGCATGCTTGGACCTCTGGATGGTTGGCTGCCAACCATATGGCTACCTTGGCCTAGAGTTTACAATTTTTACATTGAAAATCAGTTAGTTAGTAGTTCAATTCCCTAAGGAGTCTTCTTTGAGAGACTCCTTAGGGGAGTTTGGTTTTAAATGAATTTTCAAGGCCAAAAAAGGCCCTAATATGGGCTTTTTTGGTACCTTTGCCCTCCGGTTTAAAAACGCCGGTTATTTTATGAAATTATTTTTCAAAACCCTAAACGCAGACGCTCAGGAATCAGCTGGTGGTAACACTGTTGATGCAGCTGCGACAAAAACTGCACCTGAAGTACAAACTGCTCATGACGATTTTGACTGGAGCGTTGACAAAAGAAACGTAAGTCATTATGCTGAAGCAGAAAGAGTAAAGTATGATAAAGTGTATGATAACACTTTCGTACAAATCAATGACGGAGAAATCATGAATGGTTTAGTTGTTGCTTTAACAAAAACAGATGTTGTAGTAAACATTGGTTTTAAAAGTGATGGCTTGGTATCATTGAATGAGTTCCGTGACACCAATGGTGTGAAGACTGGTGATACAGTTGAAGTAATGGTAGTAGAAAAAGAAGACCGTGATGGTAATCTTCACTTAAGCCGTAAGTCTGCTCGTATCTTCCGTGCTTGGGAAAGAATTATGGAAGTACATAAAACTGGTGAAGTAGTAACTGGTTTAGTAACTAGCAAAACAAAAGGTGGTTTGATCGTTGATGTATTTGGTATGGAAACTTTCTTACCAGGTTCTCAAATTGACGTGAAGCCAGTAACTGATTACGATCAATTCGTTGGTAAAACAATGGAGTTCAAAGTTGTTAAGATTAACGAAACAATTAAGAACGCGGTTGTATCACATAAAGCATTAATTGAAAGCGATATTGAAGCACAACGTGCTGAGATCATGAGTAAATTAGAGAAAGGCCAAGTATTAGAAGGTGTTGTTAAGAACATCACTGATTTTGGTGCATTCATGGACTTAGGTGGATTAGATGGTTTATTATACATCACTGATATCTCTTGGGGTAGAATCTCTCACCCTAGTGAAGTGGTGAAGATGGATCAAAAGATTCAAGTAGTTGTATTAGACTTTGATGATGACAAGAAGCGTATCAGCTTAGGTTTAAAACAATTGACTCCACATCCTTGGGATGTATTACCTGGCGATTTATCAGAAGGTAGTGTAGTAAAAGGTAAAGTAGTAAACATTGAAGACTACGGTGCTTTCTTAGAAATTCAACCAGGTGTTGAAGGTTTAGTACACGTATCTGAAATCACTTGGGCTAATACTCCAATCAATGCTAAAGAATTCTTCAAATTAGGAGATGAGCATGAAGCAAAAGTGGTAACATTAGATAAAGATGCACGTAAGATGAGCTTGAGCATTAAACAAATGACACAAGATCCTTGGAGTGCTATTGAAAATAAATTCCCTGAAAACAGCAAGCATAAAGGTTTAGTGAAGAACATCACTCCTTATGGCGTGTTTGTAGAATTAGAATCAGGAATTGGTGGAATGATTCATATCAGCGATTTAAGCTGGTTGAAGCGTTTCAATCACCCATCTGAGTATGTTAAAGTAGGTGAGTCTATCGACATCATCATCTTGAACATCGATAAAGAAAACAGAAAATTACAATTAGGTCATAAGCAATTAGAAGAAGATCCTTGGAATGCATTAGAAGAAACTTTTGCAATCGGATCAATTCATGATGGTACTATCGTTCGTAAAGACGACAAAGGTGCTATCGTACAAATGCCTCATGGCTTAGAAGGTTTTGCTCCTAACCGTCACTTAGCAAAAGAAGATGGTAAGCAAGTTCAAGCTGAAGAGACAGCTCAATTCATGGTGATCGAATTTGATCGTAATGAAAAGAGAATTGTTGTTTCTCATGCAAGAATTTGGGAACAAAATATTGTAGAAGAAAAAGAAGCCGCTAAGAAAGAAGCGAAAGCTGATTCTGAGAAGACTAAAAAAGCAGTTAAGACTATCCAAGCTAAAGTAGAAAAATCTACTTTGGGTGATTTAGGTGCTTTAGCAGAAATCAAGGCTAAATTAGACGAAAGCAAAGAGGGCTAATTCCCTTTTTAAGATATAAAGCCTCCAGAGCAATCTGGGGGCTTTTGCTTTATATAGGGTAGTGGTTTTTGTATAATTTACTGTGTATCAAGTGGGTTTTAGCTAATTCTTAACTTAAAGGCCTTTATTCGCAATCTTTTTAGGCCTAAATTGCTGAATATTAGTTAATTTTGCCTCCCTGTATGAATAGAATTATAGTAGTATTTATTGTTATTTTAAGCCTGGGTTCTTGCACTTCAAAGTTCCAAAAAGTGATGAAGAATAAGGACACAGATTATAAAATTAAAATGGCGGAAGAGTACTATAAGCAAAAAAAGTACGTAAACGCACAACAGCTCTTTGAATCTGTCATCAATTTTGTAAAGGGTACTCCTCGTTACGAAGAATTATATTTAATGTATGCGAATTCTTATTACAATGATAAGGATTACGATAATGCTGAAAATCTTTTCAAAACATTCATTGAATACTTTCCTAACAGTACTAAAACAGAAGAAGTTGAATATTTGAGAGCGTATACTTATTTCTTACGTTCTCCAAAAGCAGAATTAGATCAAACAACCACCAATAGAACAATACAATTAATGCAAAGTTTTATTGATGCGCATCCAACTAGTCCAAGAGTTAAAGCAGCTACAGAAACCATTGATGCATGTAGAGCGAAGTTGGAATTAAAAGATTATAAAACAGCTACATTGTATTATGATTTGGCTTTTTATCGCGCTGCTGCTATTTCTTACGGTTTATTATCAGATGGATACCCTGATTCAAAAGATGCAGATAAGTATAAGCTACTAACTTTAAAAGCGTATTTTAAATTCGCTGAAAATAGTTTTGTAGAGAAACAAAAAGAACGTTTTGATAAAGTGATTGAAGAGTATAATGATTTTGTAGATAGATTTAGTGATAGTCCGTTACTGTCGGAAGCAAAAAAGATTAAAACACAAACTGATAATATTTTAAATACTATAAAATGAGCAAATTAAGAAGACATATGGGTGCTAACACACCTGCAGTTGTTGAAACAAAAAGTTTAAAAGCATTAAAAGCTAAAACTGGTAATTTATATGAGTCTATCTCTATTATTGCTAGAAGAGCTAATCAAATCAATATTTCTATTAGAGAGGAATTACACTCTAAATTAGAAGAATTTGCAAGCCATACAGATAGCTTGGAAGAGATTCATGAGAACAAAGAGCAAATTGAAATCTCTAAAGCTTATGAGCGTATGCCCAATCCAGCTATTTTAGCAACAGCGGAATTTATAGATGATAAGATCTATCACCGTAAGAATGAAGAAACAGATCTTTTCCGTTAATTCGGTAATGAATATTTTAAAAACGTCCCGATAAATCGGGACGTTTTTGTATTTTAGAACTACAAATCATCTATATGCGTTACAAGCAGTTCGTCTTTGCCTTTTTTGTCTTTTTATCATGTACTTCAGTACATGGTCAAGAATTGGCTGCAACGGTGAATGTGCAAACCAATAAGATTGAAAATCAGATTGATCCTAAAATATTTATTCAATTTCAAAAGCAGCTAAAAGATTTTATCAATCAAAGAAAGTGGACCAATGATGTTTTTGCAATAGAAGAAAAAATTGATTGTGGATTTTATATAAATATTGAATCTATTGTATCTCCAGGGGTATATGAGGCAAAGTTAAGTATAGTAGCCAATAGACCTGTTTTAAATGCTAATTACACTTCGCCATTATTAACTATGCAGGATGCAAATTTTGTATTTAAGTATCAATTAGGCCAGCCCATGGAATTCAATGAAAATAGGGCACAAGGAGCAGATCCTTTGGAGGCAAATTTGACATCTGTAATTGCATACTATGTCAATATCATTATTGGTTTAGATTATGATTCCTTTGCACCAAAAGCAGGCATGCCATACTTTAATAAAGCTTTGAATATAGTGTATAATTCACCTGAAGGTTCAGGAATTAGTGGCTGGAAGTCTTACGATGGTCAAAGAAATAGGTACATTTTTGTAGACAACCTGACTAAAAGTGGATTTGATAAATTACACGAAGTTATTTATGCCTATAATCGAGAAGGTTTAGATCAGATGTCTGATAAACCTGGAATCGCAAGAGCAGCTATTTTAAATGCATTGATGGCTATGCAAGAATTAAATGATGTAAATGTAAATTCAATGGCTGTACCCATTTTAATGCAAGGAAAATTTACTGAAATTGTGGGTATTTTTGAAACGGCTGATAAGCCTATGAAAAAGCAGTTGTTGAATACACTTGCAAGTATTGATATAGCTAATATTAACCGATATAAAGAGAAGTTAGAATGAAAAAATTATTTGTAGTATTATTCATTTTTGTTTTTTCTTGTCAATATAAAGCTAACCAAGAAAATAAAATACCTTTTGATAAGATGAAAGTTGTTTTATATCAATTAGTACAGGCAGATGAGTATTATTCAAGAACTTCTATCCTAGATTCATCTCTTTTAAAGGATAAAAAAAATATACAGTTCTATAAGCAAATATTTGAGTTGAATAAGGTAGACAAAGACGATTTTTATGCAACCTTATCTTATTATCAAAAGCGACCTACAGAGTTTAAGGAATTGATGGATTCTGCTTATGAATTGTCGAAAAGAGAAAAACTACAACTAAAGATTCCCCAAAATTAACATTAATTGCTCAACAGGTTTTACTTTTGAGCTCAAATCCATAAAACAACTTACTATGAGTAATTTAATCGGCAAAGCAGCGCCACAGTTCACTTTATTTGATACAGATAAGAATCCTGTTTCATTAGGAGATTTAAAAGGAAAAAATGTAGTGGTATTGTTTTTCCCTTTGGCATTTACAGGGGTTTGTACTACTGAACTTTGTAATATTAGAGACAATATTGGAGTTTACAATGCTACCAATGCAACTGTATTAGGTATTTCTGTAGATTCTTTATTTGCTTTAGGCAAATTCAAAGAAGAACAAAAATTGAATTTTCAATTGTTAAGTGATTTTAATAAAACAACTGCAAAAGCGTTTGATGTATTGTATGAAACCTTCCCTGCTTTTGAAATGCAAGGTGTAAGCAAGCGTGCTGCATTTGTAATTGATAAAGAGGGTGTAGTACAATACGAAGAAGTTTGTGCGACTCCAGGTGATTTACCAAACTTTGAAGCAATTCAAACTACATTGAACAAGTTAAACTGAAATGTTGCTTCTTGCTAATAAAAAAAGCCTCCGAATTTTCGGAGGCTTTTTTTATCGGT
>JAFMEV010000027.1 GCA_017856545.1 Chitinophagaceae bacterium
TTTATGCTCAAGATCCTGTATTGTCACAAGCATACACTGCTGCGCAGTTTTTAAGCCCTGCATCTGTAGGTGCTGGAATGTATGAACATCGTGTGCAAGGTAATTTAAGGTCACAATTCATGAATGGTAACTCTATGTACAAAACCAATGTGGTTGGTTGGGATACTAGATTTAAAAATAAATCTGTACAAGGGTCAAATAATTTCTTGGCAATGGGTTTGCAGTTGATGTCCGATCAATTGGGTGGGGGATTGTTAAATACCACTTATTTAACGGTGAACACGGCCTATCATATGAGCTTGGATAAAGAGAATAAGAGTAATTTATCTGTTGGTATGGGCGGAACGCTGGCACAAACCTATATCAATAAAGACAAATTAAGATTTGGAGATCAGTTTGATGGAATGGGTAATTTTAATGGATCCATTGTTTCAGCAGATTATAGCAATCTAAGACCCTCTCCATTAAAATTTGCTGGTAATATTGGGGTATTATATGCTTATCATAGTGAAGAAAGTTTTTTTCAGATTGCTGCTAATGCATTTTATTATGGTAGACCTGATAATGTTTCTACAGGTATAAATCAAGCTGGTGGAGTAAGGACTGGCTTTTTTACGAATATAGAAAAGTATTTAACGGAAGATTATACATTTATTTTACATGGTTCTTATAATAATAGAAATAACCTACAACAAACATTGGTTGGAGGTTCTATAGGAATTCCTTTTTTATATAGAAGTGAAAATGTAAATCGAATTTACGCAGGATGTTTTGTAAGAATAGGAGACGCCATCATTCCAACACTTAGTTTGATGATGGATAAATATACTTTTGGTATTAGCTATGATGTCTATAGTAATGCATTGAGCAGAGCTAATTTGAGATTGAATGGTTTTGAATTAAGCTTTTCAACAGGATTCGGCAAGAAGCGAGCTAATGTATTTAGAACTTTATTAAATTAAAAGTCTAAGGCACAATTAATCCATTCAGGATCAAAGCTGGCATTGTATTTTCTATAAAAATTTAAAGCAGGTTCGTTCCAATCCAATGCCTGCCAATTGATACCAACAAATTTTTTTGCTTTAGCTTC
This sequence comes from Chitinophagaceae bacterium, assembly GCA_017856545.1. Classification (GTDB taxonomy): domain Bacteria; phylum Bacteroidota; class Bacteroidia; order Chitinophagales; family Chitinophagaceae; genus Sediminibacterium. The sequence goes on from JAFMEV010000027.1 coordinate 1,091, forward strand.
TTCAATTAAAGCGTCAAACAACAAACCGCCTATTTTATTGCCACGCATATCTTCAGAAACAATTAAGTCTTCCAAATACATTCTTTGTCCCTTCCATGTAGAGTACCTTACATAATATAAAGCCATACCAGCCACAACACCATTTACTTCGGCTACCAAAGCCCACCAAACTGGATTTTTACCAAAACCACTTTCTACAAAATGTTCAAAGGGCACTACCACTTGCTCTGGTGCTTTCTCATACACAGCAAGCTCATGGATTAATTCCATCATGCGTTTACAATCTTCTTTTTTAGCAGCTCGTATGATGATATCCATGGGTTGGAGTTTAAATTTTTGCCAATGCTTGTGATAAATCCCATTCAAGATCTTCAAAGTTTTCTATCCCCACACTCATTCTAATTAATCCATCAGTGATGCCATATTTAATGCGCTCATCTCTTGGTATTCCATAATGGGTCATAGTGGCTGGGTGAGAAACCAATGTATCCACTGTTCCCAAAGAAACGGCTCTGGTACAAATTTCTAATGCATCTATAAATTTCTTGCCCGCATCTAAACCACCTTTTAATTCAAAACTTAATAATGGAACGTGTTGTTTCATTTGTTTTGATGCAATGGCATGTTCTGGGTGAGAAGCATGTCCGGTATAATTTACTTTTTCAATAGCTGGGTGTTGTGCTAAAAAGTCTGCTACTTTTTTGGCATTACTACAATGTCTATCCATTCTTACTTCCAAGGTTTTCATTCCTTGAATTAATAAATAGGTATCAAAAGCATTTGCATTGCCTCCTAATAATACATGCCATTTCCAAACCTTGGTTTTCATGTATTCTACATCTTTTCCTAATAATACGCCGTGTAATGCAGATCCATGTCCATTCAAGAATTTAGTAGCAGAATGAAAAACATAGTCTACTCCTAATGCAAATGGTTGTTGTAAATAAGGAGTAGCCACTGTATTATCAACAGATACTTTAACACCATGTTGATGTGCAATGGTTGTAATAGCTTCTATATCTACACACTGTAATGTAGGATTAGCAGGAGTTTCAAGGTGTATTAATTTAGTAGTGGGGTTTTCTTTAATTGTTTGTTCCAATAATTTTAGATCTCTTACATCCACTAATACCGTTTTAATACCTGCTTCTTTTAATATTTTTTGCATTAATTCTTGTGTACCTCCATACAAAGAATAATGAGAGATCAATGTATCGCCAGCACTTAAATTACTTAAAAATAAAGTGCTCATTGCTGCTTGTCCACTAGAATGTAAATAAGCTATAAGTTCTAAAGGGCTACCATCTGCATTTTTAATACCATGTGCTTCTAAAGCAGCAATTACATCCTGGGCTGCAGTAAAAGTAGGATTGCCCCATCTTGTATAAATTCTTGTTTTATCATCACTTTTAAATCTTTCCATTCCTTCTTCTGTAGAATCGAAAGTAAAAGTAGATGTTGCATAAATAGGAGTGGTATGAGAGAAATTATCGTTCTCATGATTAGCAGTATGCAATGTTGTTGTGCTAATTCCTTTAAATTTTTTCTTGCTCATATTCCCTTTTTTATTTTTTAATATGCCCACTTAACCCAAGCTGCACCCCAAGTGAATCCACCACCAAAAGCTGCTAATATTAAATTATCACCTTTCTTTAATTGTGATTCCCATTCCCATAAACACAATGGGATAGTGGCTGCTGTGGTATTACCGTATTTATGTATATTGATCATTACTTTTTCTTTTGGAATACCTGCTCTGTTAGCTGTGGCATCAATAATTCTTAAATTAGCCTGATGAGGCACTAGCCATGCAATATCATCGCCTGTTAAATTATTTTTCTCTAATAGTTCTGCACTTACATCCGCCATGCCTTTCACTGCAAATTTAAAAACAGGTTGTCCATCTTGAAAAGCATAATGTTCTTTAGCCATTACAGATTCTACACTTGCTGGCTTTAAACTTCCACCCGCTTTAATATGTAAATATTCTCTACCGCTTCCATCACTTTTTAAGATCGCATCCATTATACCATTGCCTTCTTGATTAGGTTCTAGTAAAACAGCTCCAGCGCCATCCCCAAAAATGATACAAGTAGCTCTGTCGGTATAATCAATGATAGAGCTCATTTTATCAACGCCCACTACAATTACTTTTTTGTATTTGCCTGTTTCAACAAATGCAGCACCTGTATTTAATGCAAACAAAAATCCACTACATGCAGCACCTAAATCAAATCCAAAAGCATTTTTTGCACCTATTTTATCTCCAATAATATTGGCCGTTGCCGGAAACACCATGTCTGGGGTTACAGTTGCACAAATAATACAGTCAATTTCTAATGGGTCTAGCTTCTTTTTACGTAGAATTTCCTCGATGGCTTTTACTGCCATATCTGAACTTGCTTTGCCTGGTTCTCTTAATATTCTTCTTTCTGAAATACCTGTTCTGGTTCTAATCCACTCATCGTTGGTATCCACCATTTTCTCCAAGTCAAAATTCGTTAATTTGGTCTCTGGAACATACCCTCCAACACAAGTAATAGCTGCTTTCAAAGCATTCGACATAGATCAATTTTTAGTTTGGTCTACAAATATCCAAAAAAATGCCCAAGAATCCGCCCAAATGCCTCATTTTTACTTGCTTTAGTGTTATTTTTGAGGGTATATGATCGCATTTCTACAAGGTAATTTTGTTCAAGTAACTCCAGCTAAATTGATAATAGAGGTAAACGGAGTTGGCTATGAGGTGAATATTAGTTTTCATACCTATGAAGCCATTTCAAAAAAGGATAAAGGCCTCTTACATACTTATTTGCATATTACTGAAAATGCACAGGTGCTTTTTGGATTTTATGAGCAACAAGAAAAGGATTTGTTTTTACAATTAATCAGTGTGTCAGGAGTTGGTGCAAGTACGGCAAGAATGATGTTGTCTGGAATGTTGCCAGAAGAAATTATTCGTGCGATTGTCAATGGGGAAGCAAGAAAATTAGAACAGATAAAAGGTATTGGTAAAAAATCTGCAGAAAGACTCGTATTAGAGTTGAAAGATAAGTTAGCGAAAATGCCAACTGCTTCTGGCAGTCATGCTGGGGTAGGTACATTTACGCAGTCTTCACCTCATCAAGATGCATTACAAGCATTGGTTGCTTTAGGTATACAAAAATCAGTTGCTGAAAAAGCAATTGATAAAGTTATACAATCAGAAAGTGTTGACATTAGTTTAGAAAGCCTAATTAAGCTGGCGCTTAAAAATTGTTAAATTAGTTCTCAACAATATTCATTTTGAAATCACTACGCAAAATTCTCACTTTTTCGTGTATACTTACTTTAAGTATACAGGGATTTGCGCAGGCGAAACAGAATGAAAAAGATTCTGTCAAATATCCCATCAAAGATAGAAGGGTTGATTTCTTGAATCAATCAAGTAATAATCCATTTGATATTCGAGATACTAGTTTGGTAAAGAAAAGGGTGGACTATGATCCTTCAACTAAGACCTATCAGGTAGGTGAATATGTTGGCAATAAGTTTTTACGCAATCCTAATACTTTAACCTTTGATGAGTTTTGGAAAATCAAAACCAGAAAAGATGAACAAGCTTATTTCCAGCAAAGAGCAAATTCCTTGGGGGTATTGAACAGAAGAGTTACCAGGCCTAAAGTAAAAGTATTTGATAGTTATTTTGATAGATTGTTCGGTAAGACTGGTTCAGATTTGAAAATAGATATCAAACCTGTTGGAGAAATTAATATTAGAGCAGGTTATCAAGGACAAAGAGTTGATAATCCAACTTTGCCTGAAAGGGCTAGAAGAAATGGAGGTTTTGATTTTGATGCCAATACCAATTTTAGCATGAATGCAAGTATTGGTGATAAATTAAAGTTCCCTATCAATCTTAACTCACTATCTAACTTAGGCTTTGACAATCAAATAAGACTTAGCTATAAAGGAAAGAAAGATGAAATTGTAAAATTGATTGAAGCCGGAAATATCAATTATATCTCAAGAAGTGTATTAATTCCAAGCACGCAAAATTTATTTGGTGTCAAAACACAATTGCAATTTGGTAAATTATTTATAACTGCAGCCTTAGCCAATCAAAAATCTCAAAGACAAAGTATGGCAATGTCTGGAGGAGCAAGTACACAACGTTTCCAAAAAAGACTAGATGATTATGAAGAAAACAGGCACTTTTTATTATCACAATATTTTAGAAATACCTTTAACAGTTCAATGGCTAATTTGCCATTGATTAATTCTCAAGCTCAAATAAAAAGAATTGAAGTGTGGGTAACCAACAGAAATGGTCAAACCACTAATGCTAGAGATGTGGTGGGGTTAATGGATATTGGTGAACCTGCGCCACACAAATCAAATTATAGAACTAGACCCATTGGATCCAATAATATCAATGATCAATTGCCTGACAATAGTGCCAATGCATTATACTCCAAATTAATCAACAATAGCAATGCAAGAAATCCAGCATCTGTATCTAGTGTTTTGACAATGGAGGGAATGAGATCTGCAGAAGATTATGAAAGAACTTTTGCAAGAAAGTTAACTGAGAATGAGTATTTCTTTAATCCTCAAATTGGATTTTTATCATTGAATATTCCGCTGCAACCTGATGAAGTCTTGGGGGTAGCATTTCAATATGCATACAATGGTAAGATATTTCAAGTGGGTGAGTTCTCTGAAAATATTGCATTGGATCAGAATAAAGGAGTACAACAAATATTGTTTTTGAAATTATTGAAAGCTACAACGCAAAGAACAGATTTGCCTATCTGGGATTTAATGATGAAGAACGTTTATTCATTAGATTTATTTGGCCAGATTCAACAACAAGATTTTCAATTGAATATTTTATACGAAGAACCAAGTGCAGGATTAAAAAGGTATATGCCTGTTACCAATAAAGCATCGGAAGGAAAGTCTTTAATTAAATTATTGAATTTAGATAGATTAAATAATAGAAATGATCCACAACCTGATGGGGTTTTTGACTTTGTGGAAGGTTATACAGTGATTTCAAGAATGGGTAGAATAGTCTTTCCATATTTAGAGCCCTTTGGTAAAGATTTACAAGAAGTCGCATTCAAGGGGCTGGATACCAATATTTCAAAAAAATATATCTATCCTCAATTATACCGCAACATTAAAGCAGAAGCCCAAACCTATGCGAATCTAAATAGGTTTGTGATGGAAGGTCAAGTTAGGGGTAGTAGCGGAGGTGCTGAAATTAGTTTGAATGCATTCAATGTTCCTCCTGGCTCTGTAAGTGTAAGAGCGGGCGGACAAATTTTAAAAGAGGGTTTGGATTATATGGTGGATTATGGATCGGGTACGGTTAGAATTATCAATCCAGGTATTTTAAGTTCTAATATTCCAGTGAATGTATCTTTTGAAAATAATATTGGATTCGGTTTTCAAGAAAGAGGGTTTAGGGCTTTGCGTTTAGATTATGTAGCGAGCAAGAATTTTAATTTTGGTTTTTCTTCGACAAGATTAACTGAAAGACCATTTTTTACAAAAACGAATTTTGGATCAGACCCTATTAAAAACTCCATGTATGGAGTTGATTTCAACTATAAAGCAGAATTACCTGGTTTAACTAGGGCATTAAATAAATTACCTTTTTATTCCACCAAAGCGCAATCTTATTTAACGGCCTATGGTGAGGCAGCCTTTTTAAAGCCTGATCATGCACAACAAATAGGAAGAGGAGCGAATGGTCTAATATACTTAGATGATTTTGAAGCTGCAAGAACCAATATAGATTTAAGATTTCCATTTACAGCTTGGGCATTGGCATCTACTCCAATGGATAGATTTACAGCAGATGCTGTTTCAGATTCTGTAAACTATAATTTTAGTAGATCAAGATTGGCATGGTATACCATCGAACCTACTTTACAAGATAAAAACAGTGGAAATAATCCTGTAGCGGATAATTTAGCAGACTTAAGTGATCCAAGAGTAAGACAAGTATTTACCAATGAATTATTCCCGCAAAAAACAACGAATATCACTGATGTACAATTACCCACTTTTGATATTAGTTACTATCCAAAAGAAAGAGGTCCTTACAACTATGATTATAAAAATTTAGATGCAAATGGTAAATTAAATAATCCTGCAGCTAAATGGGGTGGTATTATGCGTTCATTAGATCAGACAGATTTTGAAACAAATATCATTGAATATGTAGAATTCTGGGTACAGGATCCATTTATTAAATCACCTGCCACCAAGGGTAAATTGATTTTAAACTTGGGTAATGTAAGTGAGGATATCTTAAGGGATGGAAGAAGATTTTATGAAAATGGAATGCCTACTCCACAAATTCCAGCAAGTATTGATAGTTCAACCTGGGGTTATGTACCAGTTAATCCTATTCAAGTAACTAATGCATTTAGTAATAATCCGGAGGACAGAAAATACCAAGACGTTGGTTTTGATGGTATGAATGATACAGAAGAGGCCAATAAAAGAGCTTATCTTATCAATAAAATCCCCAATGCTAGTTTAGCGCAACAAATTTTAAAAGATCCATCTGCAGATAACTATGTATGGTATCGTGATCCTAGTTATGATCAAAGTAAAACGGGTATTCTAGGAAGGTATAAATATTTTAATAACCCACAAGGTAACTCAGCTTTGGCGGGTACTAGCCAATTTAGTAGTGCTGCAACATTACTTCCGGATAACGAAGATTTAAATAGAGACAATACTTTAAATGAAACAGAAGCTTATTTTGAGTACGAAATTGATTTACAAAAAAATAAATTAGCCGTAGGTTCTACAAGGTATGTAACCGATTCTAAAACTGTGAGTGTTACATTGGCGGATGGTTCTAAAGCACAAGAAAATTGGTACTTATTCAGAGTGCCTATTAAATCCTTCTCCAATAGTTATGGTGGCATTAGAGATTTTAAATCTATTCGTTTTATTAGAATGTATTTAACTGGATTTGAAGATTCTGTTACCTTACGTTTTGCCAAATTGGATTTAGTGAGAAATCAATGGAGACAATTTGTTTATGAAATTGATACTACTGGAGAATATAAAGCGATTCCAGTAAGTAACAACACAACCATGAACACCTTGGCAGTAAGTGTAGAAGAAAATGGAAGTCGTACTCCAGTGAATTATGTTATTCCACCAGGCATTGAAAGAGTTCAATTATTAAGTAATAATGGAGTGAATCTTTTGCAAAACGAACAAGCTTTAAGTATTCAATTAAATAATTTACCTGCTAAAAGTACAAGAGGTGTATTTAAAACAATGAATATTGATGTGAGACGCTATGGTAGATTATCTATGTTTATTCATGCTGAGAATAAGAACTCTATTGATGTTGTTGAAAAAGGAACAATGACTGCAGTGATTCGTTTGGGTCAGGATTTTCAAAACAACTATTATGAAATAAGAATTCCATTAACTACCACCAAGCGAAAAACCTATGCTACTTCAGAAGCTAATTTAGTATGGCCTGAAGAAAATGAATTAAACTTAAGTTTAAATGATTTGGTACAGTTAAAGCTTTCAAGAGATAAAACGCGTCAATCTTATAATACTATTTATAGAGTACCACAACCCAATGGTCACACTTATAGTATCATGGGTAATCCTAACTTAGGTGAAGTAAGAGGTATATTAATGGCTATTGAGAATAGTTCCAATATTCAAAACATGAATGCGGAAGTATGGCTGAATGAATTGAGATTATCAAATTTAGATGAAAGAGGATCTTGGGCAGCCTTAGGAAGAATGGATATGGTATTGGCTGATTTAGGTAATGTGGCAGTTTCGGTGAACAATAGAACTTCGGGCTTTGGAAGTATTGAGCAAAAAATGAATGAAAGAGCAAAAACAGGATTATCTCAAATAGATGTTGCAACCAATATTGAAGCTGGTAAATTATTACCAAAGCAAGTAAAAGTATCATTACCAGTTTTTGCTAGTATTAATAAAACCAGTGAAAACCCAGAATTTGATCCATTCAATAAAGATATTTTGTATGCTGATAAATTAAAATCTCTTACAGGGGCTGCTAGAGATTCTGTTAGAAATGCATCTGCTGATCAAACTACTATACAAACATTAAACTTTACCAATGTTAGGGTATTGCCTGGAAAGAAACCAAGCCTTATTAGTATTAGTAATTTAGATTTTAGTTATTCTTATTCTCAATTAAATCAAACCAGTCCTGTAATTGAGATGAATAAAATGGTGAAACAAAGAGGTGCGATAGGATATACATTTAACAATAATGGAAAATCATATCAGCCTTTTGGTAAATTGTTAAGGAATGCCTCACCATGGTTTAATTTAATCAGAGAAGTCAATTTTAATCCAACACCTAGTTTAATAAGTTATAGAACAGTCTTTGATAGACAAATGGGAGAGTTTACACCAAGGGTTATTAATTCTTTTGACGGTACAACAGAAAAAGCAGAAACTACTTTTGATAAATACTTTACCATGAGTAGATTGTTTAACATGAGATGGCCAATGACCAGGTCTTTAAATATGGATTTTTCGGCCAATCTAAATTCTCGAATTGATGAACCAGATGGAAAGATAGATACACAGGCCAAAAAAGATTCTTTATGGCGTATGTTATTGAAGGGTGGAAGAAACACTTTATATAATCAAAGAATATCCTTAAGATATGATTTGCCCACCAATAAGTTTCCATTAACAGATTGGATTTTATCTAGTTATAATATTACTACCAATTATAACTGGATTGGTGCAAGTAGATTAGCATTGGGCATGGGTAATACCATTGAAAACACTTTTTCACAACAATTGAATGCGCAGTTCAATTTTATGAATTTTTATAAAAAATCTAAGTTTATTAAATCTGCTTTATCTGATAGTAGATATGCGTCGGCTCCATCTAATCCAATTAGTTCTAAAATTTTAATGACTAAAGAAGAAGCATTGGGAAATAAAACTGGAAAAGAAAGAGCAGAAGCATTGAAGAAATGGAAAGATGCTAGAAGACAAGAGAGAATTGCTCAAAGAGTATTAAAGGCAAATCAATTATACAATGTTCCTGGTCCAATAAAGTCATTGGTTTCATTATTAACTATGGTACAAAATGGATCTTTGGATTACACCGAAAATTATCACAGCAGATTGCCAGGTTATATGAACGGTGTTCAATTTGTAGATAAAGGTTGGAATGGATTTGCTCCAGGCATTGAATACACTATTGGTTATCAGCCTGATTCTAATTGGTTGAATCAACAAGAAAAGAAAAATTATTTGTCTCGTGATCCTGCATTTAATATGTTATTCAGGCAAGGGTTTGATCAAAAATTATCTGCTAGATTATTGATTGAGCCAATCAGATCAATGATGATAGATGTTAGATTAGATAAAACCTTTACCAAAGAGTATTCGGAATTATTTAAGGATACTAGTTTTGATTTTAATGGTCCAAGAATTCACTCTAATCCTCTTTCTGCTGGTGGATTTAATATTAGTTATATTGCCTTAAATACTTTTTTTGATAGACATGATCCAAATGTGATTTCAGACCAGTTCATCTTATTCCAAAATTATAGAACAATTATTTCAAATAGGGTAGCCGCATCCAATGGTTTCCCAACCAATGAAGGAAATTATGCCAAAGGGTATGGTCGTTATGCACAAGATGTATTAATTCCTTCTTTTATTGCGGCGTATACAGGTCAGGATCCCAAAAAAGTTAATTTATTGAATCAATCCAATACAAATATCAGATCAAATCCATTTTCTGGTATGTTGCCAAGGCCTAACTGGTCTGTATTGTATAATGGCTTGACCAAAGTTCCTTTGTTATCTCAGCTATTTAGTAATATTAGCTTATCTCATGGTTATAATAGTAATCTATCCATGAATAGTTTTCAAAGTTCATTATTGTTTGCAGCAGAAAATAGAAATGGAAGATCAGTACCTACTTTCTTAGATACCGTAAGTGGAAATTATTTACCTTATTTTTTAATTCCTAATATTACCATTGCAGAGAGGATGGAGCCATTGATTGGTTTAAACCTAACAACACTTACGCAATGGTCTTTGAGATTTGAATATAAAAAAAGCAGGATGTTGTCTTTGAGTTTAGTGGATTATCAATTAAGTGAAAACAATAGTACGGAGTGGGTATTTGGAACTAGTTTTAGAAAAAGAGGTTTAAGATTGCCATTTAATATTCCTGGACTGAATAATAATAAATTATCTAATGATTTAACTTTTAGATTAGACGTATCACTTAGAGATGTATTTAACAGCAATAGCAGGCTAGATCAAACCAATGCATATGGTACGGGTGGGCAAAGAGAATTAACCTTACAACCCTCTATTGATTATGTATTAAATAGTAAGATTAATTTGAAGTTCTATTTTGATCAAAGAAAAGCTACACCTTATATTTCTTCTTCTCCTCCAATGACCAATACTAGGGCAGGGGTAAATATAAGAATAGCACTATAAAAGTGCTATTCTTGAATGATAAGTTGTTGACTTGATTAACTCTTTTTAAAAGCCCATTGAATCATTAATTTCCAAGAAGGTTTTTTACCATACAATAAAATACCAGTTCTATAAATTTTGCCACTTAACCAAGTAGTAAATAAGAAGCCAATAATGAGTATACCCATACTTAAGGCAAGCTCCCAATAACTTACTGCACTTGGAACACCATATGCAATTCTGGCCATCATGACCATGGGAGAACTAAACGGAATCATACTTGCCCAAAACGCTATCGGTGTATTAGGGTTCTGTGTTACCATATTGGTGATGATATATGAAAATATCAATGGCATTGTTACAGGGAATAATAAACTTTGAGCGTCTTGTGCATCTTCATTTACTACGCTACCAACTGCTGCAAATAAAGAGGAGTAAAATAAATAGCCACCTAAGAAGTAAAAAATAAAACAGCTAATGATCAAAGGCCAATTAGCAGTAGCAAAAGTATGCTGCATAGCATAAATCTGTTTTGCAGATTCGCTTGCATTAGCCATACCAGCAGCCATTTGTCCATTGTTTTGTTGTAAAGCAGTTACTTGTTGTTGAATATCTGCAGGCAAGAAATTACTTGCAACACTGGTTAATGAAATAATTAATGTGATCCATAAAATAAATTGAGTAAGACCCACTGCGCCAATACCTATAATCTTACCAAGCATTAATTCAAAAGGTTTCACACTGCTTATAATCACTTCAGCAATACGATTGGTTTTTTCTTCCATCACCCCACGCATTACCATAGTTCCATAAATAAACATAGTCAAGTAAATTAAAAATCCACTAGCATAACCAATGCCCATTGCAAGGCCTGCATTACTTTCTTTACTAGAGCTGCCTTTGTCTTCATACGCTTTTAATTCAGCAAACTGAGATGCTGTGTGAATAGAATCTAAAACATTTTGCTGAATACCTGCTTCTTGTAACATTTGATCTTCAATGGCATTATTAATTTTATTGGTAATGCTATTTTGCAACATTAGTCCCATTGATTTTTTTGATCTTAATATATATTCTGTTTTTTCACGTCCTTCAAATTTTGGAATGATTAAAACATCTGTATATCCCTTTTCTTTATAGTTATTGGTATCCACATCTTTAGGGAAACTAAATTCAATTTGTTCAGAGTTTTTTAAAGCACTTTGAATAAAGCCATTAGGATCAATTACTGCTATTTTTCGATGCTCTATTCCGGAAACTGACACATAAGCAGATGCCGCAATCAGTCCAACGATTAAAATGGGCATTAAAAAGGTAACCAATAAGAAACGCTTATTACTTACTCTTGTTGTATATTCTCTTTGTATAATTAACCAAATCTTGTTCATCTAAAATATTTTTATGGAGTATTATAATGGTTGAAATGCTCTTGTTGTAGAATGGGTGTCTTCAACCAATTGTATGAAGATCTCATTTAATGAAGGTAAAACCTCGTTGTAGCCTACCACTTCAATCTTTTCTTTCAATAAATAAGCCAATACATCATTGCTTTTATATCCATGTTGAATTTTTACCAAGGTGGTATGATTTGAAGTAGACACCACTGAAAAAATTGCATTTTCCTCAAGACTAATAGCCTCCGCAGTTTGAATACTAAAGATGTTTTCTTTAAACTGTTGCTTAATATCTGTAACAGTACCATCCAAAATTTTCTTACCTAGATTGACTAGCACAATTTGGTCACAAATTTCTTCTACCTGCTCCATTCTATGTGTACTAAAAATAATGGTAGACCCTTTTTTTGCTAAATTAAAAATTTCGTCTTTGATTAAATTAGCGTTTACTGGATCCAAACCACTAAAGGGTTCGTCCAAGATGATCAATTTAGGTTCGTGTAAAATAGTCGTTACAAACTGAAGTTTCTGACTCATTCCCTTACTTAGATCTTCTACTTTTTTATTCCACCAAGACTCCATTTCAAATTTCTTAAACCAATACTTGATTTTATCTGTAGCATCTGCTTTGGATAATCCTTTTAATTGTGCGAGGTATAATGCTTGTTCTCCAATTTTCATTTTCTTATACAAACCTCTTTCTTCTGGCATGTATCCAATTTTTTGAATATCATTGATAGGGTCAAAAGCTTTTCCATCTAAAGTGATATTCCCACTATCAGGATAAAATATACCTGTAATCATTCTTAACAATGTGGTCTTGCCTGCACCATTAGGTCCTAGTAAACCAAATATGCTTCCTTCTTGAATGTCAAAACTAATATCATCCACCGCCTTTTGGTCGGAATAATATTTTTTCAAATGAGATAAACTTAAAATAGGATCCATAGTTTCAATTTATGCCCAAATGTAATATCCTTTTTGATAGATTAATGCCTCAATTTTGATAAGTGGAAAAACAAGGACTATATTCGTAAAAAATTAGGCATTATGTTACAAAACAAGCGTATTTTCTCTTTGCTATTAGTTATTGCGCTAATCAGTTTTAGCAGTTGGGGATTTTTAGTACATCGTACAATTAATCAAATTTCAATTTATAATTTACCTGAACCTTTGCGCTCTTTCTTTCATAAGGATAAGGCTAACTTGGTATACAATTCTGTAAGACCAGATATTAGAAGAAATACCGATAAGACAGAGGGTTCAAAACACTATATTGATTTAGAAAAATTTGGCCCTAATGCAGTCAATAATATGCCAATGGATTGGGCAACTGCTGTAAAGAAATATTCAGAAGACACTTTAAAAGAATATGGATGGGGTCCTTATAATGCCATGATGCAATTGGATAAACTAACCAAGGCTTTTAAATCTGGAAATGCAGACAGTATTTATTTTTATGCAGCCGATTTAGCGCATTATATTGGAGACTTACATGTTCCTTTACACACTACAGACAATCATGATGGCCAATTAACTGGTCAAAAAGGAATGCATGCTCTATGGGAATCTACTATTCCAGAATTGACTATTCAACAATATATGTTGTACAACAATCATAAAGCAACATATATTAAAGATCCTGCTGCAGCATTATGGGCAGATATTAGAAAAGCACATGCATTATTACCATCTATGTTTGCTATTGAAAGAGAAATAAGTATTCAGTTTACACCCGATACAAAATATCGCACACAAATGCGTTATGGTAAAGAAACAAAAACCTATACCAAGCAATTTGCTGAAGCTTATGCAAAAGCATTAGGTCAAACCATTAATGGGCAATTGATTGCATCTGCTAATATGGTGACTGATTTTTGGTATACAGCTTGGGTAAATGCTGGTAAGCCTTCACTAGCAACTTCTAGAGATTTAAATACCGATTTAGACATGGAATTAAAATCTTTCAAAAGTAATGGCTTGATAAAAGATGGATTATTAATCAGCAAGAAATCAAAACCAGAAGATTAGTATTATAATAAAGTGGCAGCGATGGCTTGGGCGCATTTTTGACCATCCATTGCTGCACTTACAATGCCTCCAGCATATCCAGCACCTTCACCACAAGGATATAAATTATTAATTTGAGGATGCTGCAAACTCATTTCATCTCTAGGTATGCGAACAGGTGAGGATGTTCTACTTTCAGTGGCAACAACAATAGCATCATTGGTATAATATCCTCTCATTTTTTTACCGAAAGCTTTGAATCCTTCTTGTAAGGTTTGATGCACAAAATTGGGTAACACTGTTTTCAAATCACTCTCTTTTAAACCAGGTAAATAACTTGCATCTGGTAAATCTTTGGTGATTTTATTTTCACAAAAATTCACCAATCTACTCGCTGGTGCTACTTGTAATCCTCCACCCGCATTGAATGCAGCTTTTTCTACTTCTTTTTGAAAGGCCAATAATAATAAAGGATTGTTTTCTTTAAGCTTTGTTTGTTGTTTTTGCAAAAATTGAAAAGCTGCAGCTTGATCCACCTGCACTACCATGCCACTATTGGCATAGGGATTATTTCTTTTGCTTGGACTCCATCCATTCACCACAATTTCTCCAGGGGCTGTGGCTGCAGGCGCAATAATTCCACCGGGGCACATACAAAAACTAAATACGCCTCTTTGATGTACTTGTTCTACTAAACTATAACTAGCAGGAGGTAAATTGGGGTCTCTTAATAAACAGTGGTATTGAATAGCATCAATTATTGATTGGGGATGCTCTACACGAACACCTAATGCAAAAGGTTTTGCTTCAATCAATATTTGTTTTTGATATAATAGTTCGAATATATCTCGAGCTGAATGACCAGTAGCTAAGATTAAGGCCTTGGTAGGGATACGGTCTCCATCTGCAGTGATGATTTCTTTTAGTTCATTTTTTTCTACCACTAAATCTGTCAACTTTTTTTCAAACAAAACTTTACCACCACTTTGCTCAATCTGTTCTCTCATCGCAGTAATAATATGGGGTAATTTATTGGTGCCAATATGGGGATGGGCTTCATATAACACACGCTCATCTGCCCCAAATTGATAAAATAGGGTTAAGATTTTATCGATACTCCCTCTTTTATTACTTCTTGTATACAATTTACCATCACTGTAAGTTCCAGCGCCGCCCTCCCCAAAACAATAATTACTTTCAGGATCCACAATACCTTCCTTGTTTAGTTTGGCCAAATCCCTTCTTCTTGATCTTACATCCTTACCCCTTTCTAGTACAATCGGCCTTAAACCTAATAATATACATTCTAAAGCGGCAAATAATCCAGCTGGTCCGGCTCCAACAATCACGACTTCTTTAGCATTGGCTGGAAGTTTGGAAAAATGATAGATTTCGGATGTTCTTTCTTGAATTGGCTCGTCAATAAATACGAGTAGGCTTAGGTTAATCCATACCTGTTGACGGCTTCGGGCGTCGATAGATTGCTTAAGTGTATGATATCCAGTAATCGAGTCTATAGGCTTAGATAGACTCTGGGATATGTACTGTAAAACAGTATGTTTTTCTGCTGCTTCCGCTGGTTTTAAGCGAAGCTGAATTTTTTCTTGCATGGGGTTAGGTATTTATCCTAAAAAATGCCAATTATATATAGTCTCTTAAAAAGGTAAATCGTCGCTTCCTTCGTTCATCTCTCCAGCAGGCATATCAAAATAGCTGCTTTCTGAAGGGGCAGCGTTTCCACCTAAGGCAACTGCTTCCATTCTCCAAGCGTCTAAATTGGTAATATAATTGTCCTTTCCATCTTTGTTCCACTTAGAACCCTTGATATTGAATAAAACCTTTACAGTATCTCCAATATTAAATCTGTCGGGAAGGCTGGTTCTATCCTGTACACATTGGAATTTTACATAATTTGTAATGGTCTTTCCATTGATATCATCCGACTTTTCAATCACAAATTCCCTTGTTTTAAAGGTTTCCTTTCTCTGAACAATATCGTACTTGGCAATCAATTTGCCTATTAATTCGTAGCTCATATGGGTATTTATTAAGTGGGTAAAGGTATATAAAATTAGGCAAATAGAAGGGGCGGTATTTAGAAAGCTAAAGGGTATTCGTATTCTAAAAAAATAAATTCTAAAAAAAGTGGATAAACTTCATTTTTTATCAAAATAGGGCTATCTTGAAAGGCGGATTAAAGATGTAGAAACGGGTCTAAATCAGGCTAATTCCTACATGTAAAAAAAACCAAATAAAAAAGTTTTTTTTTCAACAATTCTTTTGAATATTCGCAGACTGAATTAGGAAATAGACTTCCTAATGGGTCGAGGAGGATAGGGTAAATAAAATTTTAACTAGTATAAAAGGTGTAGTAAGTATATATGGCGAAAAGTGTTGACATAGTTTGGAGTAATTGCTTAAAGATAATTAAGGACATTGTAGAATGGCAACATTTTAAAACTTGGTTTGAGCCTATTCAACCCGTAGAGTTAAAAGACAATGTTTTGATGATCCAGGTACCAAGCCAATTCTTTTACGAATACATCGAAGAACATTACGTTAATTTATTAGCAAAGACTTTAAAGAGAGAATTAGGAAAAGAAGCTAGATTAGAATACCGTATCATGGTTGATAGCGGTAATAATAAAAAAGGTTCCATGGATGTGCCAGCAAGTGGCATGAAAACATATAGTAACAATGAGATGAATTTCCCATTGGTTATTGATAATCCTGTTAAGAATCCATTTGTGATTCCTGGATTAAAGAAAATGCAGATTGATCCTCAATTAAATCATAATTATACATTTGATGCTTTTATTGAGGGTGATTGTAATAGGGTAGCTCGCAGAGCTGGTAAAACAGTTGCTGAAAAACCAGGAGCAAATTCTTTTAACCCATTAGTTATTTATGGTGGGGTAGGTTTAGGTAAAACGCATTTGGCTCAAGCCATCGGAAATGACGTAAAACGCATCCATCCAAATAAGGTGGTTTTATATGTAAGTTCTGAGAAATTCATCAATCAATTCCAAGATCATAGTCGTAATAATGCCATCAATGATTTTATACATTTCTATCAATTAATAGATGTATTAATTATTGACGATGTGCAATTCTTTAACAGAGCAGAAAAATCACAAGATGCATTTTTCGCCATCTTCAATCACTTACACCAAAGTGGAAAGCAGTTGGTTTTAACTTCTGATAAAGCACCTAAGGACTTAGAAGGATTACAAGAAAGATTACTAAGCCGTTTCAGATGGGGTTTGAGTGCTGATATTCAAGTTCCAGATTACGAAACGCGTATTGAGATATTAGAGAAGAAGATGAAGGCAGATGGTTTAGAAATGCCGAAAGAAGTAGTGAAGTATGTAGCATACAATATCAATACCAATGTTAGAGAATTAGAAGGTGCCTTAATTTCATTATTAGCGCAGTCTTCATTGAATAAGAAAGAGATTGATGTTGAGTTAGCAAAGAAGGTATTACGCAATTTTGTTAAAACCAGCAGTAAAGAAATCACGATTGATGCCATTCAAAAAATGGTGTGTGAATTCTTTGAAGTGCCATATGATAAGTTATTACAAAAGACACGTAAGCGTGAGATTGTTCAAGCTAGACAAATCACCATGTATTTGGCTAAGGCTTTCACAAAGAATTCTTTGAAAACTATTGGAGAACATTTTGGTGGAAGAGATCATACTACGGTAATTCACTCTTGCCAAACCGTGAAAGACCTCATGGATACAGATTCTATGTTCAGAGAGAACGTAATGGAATTAACGCAGAAAGTACAGTTGGCTGCGATGTAATGAACTTAATTTAGTTTATTCCTCATTTTTTTTAGGATTTTAACGATACAGTGCTTATTTTTGCACCCCTCGAAAGAGGTTCGGAGGAGAGGTGGATGAGTGGCTGAAATCAGTAGTTTGCTAAACTGCCGTACGGGTTAAACTGTACCAAGGGTTCGAATCCCTTCCTCTCCGCACTTAACTTAGTTCTTTTTGATACAAAACCGGTTTAAACATATTTATAACGCAAGTTATAATGGAACGGGAAGTAGCGCAGGCCGGTAGCGCACTTGGTTTGGGACCAAGGGGTCGCAGGTTCGAATCCTGTCTTCCCGACAAAAAAGTCAGCAGTAAAACGCTGACTTTTTTTATGCCCCTATATCAACAGGCCATGCCG
>JAFMEV010000116.1 GCA_017856545.1 Chitinophagaceae bacterium
ACCTAATCTTGAACCAGCTGGAAGTTTTAAAGAAGTAACAATGGCTTCCATATTACTAAATTCTTTGATAGACTTTCTTATTCTTGCCTCACTAGCATACACTTTTTTTCCCGCAGCAGATGATTCCCATTTCTTAAAAAATATACCCTCTGGAGTAGCCTCCCATTTTTTTAATGCAGCTTTATTATCCATTTTAGATTCATTATTAGCAAATGCTAGATTGCTCAACATGAGCATTGAAAATAGAAGCAAGTGATTTGATTTTCTCATGATCATAAATATAATTTCTTAATTTGTATTATTCTTAAAACGACAGCTAAAACATAAAGTTACACTTAAAAAACAATGTTTTAAATAAAAAACCCCTTGCCATTTAAATACGCAAGGGGTTTTGTTAATTAGAACTAAATTACTTAATCAACCCATAAAAGGTTTGTTCAATTTTTTTATACTCATCTTCTAGAACATTAATTGCACCTATTCTAGATGGCGAAAATGGTTCTAAACCTAAAATAAGAGAAAAATATACATCACTTAATCTTCTTCTAAATTTAAATTCATCAAAAAAGACAGTTTTACGATTAGTTTCAATAATTTCTTTTCTTAAACTATCCAAGGAGTTGAATTTTTCGATTTCTATAGATGTTTTATTATCCTTCTTTGAAAGTTGATTAATTGAACGATCTAATGAATCTACAAGTACTGCTAATTTTTCATGTAATCTAAATAAGCGCATTGATTGCTCATTTAGTTGATTAATTTTAATTGCAGTAAAACCTTTTTCATCATTTGGCTCAATTAAAAATGATTGTTCAAACTTTTGATCGCCAACCTCTAAAACTGCTTTATACTTTCCAACTTTAACCTTAGGACCTAAAACAGATGAAAATAAAACACTTGAGCCTGCAGTGAAGCCACCTAATGCAACTTTACATGGATTTTGATCAAGTCCCCAATACACTCTATTAAGTCCTTTATTGGATGTCGCATTAATGTCTTTAATTTTTACATTATTAGCATCATATAAAACAATTTTTACTGATTGTTCAGAACGTTGTTTTAAATAATACTCAAATGCTGGAAGATTAGCTTTATTTCCAGCAACCCAACCTGCTAAATTTCCATCTTCTGAAGGCACTTGTGGTGCAAAGTCATACTTAAAATTAGCAACAGGATAAAATTGTACGTCTTTTGCAAGATCAGACTTTATAAGACGTCTAAGTGAAGCTAAATTATCAAGTACATAAATACCTCTTCCATGTGTTGCAATTGCTAAGTCACCAGTATGTGGCACAACTTTAATATCTCTAACAAGTGCGTACCAAGGAATGTTTTGATATTTACTTCTCATCCAAGTTGCACCTGCATCAATAGAAATAAATAAACCCATTTCAGTTCCAACAAAAAGTAGATTTTCTTGTTCAAGGTCTTCTCTGATTACATGCGCAAATCCTGTAAACTCTTTAGATTGGAATTTTTTCCAAGTTTTTCCAGCATCATTACTTACAACTACATAAGTAGCGTGGTCACCATATGCATGATTGTCTAAAGTCACATAAACTCTATTTGGATTTTTTGATGATAACTCTATGCTTGAAATCCATGCATATTTTGGAACACCGACAGCCCAAATATTAGCCGATAAATTGGTCCAAGTCTTTCCACCATTATTGGTATACTGTAAATGACCATCATCAGTTCCAACCCATATTATATCTTCATTTCTAGGATCTTGACTCAATGTAAAGATGGTACAGTGATTTTCTGCACTCGTATTGTCTCCGGTAATACCACCACTTTTTTCTGTATTTTGTTTATTTCTATCGTTGGTGGTTAAGTCTGGAGAAATTTTAGTCCAGTTAGTACCTTCATCTGTAGATTTATATAAATACTGATTGGCAGTATATACATTATAACCTCCCAAACGCTTTGTACTTTTTGCAACAACAATAGGCGTATTCCAATTCCATCTATGTAAATCTTCACCAATGTTTCTTTGTGGCTTGATTCCATAACTTAATCCATTGGTAAGATTAATTCTATTAATTTCACCACCTTGTGATTCGGCATACACAGTATTTGAATTGATAGGAGATGGTTGAACCCAAAATCCATCCCCACCATTTAAAAATTTCCAATCAGTGCTTGAAACACCTCCAGGTGAAGAACTTGGTGCCATCCAAGATCCATTATCTTGTAATCCACCATATACATTAAATATCTTATCATTACTAACGGCTACGTGATAAAATTGACCAACCGGTAAGTTGTTCAAAAAAGACCATGAAATACCTTTATTATGACTTACGTATACTCCACCATCGGTACCCAAATATAAAGTGTTGGTATTATTTGGATTTATCCATAAAGCGTGATGATCTGCATGAGGTACAACATCTCCAATGATTGTATTAGACCATGCATAACCACCATCAATTGAATATTGAAAATCGAATGCAGGACGATACACACGTTTAGGATCTTTTGGATCAAATTCTAGTGTACTAAAATAAAAAGGTCTAGCAGTAATATTATCTGTGCTTGCAAGTTTAATCCATGTATCCCCTTCGTCTTGAGATTGGTATAAGCCTGGAACCTTTGCTTCTACAATAGCCAACACCTCTTTTGGTTTCGAAGGGTTGATTGTCACTACGATTCTTCCAAGGTCTCCCTCAGGCAAACCTGCTTCAATTTTTTTCCAAGTTTTTCCTCCATCAACAGACTTGTACATTGCACTTGTTTTTCCTCCTGAATTGAAAGAAAATGGCTGTCTTCTGAACTTCCAAAAAGTAGCCAATAGCACGTTTGGATTCGTTGGACTCATTGCAATATCTGCACAACCTGTCTCTTCGTCTATGTATAATATTTTATTCCATGATTTACCACCATCATTGGTATGATAAAGTCCTCTATGTTTACTAGAACTCCATAATGGTCCAGGAACAGATACAAATATGCTTTTAGAATTAGTAGGATCGATGATAATTTTACTAATGTGTTCCGTACTATCCAATCCTATTTTTTGCCAGTTAGATCCAGCATCTGTACTTTTATAAATACCATCACCTATGGATACAGAATTACGCATATTGCTTTCACCTGTGCCAGCATAAATAACTTTAGAGGCATTCGGATCAATAGCCAAAGCGCCTATTGATTGACAGTACTTGTCAAAAATGGGGGTAAAAGAGATACCACCATTCATGCTTTTCCAAATACCACCACCAGCTGTACCAACATATAAATTGATCTGATTATCAATAGTAAGACCTGCAATGCTAGTGACTCTACCACTCATGGTAGAGGGTCCTAGGTTTCTTGCAGTCATTGATTGAAAAAAAGAAGAATTAGTCAATACTGAAGAGGAAGGATTTTGTGCGTGCACTAAAGTAATACCTAAGAATAAGTATATACCAATAATAAATTTATATTTTATCATATTATTTTCCTTTGAAAACATTTACATCAATAACGGGGTTGATTTCTATTTTATCAGTTACTAAAACTTGACCCATTTGCTCAGATTTATGAGGTATTTTAATACCAAATGGAATTGTTTTATAATCAAATAACTTAGTTGTTAATTTTATTTCTTGACCTTGTTGTTTAACAGTTTTTTCTTCTTTATAAATTAAAGAAGTATTTACATCAAAGAAATAAACACTTTCATTTTTATTTTTTGTAGTCATTTTGATTTTAAAAAATTCATTTCCTTCTTCTTCATCTTTTCCAATAAACTCAACGGTTGAACCTTTAGCTGCATAATCAACAAATTCATCTTGAATATCTAATTCATCTAATTTTTGCTGAAGTTCTTCTTCAGAAATTGGTTGCAATGTTGATTTTCCGCCAAATGGATTTTGAGACCATCCCATAGAAGGAGTAGTAATATCAATAATTTTTTGTCCTTGGAATTCAGCATCAACTCTTACACCAGTTCCTTGAATAGCTTGTTGGGTAAAATTGATTTTAATCCCCTGAACTTCAATGTAACCATTTATTTTCATTGATTTAACTTGAGCCCATTTGTCTTTTCCTCCTATCGCATTAATATACTTGCCAATTATTTCGTCGGCAGTTTGCGCGTGAAGGCTAGTTGAAAAAAGGACTAAGGAAAAAAGGAGTGATACACTTAACAAGATCTTTTTCATAACAGTAATTTTTTAAATTTAAAAATAGATACTTTAGCCAACTTGCCAAAGTAATAAAAGGATAAGTGGAGATTGGATGTTATAACTGGTTGTTGACTCAAAGATATGAATACTGAATGTATTGTGCTGGTAAAGGAAGTTATATTAAAACGTTAAACTTTTTAATAAAATATAAAATTAATTAATGAACTAAATAAATAAATTTTATGAATTACTTCCCTTCCCATGCGTCCATTATACCTGATTTAATATCAGTATAACTTAAGGTAAGC
>JAFMEV010000117.1 GCA_017856545.1 Chitinophagaceae bacterium
TCCTCCACCCCAGCCCCAGCCTCCCCAGCCTAAACCGCCCCAGCCCCAGCCTCCCCAACCTAAACCACCCCAACCCCAGCCTCCCCAGCCGAAGCCACCCCATCCCCAATCCCAACCAGGGAATCCAAACCAACCAAGTCTTGTCCAAGGATAGAAACCAAAAGGTCTAAACCAATAATTAAAAATAAATGGATTATAAAACGGACCACCCCAAAAATAATCCCATCTTGAAAATGCAGATCTGTTAGAAAAAGTTTCTGCAGATTCAGCCATAACTACAAAATCTCCATTGGATTGTGTATTTACTCTATCGATATAATACGTATCTAAAGCGGTTTTAAGATTTCTTTTAGTGGTCATCAATGACCTGTTAGCGTCTGTAAATCGATTAGCAGAAGAAAGTATTTCAGATTTTGTATTCACATCCCATATAAAAGTGAATAAACCTTCTATATTCCCTTTCTTTTCAATCGCATAAAATGAATTTAACAATACTCTGTTATTACTGTTATCTACTTTTAAACGAATATCATCTAATAAAAACTGAGTGTTCAATATTGAAGACTCTATAACTTCTCTACCACCCTCACTTAAGTAAATTAAACTCACTGCTGGAGCTGCGCTGTCTTGAGTAGTATTTCTTAAGCAAAATAAATTGCCTTTATTATCTAGCGCAAAATCAGAAAGGGTTGATTTTTTATTTTTTGAATTAATGCTAATAGTAGCATCAGCTATTTCTTCAAATCCTCCATTGTAAGAATGCGTTTTAATTTTAATGGAAGCAGGATTGCTCGTATTCACACTAAACATCAAAATCTTTTGGTGATCATCACTTTCAATTAAATTGAAAATCTTTACTCTTGAACCTGGTCTGATATTTTGTGCAGTATCTAAAATAATTGGCTCTCCATTTAATTGACCATCGATATTTAAAGTAGCTAAAGCTGCATATACTGTTTTATTATTTTGAAACTGATAAAAAGCAAATAATTGATCTGCTCTTTTTACAAATTCAATTTGTTGTACTTGAGAAGGTAAAAAAGTTAAATCATTTTGTTTAACCAATTGCATTTGATCATTGTATTGTGCAATGGTAGAAACAGCACCATTTTTTTTATACACCCAATAGTTTTTCCCCATCTTTCCAAGCACTTCATATTGCATTCCTTCCTTGTCTGTTTTTTCAATTCCAGAAACAACATAAGATTGTGCCCAACTTGATTGAACAAAGGATATCAATAAGATACATAATGAAAAAATACTCTTTTGCATACAGATCAATTTTATGCCCAAATTTAACAATTAAAACGGCTGTTTGGAAAAAGTGCTACGAATATTAACGTAGTTTTTAAAAAATTATGCTTCTCGTAAAATGGTGCCCTCAGAAGAGACTTCAAAAGTATAGTTTACCCCCTGCTTTACTGCATAATTTGGCAATTCATGGCTAATCGGAAAATCAAAAGCTATGGGTATCGACTTATCCAACACATAGGATTGAACCATCGAAACAATATCCTGCCCAATATCCGTCCATTCGTCCTTTAAAGAGGTGAAACCACCCATAATTAGGCCTTTAATTTCGCTTAACATACCTGCATTTTTTAATTGGATCAACATCCTATCTAAATTATAATGATGCTCAGTGGTATCTTCTAAAAACAATATTTTACCCTTGGTTTCTAAACTATATTTCGATCCCACTAAATGAGCAATTAAACAAAGATTTCCCCCTACTAGTGGTGCAGTTGCTATTCCATTTTGATTAGAAACATGTGGCCCTACTTTAAAATGGGTTGCCCTCCCTTCCAAAATATCTTTTTCAGATTGTATATAAGGGGCGCCCTCTACTCCCTTATTAAATGCAGCCGCCATGGGGCCGTGAATACTGGCAATGCCTAATTGATGTATCGCAGCATGTAATACTGTAATATCACTAAATCCAATTACCCACTTGGGCTGATCGATGAATTTTGAAAAGTTGATTTGATCAATGATTTTACTTAAGCCATACCCACCCCTTGCACAAAGAATCGCTTTCACATCGGGATTGTCCAACATAGTTTGTAGGTCTTCTGCTCTTTGTGCATCAGTTCCTGAAAAAGTATAATGTTTGGATCCTACGGTTTTACCTAGAACAACTTTATAGCCCCATGCTTCAAGGGTTTGAACACAGGTTTGTACTCTTTCCAGGGGGATGGCCCCTGCTGGGCAGACCATTCCAATAAGGTCTCCTTGCTTCAAATGGGAAGGTTGAATCATACCGCAATATTAAGTACTTTTGCAGCAATGAAGACGCCAAAAAGATATTTGATTACAGCTGCCCTTCCTTATGCAAATGGATTAAAGCATATTGGGCATTTGGCTGGGGCTTATTTACCTGCCGATATATATGTTCGCTACCTTAAAGCACAAAAAAGAGACGTGGTTTTTGTTTGTGGCAGCGATGAGCATGGAACGGCTATTCCTATTCAAGCAACCAAAGAAGGAACCACTGCACAAGCTATAATTGATAAATACCATCCCATCATTGAGCAAAATTTTAAAGATTTGGGTATTGCTTTTGATATTTATCATAGAACCAGCGACCCATTGCATCATGAGACAGCTGCAGCTTTCTTTTCCAACTTAGAAGCCAAAGGTGATTTAGAAACCAAAACCACCGAGCAATATTTTGACGAAGCTGCGAATACTTTTTTAGCGGATAGATATATTAAAGGTACTTGCCCAAGTTGTGGCAACAATGAAGCATATGGTGATCAATGTGAGAAATGTGGTAAAACATTAAGTCCAGAAGAATTAATTAATCCCGTGAGTACCTTAAGTGGTAAAGCACCCATTAAAAAATCAACTACCCATTGGTATTTACCATTGAATAGACATGAAGATTTTTTAAGAGATTGGATTATTAAAGAACATTCCAACGATTGGAGACCAGCAGTGGTGGGACAATGTAAAAGTTGGATTGATGGCGGTTTACAACCAAGAGCTGTTACTAGAGATTTAGATTGGGGAATCAAAGTGCCTATTCAAGGGGCAGAAGGAAAAGTATTATACGTTTGGTTTGATGCACCCATTGGATACATCAGTGCAACTAAACAATGGGCCATCAATAATA
Organism: Chitinophagaceae bacterium; assembly: GCA_017856545.1. Lineage (GTDB taxonomy): Bacteria > Bacteroidota > Bacteroidia > Chitinophagales > Chitinophagaceae > Sediminibacterium. The sequence continues at coordinate 3,116 of JAFMEV010000117.1, forward strand.
ATAAAGATTGGAGTCCTTATTGGAACGATAAAGAAACCAAATTGGTACACTTTATTGGAAAAGACAATATTGTATTCCACTGTATTATTTTTCCAGTGATGTTGCATTTGAATGGACATATTCTTCCAGAGAATGTTCCTGCCAATGAGTTCATGAATTTAGAAGGAGACAAAATGAGTACTTCTAAAGGATGGAGCATCGAGATGGAAGATTATATTAATAAATGGATTAAGAAAGAAAACGGTGGGGAAGCTTTAGCAGACTGTCTTCGTTTTTATTTAACTTCTATTGCTCCTGAATCAAAGGATAGTGAATTTACTTGGAAAGGTTTTCAAGATGCAGTGAACGGAGAACTAGTAAGCATCTTCGCCAACTTTATTAATAGAACCTGGGTGTTAATGCACAAATTGTGTAATGGTAAAGTGCCTCCAATTCATCAAGATTTATTGGACAGTGAAGACTTGGCCATCATGCAAGCCGTGAAAGATACTACCGCTAAAGTAACAGAGCTATTAGAGCAATATAAATTTAGAGACGCACAATTCGAAGTAATTAATTTAGCGAGATTGGGTAACCAATACATGCAAAAGAAAGAACCTTGGATTGTAGCAAAGCAAATTGGTACAGATCCTCATGCGCAAGCGAAAATTGATAATTGCATGCACGCTTGTTTACAATTAAGTGCCAACTTAGCTATTTTAATTCATCCGTTCTTGCCATTTACTGCAAAGAAAATGTGTCACTTAATGAAAGTGGTAGATAAGATGTTGGAATGGGAAAATGCAGGTTCGTTTAACTTACTAAAAGTGGGTTATAGTTTAAGAGCTCCAGAATTACTATTTAGAAAAATTGAAGATGAAGAAATTGCAGCAGAATTAGCTCAATTACAAGCCAATGCTACTGCTAAAAAAACAACTATGGAAAATACCAACACTGAAACAAGTGCCACTGGACCAAATCCATTAAAACCTGAAATCGTATTTGATGATTTCGCGAAAATTGATTTGCGTGTAGGTACGATTATTGAAGCGAAAAAAGTGGAGAAGGCAGATAAATTATTAGAACTTTTAGTAGATCTAGGTTTTGAGCAAAGAACTATTTTATCGGGTATTGCAATGCATTTTAATCCTGAAGATATTATTGGAAAGCAAGTAACGATTGTGGCTAACCTAGCTCCAAGAAAAATGCGTGGAGTAGAAAGCAAAGGAATGATCTTAATGGCAGAAGACGCTGCAGGAAAATTATATTTCGTAAATCCTACAGAAGGCATCGCCCCTGGTAGCACCATCGCTTAACCGGCA
>JAFMEV010000118.1 GCA_017856545.1 Chitinophagaceae bacterium
CTATCGATTTGAGGCATATATTATATTATATATAGAAAAATAATAAACAACCAATAAGGTTTAGATAAAATAGAAGCACAGTCATACATAAAAAGTCACTAAGCTTCAGTTTCATTTTTTGAAGAGCAGGAGCTCTACTCTTCGATTAATCTTACCACTTTCTTTACTTAAAGTTTTTTCTATAGGAAATTTCGTTCCAAAATACTCTAATTCAATTCTAGTATCATCAATGCCTTTTGAGGTAATATACTTTTTGGTGGCTTTTACCCTATTTTTAGACAAAATAATATTATAATTGACATTTCCTATAGCATCAGTATGACCAAATAAAATTAATCTGTCATCTGGATTTGCTTTCATATGTGCAACAACACTATCAAGCGTCCGCATTGCCATTGAAGAGAAAGAATACTTATCAAATCCAAAGTATACAATTGCGTAGAAGGAATCTGCCGGCGATTTCAATGATAGTGACCTGTCCTTGAAATATTTGTTAATCAATTCCTGTTCATTAAATTTTCTGTTGACAAATTTTTCATTAACAATAAGCCCTTTATTTTCAATACTTATCTTTTTATTAACATCATTTTCTCTAACACTTTGGGTAGATGTTTCAATCAATTTCGATTGTTCAATTGATGAGTTTGGTTTTGGAAATTGAACTGTTGCAACAGCAAGACCCCTCTGTATTCCTTCTGGCTCTGTAGATGCTTTTAAAACTACCGTATTTGGATCCCCATTTTTACTTGTCGGTTCATATAATTTTATAAAATAATCCTTATTAGGTCTAGCATTTATAAAAGTATACTTTCCGTTTTTATCAGTAATAACTGAATCAACTTTTAATAAACTGCCATCATTATTCAATTCATAAAGTGATGCGGGCAAACCAGAAACCCTTGCCCCATCTGCACTGTCAATAACTGTACCACTTAAGGGTATATACTTTGGTTTGTATTCAAAAGAAAAAATATCATCAGAGCCAAAGCGATCTGAAGTAAAATATCCATTTCGTTGATCCTTTGAGACAACCAGAGAAAAATCATCATATGATGAATTTATGGGATAAGGAAGATACTCTATCTTATCAAATTGAAGACCCTTACCAAATGCATTAGGTATTGTTTTTACTTTGTAAATATCTAGTCCCCCGAGACCAGGGTGACCATCTGAACTAAAATAAAACTCATTATTATACGAGAAAGTTGAGAAAACCTCATTTCCAGCAGTGTTTAAAAATTCCAAAGACTCAGGGCGTGTCCACATTCCATCTAAACTTCTTTTTGTAATATATAGATCAAACCCCCCCTTACCTCCAGTTCTATTTGAACTGAAAACCAAGTATTCACCTGTTGGATTGATGGCTGCATGAAGAACCATCTCTTGATTATCAACGCTATCAATAAAATCAAGAGGCAAAAAATTAGGATTAGATAAATACTCTCCCATGATATCAGCCTCTACAATACCCAATGAACGGGCTGATGATTTCAGCTGTTTCGTCTGATCATTTACCGATAAGTACATTTTACTTGCATCCTCAGATGCAGTTGCATGAGCTACATTATAGTGAAGTCGTTTGGAAATTTGTAAAATCAAAGGCTCTTGTATTTTGTTACTACGAGTTCTTGAGAAACTCCTAGTCATGTACCCTTTTGATCTGATAGGTACATCGGATGCAGAAAACACTCTAGCATATACTTTTTTCTTCGTTGAAGAATTGGTATCTTCTCGATTAATCAAAGGAAAAGGACGCGTAACTATACTGGAAACAAATGGTAAATATTTTTGGTGAATAAAGCCATTTGCATCCCAACCAACAATATCATCAATCTTTTTATTAACTGGTTCGTTACTACTCCATATGATGCTTTTGCCAATCAATAGTGGTGAAAACTCTCGATAGTTCTGCGTATTGATATTTAAATAATTTATACTCCAATCAGATGAATCCTTTAAAAAATCAGTAATTTTTTTAAACCCGTTAGTTCGATGTTGATACCCTTCTATACCAGAGAGATATTCAATGGCATTTTTGTAATCGGATTGCATCGCATACAATTCAGCTTTGCGTTTTTTTAATGTATCGTTGTTTTTTAATAGATCCGTCGATAAAATATCATACCATTTTTTTGCTTTTGAATATTGCCTCATATTCCAATAGCAATCAGCAAGTTTACATACTACAAACTGATCTTTTTTCCCTGTTTCAAAATACCTTTCATAGAGTTTTGCAGCATTATAGTACTCTAGATCATTATAGGCATTATTTGCTTGCTTAAGTATATTATTTATTTTTTGTGCATTCAAGCCCATTGAATATAAAAGAGCCAAAAACAAAACCCAATTTTTTCTTCTTGTTAGCATAATATTTAGTAGTACCTGGGTGATAAAACTCTCTTCCTAATTAGTCCTCCAAACTCATAACGCATCATTATTTCATGTACACTTGTATTAATAACTTTTACTTTTTGTTCAAATGCATAACCAACTCTAAACTGTGTACTTGCTTGTACCTCAATCAACCCCAGCACAGCATCACCAGTTCGATAACTACCTCCAAATCCAATCACATTGTTGAGCCATATATTAAAATTGAAATCACACTGTAAAGGAGCGCCACTTACAGACTTTAACATGATGGATGGCTTAGCCACAACAACATCACTTAAAGGGAAAACATATCCAACGGTTAAGTAATAATGTCCAGATTTGCCAGCAAAACTCACAGACTTACTGTTGATGTCAGTTTTAAATGATTTAAATAAATTAGGCGTAGATAAGCCAACATACCATCTCTCACTGCTCCAAAAAGCTCCAATGCCCGCTGTAGGTAAAAAGCCATTCACCACCTGCCCAACAAGAGGATCTCCAACATCAAAAGGATTCGTTCTTGTATAATTGGCATTGTAATTCATAAGACCAAAACTCATTCCAATCGAAAGAGTTGAACTTAACATGTCTGCGGCATAAGCATAGTATGCTTGTATCCCCGCCCTCCTTTGTGTATATATATTATCATAATACATTTGACCACCAAGACTGATATTTTTCCCATTCAACCGCTCATCATAAGAAAATGTACCTGTAGTAGGTGAGCCATTTACGTCAAGCCATTGCCTTCTGACAAGTGCATTAATATTACCCACCTCTCTGCTTCCGGCATAAGCAGGATTAACATTAAGCATGTTAAACATGTATTGTCCGTACATCGATTGCTGTTGGGAAAATAAATCAGAATAAAGCAATAACAATATGTTGATTAAATAAACTCTTTTCATCTTTTAAAATATCATTTAGTTCTCTCTTCTTAATACAACCGGACCTTTACGAATCGTCTTATTGCCATTAATTTTATCTACTAACTCAACCAAATAGAAATACGTACCATGTGGTAATAAATTATTTGTAATATTTGATCTGCCGTCCCACTCATTCTTGTAATTAAGATTGTTGTATACCAACTGCCCCCATCGATTGAAAATCTTTACACTTACATTCATATTGTAAGGACGCAGAATAATCCATTTATCATTAAATCCATCATTGTTGGGGGTTAATATATCAGCTATGTGTGTGCCAATTTCTGGCAAAGTAGTTAATGTCGGAAGGCCTGCGCCATACAACCTTCCATTAGAATTAGACAAATAAATCGATTGCCTGAATACAGATCCCCACTTTGTGTTAGCAGAACCATCAGCCATACTCTTTACTACGCCCGCATAACCACTTGACTGAATTACCAAAGTCAGTATCATCTGTGCACTATCGTATGCATCCAGCTTATTATCAGAAGCAAGTAATTCAATATTTGATCTGCCATTATAGTTACTATTTTTTACAATCTTTCCAAGAGTATTGTATTCTACAAGTGAAAAATCCATTGGGTTAAAGAATGTCTTACTCAAATCGACCTTCACCATCACTTGAGAAAGTGTTTCAGGACGGTTGTTTTTTATTTTAATTGTATAAATCAATCTTACCGTACCATCTGATAATACTTTCGGCTCAGAAGCTTCTTTATATATCAAAAGGGTCTCTCCATCTGGAACAACTGTATTTTTTTGACTAACCTTTTGTAAATAATCAGGTATGCCATCACCATTTGAGTCTTTTGGTTTTTCGGGTACTGATCCAACTTCATCTTCATCAGGTATGCCATCATTGTCACTATCTATGTCTAAGTGATCTGGTGTCCCATCCTTGTCAGTATCCCTAGGATTCTTGGGGTCAGAGCCTAACTCTTGCTTATCTGACATGCCATCATTATCACTATCTGTATCCAGATGATCTGGTATACCATCCTTATCGGTGTCTTTCGGATTCTTCGGATCAACTCCAATTTCATCTTTGTCAGTTATGCCATCCCCATCTGCATCATCATCTAAATA
>JAFMEV010000119.1 GCA_017856545.1 Chitinophagaceae bacterium
GTTTAGTACAACTTACCAAGTAAATAGTAACAATAAATAACGCTAAATTTAGCTTGAGGGAGAATTTCATGAAAAATAGATTTTAAATAACTTATGTTAAACTTTTTAATCATATAAAAAGTCGACAAATATAATTTTGAGCTATACTAACTCCAATTTAGAGCAGTAAACAATTCAAATGATATAGTTAAAATCTATTTTACTATTGAAATTGATTCAAATAACATCAAATAATCAAAAAACTTGTTGGAATATAAGCCCTTGCGGCATTATTACACTTTCTCCAATGCTTTTTCAATATCAGCAATTAAATCATCCGCATGCTCTACTCCAACACTTAATCTTACTAAAGAGCTGGTAATATTCATGATTTTCTTTTCATTTTCAGGAATGTCTATATGTGTCATGGTGGCAGGATGTTCCGCTAAACTTTCGGTAGAACCTAAACTTACCGCAAGTTGAATCAATTTTAAATGATTTAAAAAAGCAAATGCTTCTTTCTCTCCTCCAACGATATCAAAACTTAACATCGCTCCTTCCCCTTTGCATTGTTCATTAAATATGTCCCATTGAGCAGTGCCTTTTTCCAATAATCCCAAATAATACACTTTAGCCACTTTAGGATGTTTGGATAAATATTGTGCAATTAATTTAGCATTGGCTTGTTGTTGCTCCATTCTAATTTTCATGGTTTCAAGAGAACGCATCAACAACCAACCTGTATTCGGAGAAGGTAGATTACCAAAAAAGGTTCTTAACACTTTAACTCTTTGAATCAATTGCTTACTGCCTGAAACTGCACCGGCAATTAAATCACTATGACCTGCAATATATTTGGTGGCAGAATAAATCACTAAATCAGCTCCAAGTTCTAAAGGGTGTTGCCATATGGGTCCCATATAAGTATTATCGACTACTAACAATACTTTATTTTCATCTTTGCTTAAACCCTTTGCAATCTCACTACACATCCTTAAAGAAAATAAATGATTGGTAGGATTAGCAGGAGTTTCAACATAAATCATTTTCATATGATCCTTCAAAGGATGTGCATTAATTTTTTGAAGGATATCATCTTTGGTATCGTTGGGTCCAAAAGGAATACCTTCTATTCCAAATGCAGTCAAAACATGTTGAATAAAATGATGCGTACCACCATAAATAGGTGCACTATACACAAATAATGAACCTGGTTTTAAAAATTCAAAAAATACGGTAGATATTGCACTCATACCACTATTAAAACAGGCACAATCTTCTGCCGCATCCCAAATTTTTAATCTATCTTCTAGTATTTCTACATTGGGATTATTCAATCTACTATAAATTAATCCTACATTTTCAGCTGCATCTTTTTCTCTTAACCCATATGCAACTTCAAAAAAAGCCTTTCCTTCTTCTGCTTTATTAAAAACAAAAGTGGATGTTTGGAAAATGGGACATTTAATGGCGCCTTGACTCCATTCTTTGTCATAGCCAGCTGTCATCATTAAACTTTCTGGTTGCATAAAGTATAGTTTTATTAATACTAAACTTACAAGAAAGGCGCTCAATTTGTTCAAAATATAAATAAACTGCAAATATTTTCACATATTTTTATTTTTACTGAGATATTCATCATATTTTCAGTAATTTAAGTCATTAAATGAAAAATATTGCATGGACAATCACCTAGACAAAATAGATAAAGAAATTCTGAACCTAATTCAAGACAATTCAAAAATTACGGTAAAAGAAATAGCTTCCAAATTGCATAAAAGCATGAATCCAATTTATGATAGAGTGAAGGCATTAGAAGCATCTGGTATTATCAAACAATACACCGCCATCATAGATAAAAATAAATTAGGCAATCATTTAATTGCTTTTACCAATGTACAATTAAAGGAACATGCAGAAGAAATGATCAAAAAATTTGAACATAATATTCAAAAACTAGAAGAAGTAATGGAGTGTTATCATATGACAGGTCATTATGATTACTTATTAAAAGTGATCGTAGAAGATATGTCTCAGTACCAAGATTTCATCGTAAATAAACTCGCAAAGATTGAAAATATTGGTACAGTGCAAAGTAACTTCATGATGACAGAAGTAAAATACAAAACGAACTTATTATTAAAGTAATTATCTTTTTTGAAATAAAATGCAGTAAACTATAACTTGCCTATTTCACTATCCATCCAAGTCAATCTTTTTCTAATCCATGATTTTAAAAAATCAATTTCTTCTTGATGTGATTTTCCAACAAAACTATTAAAAGGCAATTTAACTCCTAAGATCCTCCATCTATCAAAATGTTTTTCAATACTACCGGAATTTCTTAATAAAGTAATGTGCTTATCAATGATTCCATAAATATTATTCTCGGTTAATGAATTGGATCTCAAACTCGCCCATCTTGTTTTAAGTCTATCCGTAAAATTTGGATCTGAGAGCAATCTTTTCCACCAAAAGTTTATCAACCAGCCATCATTTGAATAAAAATTATTAAAATTAAACATCCATGTGGAGGCATTATTAAATGCAGCTCGATCATCATTACCGAACCCTAGATTAAAATCCCAAATAGGGCCCATTTTTAGTTTACTTTGTCTTTCTTTATGCATAAAGGTACTAAGCCTATAGGCATCTGGATTATATGCAAACTCGTTTAAAATCAAAAAGTCAATAAAACTGTTCATATCAATATAATTCTGATAACCAGTATTTGGATCTTTATAATTATCACTTAGTAATGCATCTTCAAAATTTGAAAAATAAGATTGTACATATTTTTTTTGCGCATCTACAATAGCATCATTTTTTGGATACTCATACATGATATAGGTTTCTGCACCTTTTTTTGGCCCAAATGGCGCATACGTCAATTTATTCCCATTAGGATCATATTTGGATCTAAACCCAATTGATTCGGTATAAATTGCATCAGCTTCCCAGCCATTTATTCTGTTATCTCCAGCAGATTTATCAATCTTGAAAATATAACCTCCAGTAACCGCATTACCACTAATATCCGTACTAGCCATTTTTGTTACATCAATCCTACTCTTATCTCTCTTCATTTTTTCCATTAAAACATATAATCCAAGATACTGTCCGTCTATAAATAACTGAACATATTTTGTTCTTGTTGCATACATGCCTATTTGATTGGATAATTCATATATCAGTGTATTTCTAATGAGGGTTTTATCATTGGCAGGAGCATATAAGATAAAATCAGATTGTTTTGGAAAATCCATAATAGCACTATCTGTATCTTTATCAACAGCATCTCTTAACTCAATACCATAAGATTTCTGATCAAATAAACGAAAAGAAGTAGACCCCCTATACTCAATACCAATATTGGATCTAAAAACAATTGTGTCCCCCAATTGAATCTGCATAATTGATTGCACTTTTGGCTCATTCACAATTGTATTGCCTTTAGTACTTATGTATACATTAGGTACTTTATTGGCAAAATTCGTTACTGGAGACCAAAAAGCTTTCTTTGGGAAGGTATCTATGGGTGTGTACTCTAATTTTGGCGGCACAAAAGTTGTTTCTTTTTTCTGACAAGAAAAAAGGCAAACGATAATAGCAATAAACAATAAATTTTTCATACAATTTTAAAATTAGTAAAATCCTGATACAAAGTATTGATTATGGCTATTTAGAACTCTTAAAAGTTCGATAAAAATTATACATAAGGGTTAAATTCCAATCTAAATTTCTACTACCAATGATATTGGTTCTAATTTCTTTATTATATAAATACATAAAAGAAAAAGGAGATCGTTTATTGGACAAAAGCACATTCCCTGTTAAATAGAAGCCGTCTTGTTGATCAATTTGTAAATAATAAATTTGTGGACTAAAACTCAACAAAATATTTTCACTTAATTTGATTCCTGAAAAAGAAGTAATAAAGTTTACAAAATGAGAAGAAATTGGCCCATCCGTTTGTAATCCATTCCCATGTAAATAATAGCCCCCTATGGTAAAATGCTTATTAAATGTATAGGAAGGTGCTATTTCAGTAGCTACAAATCGTCTAGCCTGTGTTATTTCTCGAGATGTATTTCCGTTAGTCACAGTTTTAAGTGCTAAGTTAAATGCAGGATGTGCTCCCACTCTAAGATTAAATTTTTTACCTTCTATTAATTTATACCTAAACCATAACAAAATACCCCCTTTTCTTCCATCAAAAGTCAATCTTACATCAGGGTCGATACTAAATTTACCTCCTCTTGATAATGTTCCTGTATAGTTAAAAGCGGGTTCTTGTAATGAAAAGGTTGGGATAATCGAAATACCATTATTGGTAATTCCAATATTACCAGCTACGACATATGGTTTACTAGTTGAATCTTGAGC
>JAFMEV010000120.1 GCA_017856545.1 Chitinophagaceae bacterium
TACGTTCAAGATTTTACCATTATGGTAGGTATGCTACACAAAGAGAACAAGGAACACATCATTTTCATAGCTTGCTGGCTGCAGACATGAACAAATAATAATCGTTTTTATTTAGCCCAACGAATTACTACATTCCAATCAGCTCCTGCAGCAATATGAAATTTATCCGCCATGCTTCCCTGGTTTAATGCAAAAGATAGATTCATTAAACTATTTAAATAAGCCAAAGGTTTTCCTAGGCCTACAGCACCAAAAGTATTTTCAAAAGGCATTGCCCCTGTGTAAACTAATTTGTTAGCATGATAAATTTCTACGAAAATTTTATTTTCTGTATGCGCTAATTCGTTAAAAGATTTCCAATGTGTTTGATCAATATTGGTCCAGATATTACCATATTGAACATCTAGTATAGCAATATTGCCTTTAAGTACGCCGTTTTGTAAACTAGCTTTTTGAAAAGGAATCATTTGAAGAGGAGTCGTTGAAATAGCACCTACTTGTTGATACGTAATGATATGTGAAGCCAATTTTGCTGCAGTGTATGCATAGACGTCTCTTCCATGAAAAGTATAGGAGGCGCCAGAATTTTTTCTCCTATTCATAACTTCATCAATCTCTCTAATACTATCTATGCCTAAAGAGTTTGCCACTAAAGTAAAAGTACCATTGTCGGGGCTTACTATATAATGTCCTGATTTTGTTTTTACTACTACAGATTTCCTATTGGTCCCTACTCCTGGGTCTACTACTGAAACAAACACGGTGCCTGCTGGCCAATAGGGAATAGTTTGATCCAATCGATAAGCGGCTTCCCAAATATTGTAGGCAGGAATTTCATGAGTAAGATCATATAATTTTAAAGAAGGACTTACAGCACTTGCTACACCCTTCATGGCAGATACAGCGCCATCTTTTGTACCAAAATCAGTTTGAAAAACTACAATACTATTTTGTGCAACAACATTGAGTGAAATCATAAAAGCAACAACTAATATCAAAAGCTTTTTCATACTAATATTTTTGAAAGTAGATAAAAAAAGTCCCAATTAATTGGGACTTTAAAGTTATTTAAAATTAATTAAGGATTAGAATTTGAAAGCTAGTTTAGTAAATAATCTTAAACCATTGTAACCCATTTGAACACCATCCCATGGACCACCTGTTTCGTTATCACCTGCCCAATATTTAGCAGTAGGCACTACAGCGAAGTCAGGGTGGATATTAAAGATATTATCTGCGCCAAGGATCCAAGTAGAAGATTTACTTAATTTTAAACTTGCATAAATATCGGTACTAGCTTTGCCTCTATAGTTAAAAATTTCTGGCACAAATACATCTTCGTTAGCATCTGTTGGAACCATTGGATTAATACCATCTCCATTATATCCAAAACCAGTTAATTGAAGATTTCCAAAATAGGTCACTCTAGTACCCACTGAAAATTTCTTAGCCGCATAGTCTACATTGAAAGAAAATTTAGATTCCGGCGCAGAAGCTTTTAAGAAATATTGCTCTCTATCATTAAAGAATGTATTTGCATTATAAGTATTAGTGTTTAATGCTGCAGGAACATTAATCGCGTCAATTTTGATATTTTGGAAGTTAGCAACAAATAAAAACTTCATTTTTTGGGTAGCACTGATTTTCCAATTATAATCTGCAACAACATCTACACCAGTATTAGTTGTGTTTACGGCATTTGCAAAAAACTGTGCAGTAGCAACTCCCATTGTATTTAACTTAGTTGTTAAAGCAGTTGGTAAGGTTTCGTCAGATGCGCTAAATAATCCGGACAATACCACACGGTCTTTCATTTGAATATTGTAACCATCTACTGTTAAACTAAAGTTTCTGAAAGGCTTCCAAGTAAAACCAATACTCTTGTTAACAGATGTTTCTTGTTTTAAAGATGGGATACCTGCTAATTTAGTAATAGCATCATCATTTCTTGCTACTCTAGATTGTACTAGTTGACCTTGAGAGAAAGAAGTTAAAGTATTACTGAAATATTTTTGTTGTAAAGAAGGAGCGCGATAACCTGTACTAAAAGATCCTCTAAAATTAAAGTTATTTGTTACTTTATATCTAAATGAAGTTTTATAAGTAGCAACAGAACCAAAGTCAGAATAATTCTCACCTCTAAGGGCTCCTGTAATTAATAAAGATTCGCTTGGAGTATATTCTAGGTCTAAATAAGCGCCAGAAACCGTTCTAGTTTTATTTACTTTATCAGCAGGGCTAAAACCTGGAAATCCCTGTGCACCAGGAGCTTGCTCGAAACCAAAATTGTTAGTAAAAGCTTTATATGAAGCAGGCTCTCCTATAAAAATATTATAGTTTTCTAATCTAAATTCAGCTCCATAAGCCACTTTAATACCCCCTTGATTTACTACACCAAATTGTTTTGATAAATCTAAATTGCTGGTATTTTGTATAAAATTAAATCCACCATCATCAAAATTTGTTTGTTGTGTATTGCCAATATTTGATGCATTAAATGTTCCAGCACCAAAATAATGAAATCCATTGGTACCAAAAGTATTGCTCAAATCCCAGCTCCAACCATTCAAACTCTCTTTAGAAAAGCCTGTGGCCATTGAAATATCTGTAACATTTGCTAAAATTCTAGGATTATAGCTAGTGTCTCCAGAACCAGATCTAAACATGATATCTTTAACAAAGATTAATTCTCCAGTTGAGGTAATAGGAAATCTATTGGGTTTAGCAGACCAATTTCTTGTATAAGCATATGCATCTGATTTTTTCATATTCATTCCGCCAAATGCATAAAACTTAATATCATCCCCCAATGGTAATTCTAAATTCATCATTAACCCATGAGATTGCATTGAAGCATCTCCAAAACCTTGTCTCCAAGTATTAGTAGGTAAACCATCTTTGTCTTCTATATTGCTTGACGCAGCTTGACGAAAAGTTTTTCCTTGATCTAAGAAATCATAAGACAAATTAATAAAACCACCTTTCTTACCTAAGCTAAAACCTCTATTGATACTTAAAGATTGAGTAACACCATCAATTGGTCTTGCTGTTAAATAATCATTATTGTCTCTAAATTGAAAAGTATTGAATTTTTTATCGTAGTAACCAGCAATACCAGTTACGATATTCCATTCGCCAATATTCTTTTTTAATACTACGTTCATAACACCTGCAATCGCATCCGATCCATATTGTGCAGATGCGCCATCTCTTAAGATTTCAATACGGTCTACTGAAAATTGAGAAAAACCATTTAAGTCAACACCACTACCACCACGACCTCTTGTGCCAAAAAGACCAACTAAAGCTGTACTATGTCTACGTTTGCCATTCACTAAAACCAATGTTTGATCAGGACCTAGACCTCTTAGTGTTCCAATATCTACGTGATCGGCACCGTCTGCACCCGATTGTTTATTGTAGTTAAATGAAGGTGCTGCATAGTTTAAAGAAGAAGTTAAATCCATTCTTGCAGTATTGAGTGCTACTTCAGAAAGTTTAATAACATCTACCGGAACTGGAGACTCTATTTTAGCTCTACCATTACCACGTGTTCCTACTAGAATTACATCTTGTAAATCTGTACTTGCGCTATTTAAACTAATATTCAATTCTGCACTAAAAACAGTTTGTCTTTTAGATTCAAATCCGATATAGCTAAATTCTAATATATCATTAATAGATGCATTGATGGTATAAGTACCATTTTTAGCAGAGATCGCATTGGTTTTGGAATTAGCTAATTTAATTGTAACTCCCTCCAAAGCATTTCCCTTGCTGTCCGTAATTTTACCTTTGATGGCTTGTGTTTGTGCAGCTAAGTTTGAGCTAGAAAATGCAAAAACCAACAAACAAAAAAATGCAGTTAATTGTCTTATCATGTGTTTAATCTTTGATTCAATTTACAACTTTTTTCTTATACAAATTTTGTCCGCCAAAATAGTTACTTTTAAAGCCTATAAAAAAGTAAGAATTTATTCATGCAAGATCCAATTATAGCCATTCAAGACCTTTTCAAAACTATCAATCATTCGTTTTGGGATACCATTCATAAAATACCCCAAAGCGGTGGGGATAGAATTTATTTTAGAATTCAAAAGGGCAATCATACATGGATTGCTACTTTTAGCTTAAATATTAAAGAGAATAAAACCTTTATTTATTTTGCCAATCATTTTAAAGACAAAGGTTTGCCTGTGCCAAAAGTATTGGCAGTGAACGATGAGTGTACAACATATATTCAAGAAGATGTGGGTAATACTTCATTATTAGAAGTATTAGAAAAAGAAGGTAAAACGGATCATGTATTTTCTTTATTTAAAAAAA
>JAFMEV010000121.1 GCA_017856545.1 Chitinophagaceae bacterium
AATCAAAAATTACATTTAGTAGAGAAGATCAAAGCATATTATAACAATAACCTTCAAGGCAAACATTTTGCTTTATGGGGCTTGGCCTTTAAGCCTAATACAGATGATATTAGAGAAGCACCAGCTTTGAGTATCATTGCAGCCTTAACTAAGGCAGGCGCTACAATCACTGCATATGATCCAGAAGCGATGCCAAATGTAAAAGCACAGATAGGAGATCAAATACAATACGCAAGTAGTCAGTACCAAGCATTAGAAAAATCAGATGCTTTGATTATTGCTACAGAGTGGAGTGAGTTTAGAACCCCTGATTTTGAGATGATGGCACAACAAACAAAGAACAAAATCATCTTTGATGGCAGAAACTTATTTGATGTGCAGAAGATGAAAGAACTAGGGTATCATTACGAGAGTATTGGAAGAACAGATGCTACTAAATAAACCAAGTAGCCATAAAACAACATGAGTCAAAAAAGAATTTTAATTACAGGAGCAGCCGGATTTTTGGGATCGCATTTATGTGATCGCTTTATCAAAGAGGGCTATTATGTAATGGCGATGGATAATTTGATCACAGGTGACTTGATGAATATCGAGCACCTAAGATCCAATGAAAATTTTGAGTTTATCCATCACGATGTTACCAAGTATATTGATATCGAAGGCTCACTAGATTATATTTTGCATTTTGCTTCTCCTGCAAGTCCTATAGATTATTTAAAGATTCCTATACAAACACTTAAAGTGGGTGCATTAGGTACACATAATTGTTTAGGCTTAGCCAAAGCGAAGGGAGCAAGAATATTAGTAGCTAGTACCAGTGAAGTGTATGGAGATCCATTAGTACATCCACAAACAGAAGAGTACTGGGGCAATGTAAACCCAGTGGGTCCAAGAGGGGTGTATGACGAAGCAAAAAGATATATGGAAAGCATCACCATGGCTTACCATACTTTTCACAATGTAGAAACCAGAATCATCAGAATCTTTAACACTTATGGTCCAAGAATGCGCCTGAATGATGGAAGAGCACTTCCTGCATTTATTGGTCAGGCATTAAGAGGAGAAAACTTAACAGTCTTTGGAGATGGATCACAAACAAGAAGCTTCTGTTATGTAGATGATTTAGTAGAAGGTATTTACAGATTATTATTAAGTGATTATAGTCAACCGGTGAATATTGGTAATCCTAACGAGATTAGCTTAAAAGAGTTTGCAGAAGAGGTATTAAAATTAACAGGTTCTAATGTGAATATTGTTTACAAGGATTTACCAGTAGACGATCCAAAGCAAAGACAACCAGATATTACTAAAGCAAAAACCATTTTAGGATGGGAGCCCAAAGTGAATCGCGCAGAAGGTTTACAAAAAACCTATGATTACTTTAAAGCATTGCCACCAAGCGAGTGGACAAAACAACCAAAAGAGTTTACTTCAAAATAATTGACATGTCCATTCAAAAAATTTTAGTGACGGGTGCTAATGGACAATTGGGTTGGGAATTATCACAACTCGCAGCTTCTTATCCTAAGTATCAATTTGTGATGGTGGATAGATCTGTTTTAGATTTGTCTAAACCAGCAACAATTCATTCTGTTTTAGATACCATTGCTCCTGACGTAATCATCAATCCAGCAGCTTATACTGCAGTAGATAAAGCAGAAACAGAGAAAGAACTGGCTTATACCATTAATGCCAAGTCGGTAGAAGTAATGGCAGCTTATGCAGCAGCAAAGCATATCCCATTTATAAGTTATTCAACAGATTATGTGTTCACAGGTGATGCCTCTAGTCCTTATACTACAGATACGACTATTGCACCTTTGAACTTTTATGGTTCTACCAAAGCAGATGGAGAATCATTGGCTTTCGCTGCTAATCCAAATACTATTATTATAAGAACATCATGGGTATTTAGTAGTCATGGAAATAATTTTGTGAAAACCATGATGCGATTCATGAAAGAGAGAGACTCTTTAAATATAGTAGCAGATCAAAAGGGAAGACCTACTTATGCAAAAGATTTAGCGATCGCTACCATGAAGATGATTGAGGCAATTGAAGCTGGTAAAACCATTAAAGGTGTTTATCACTTTGCGAATCAAGGTGAAACTACTTGGTTTGACTTTGCTAAAAAAATCCAATCAGTGGCTGGCTTAACCTGCGAGGTGAATCCAATTAAAACGGTAGATTTTCCTACACCAGCTAAAAGACCCGCTTATTCTGTTTTGGACACTTCTAGAATTGAAAAAGAAATAGGCCTGAAAATTCCGCATTGGGAAACTGCTTTACAAGCATGCTATGATCAAATCATGAAAGCTTCATGAAAAAGCAGGCTTTAATAAAACAATTAGCAGAGTCAACTTATGTAATGATTCAACCTTCGCCCATCCATGGTATTGGTGTTTTTGCTATTAGGGATATTCCAAAAGGTACGCAGGATATTTTTTCACAAGGTTTTGGAGATTGGATTGAAGTAAGTAGAGAAGAAGTAGAAGCTTTACCAGCACATAGTAGGGCCTTGGTGGAGAACCATTGTTTGTTTGATGAGAAAAGTTATTTTATTCCAGAATATGGATTTAAAATGGTAGACTTAGTGATTTATTTAAATCATTCGGATACTCCTAATGTTATTTCCATAAATGATGGAGAAAGATTTGAAGCCATTAGAGATATTGCAGTGGGAGAAGAATTGTTTGTGGATTATGGGACGATAGTAGAGGGGGAGGAGTAGGACATTTTATTTTTAATTAAAAAAGATTATTTAAATTAGGGTATGCTTTTATATCTAACATTAGCGGGATTTTTGATTTCTATATTGGTCTTGATTAATTTAAGAAATTCCAATAAAGCCAATATTTATTTGCTATTTTTCTTATTGATCAATAATATATATGCTCTTTCGCATTATGCTGCAGTTTATTCTCAAAATAAGTATTTGACAGCAACAATGCTGGTTCATTTTACTCCATTTTATTTGTTACTTGGGCCGCTATTTTATTTTTATGTAAGAAGTTTATTGATGGATGATTTTAAATTGTCTAAAAAAGATTATTTACATTTTATTCCTTCTGTTATCATCTTGATCAATATACTTCCATACATATTTAAAGGGTTAGATTATAAATTAGCTTATGCTACAGGTGTTATTGCTAAAACATCAAATTTGTTGAATTTTGATTATTTGTTAATCCCACCTTTTGCTAATTTTTTGTTTAGGCCAATTCATGCTTTATTTTATGTAGCTATTTCAATTGTATTGATTTTAAAAAATAGATTAAATCTAAGAAACAATAATTTGCAACAAATTTTGATTTATAAATGGTTGTTATTGTTGATTAGTATTTCAACTATTTTATATCTAAGCTTTATGTTATTTTCAGTCTTTAGTTATACAAAGTTGGATTATAAGTTAGCGGTTAATCAAGCATCATATATTCTATACATAACCATTGGAGGTCTTATTGTATTGAATTTCTCCTTATTGTTCTTCCCCAATATATTGTATGGATTACCTCAATTAGACTATAGATTGTCTGCAAAAAAGGGGGCATATAAAAAACTTGATGAAACAGAGGAGACTGAGGAGAAAAGAATATCTAAAAGTTTTGAGATCTCAGATGATAAACTTCTCTTGCTAAAATCAAAAATTGATAGTTATCTATTAATATTTCCATATTTAAAACCCAATTTCAATCTTTCTATGATGTCTTCTGATACGGATATCCCGGTTCATCATTTGTCTTATTTTTTCAACGAGTATATGAAAATTAATTTTAATACATGGAAAAATGACCTAAAAATTGAATACGTGTTAGAATTAATGAAAGATGGAACATATGAGAATTTAACCTTAGATGCTCTATCAAAGAAAGCTGGCTTTGGATCTAGAAGTAGTTTCATTAATTCCTTCAAGTCTAAAACAGGACTTACCCCTTCCGAGTATTTGCAGAATTTAGATTAATGTCTAGAAAAATAGGATATTTATCTACTTTCTTGTTTTGATTTCAAAAGTTTATAACATAATCCTCAACTCCAACTTTCCACCCAATCCAATTTCTACTAGTCTTTCTAAACTTGAAATGCGTACTTCTTTAATATCATTTTCTATTTTGGAGATATAAGATTTTGTAGTACCTATTTTTTTAGCAAGTTGTTCTTGGGTTAGTCCTTTTTTAAGTCTTGCTTCTTTTAGCATGATGCCCATTTTGAAATTTTCGAAACCTTTTTCGT
>JAFMEV010000028.1 GCA_017856545.1 Chitinophagaceae bacterium
CATTTAAATATTGGCGTGCGCTCTGAATTTAATTCCATACAACTTCCTGGAACTTACGGAAGCACTAATCTTATATTAATTCAACCAAGAATTGAGTATAACTTTAATACACAACTATTCTGGACCACTTTTATTCAATATAACACGCAAAGCAATAACTTTAGCGTAAATAGTAGATTTCAATATAGATACAAACCAATGAGTGATTTTTTCCTAGTTTATACGGATAATTATTTCACTGATCCAACCTTTACCAATAAGAATAGAGCAATTGTTTTTAAATTTAGTTATTGGTTCAATTTATAATTGAAATTTATGAATAACACATTTGAAATTAAAGGACAATATATTGATATTGTTGGCAAGCGTATATTTCCTGCAGCTATTTCAGTACAAGAAGGTGTGATATCAGCTATCCAAGAAATTCCAGCAGCACCGCAACAATTTATCTTACCTGGTTTTATCGACAGTCATGTGCACATTGAAAGTAGCATGCTTATTCCAAGTGCTTTTGCTCGACTAGCTGTTATTCATGGTACTATTGGAACCATTAGTGATCCTCATGAAATTGCCAATGTATGTGGCGTTGAAGGGGTTCATTATATGATTAACAATGGAAAGAAAGTTCCTTTTCATTTTTTCTTTGGCGCTCCTAGTTGCGTGCCCGCAACTACATTTGAAACTGCAGGTGCTTCTATCAATAGTGAAGAAGTAGCAACCCTTTTAGACAATAAAGACATATATTATTTAAGTGAAATGATGAACTTCCCTGGCGTGCTATTTAAAGACGAGGAAGTCATGAAAAAAATAAAAGCAGCGCATGCTGTAGGTAAGCCTGTAGACGGACATGCACCTGGACTCATGGGAGAAGATGCCCAAAAATATATTGAAGCTGGGATTAGCACCGATCATGAATGTTTTACCATAGAGGAAGCGGTTGATAAATTAAGTTATGGGATGAAGATTTTAATTAGAGAAGGAAGTGCTGCTAAAAATTTTGAAGCATTGTACGAATTGATCGATGATCATCCCAATAGCGTAATGCTTTGTAGTGATGATAAACATCCCGATAGTTTAGTGTTAGGTCATATTAACCAACTTTGTGCAAGAGCGGTAGCAAAAGGTTTAAATGTTTTCAATATTCTAAAAGCTGCTTGTATAAATCCAGTAGTACATTATCAATTGCCCACTGGAATGGCAAGAGTCAATGATCCCGCAAATTTTATAGTAATAGAAGATCTAACTCATTTTAAAGTTGCTCAAACATATATCAATGGTCAATTGGTCGCAGAAAAAGGTCAGTCATTGATCCAACCAATTGATGAAAAAATAATCAATCAGTTTAATACTACCCTAATCAAAGTGGAAGATATACAAGTAGACTTAGGGGTTTACCCAACCAAAGAAAATAAAATTGCTGTCATAGAAGCCATAGATGGCCAATTAATCACCAATTATTTATGGGAGGATCCAACAATAACTGATGGAAAAATTATCTCAGATACCAATAAAGACATTTTAAAGATAGTCGTATACAATAGATACCATCCAGCGGCGCCTAAAATGGCATTTATTAAAAACTTTGGATTTCAACATGGAGCCATTGCATCTACAGTTGCACATGATAGTCATAATATAATTGCAGTAGGTGTAAATGACCAGGAAATCGTACAAGCCATCAATGCAGTTATCCAAGAAAAAGGCGGTATCAGCTGCGTTAAGGAGCAGGAATTAAAAGTTTTGGGTTTGCCTGTGGCAGGCTTAATGAGTAAAGATGATCCATATATGGTAGCCGAGGCCTATTCTACCATTGACGCCATGGCTAAATCACTAGGATCAAATCTTGGTGCTCCCTTCATGACCTTAAGCTTTATGGCTTTATTGGTGATTCCACATTTAAAATTGAGCGACAAGGGTTTATTTGACGGAGATCGCTTTAAATTATGCTGAAATTGACCGAAGAAACTTAGTTTTGAAAAAAATTAAGTCCATGGTGCATCATTTAAGCAAAGAGCATAGTTTATTAAGCAATTGGATAGCAGAATTAAGAGATATTCATGTACAACAAGATAGAATGCGCTTTAGAAGAAATATTGAGCGTATTGGAGAAGTAATTGCTTATGAAATGAGTAAGCATATGCAAAGCAAACTAGTAAAAACAACTACTCCATTAGGTGTACATGATTCTAAAATCTTGAACGAGCAACCTGTTTTAGCCACCATTTTAAGAGCAGGATTACCTTTACATCAAGGCATGTTGAATTATTTTGATAAAGCAGATAATGCATTTATTTCTGCGTACAGAAAACATCATGATGATGGTAGTTTTGAAATCAGTATTGAATACCTAAGTTGCCCAGATCTACATAATCGTATTTTGATTGTTGCCGATCCTATGCTCGCAACAGGTGCTTCTTTGGTGCAAACTATTCAAGCCATTACCAAGACACAACAACCTAAAGAAATACATATTGCAGTTGCTATCGCAAGTAAACAAGGAATTGATTTAGTTGAAAAAGAGTTGGGGAAAAATATTCCTATTTGGTGTGGTGATATAGATGAAGTATTAAACGATAAAAGTTATATCATTCCTGGACTTGGAGATGCTGGTGATTTAGCATTCGGAACCAAAATGCAACACTAATGCTCAAAGAACTCATTTTATCTATTAGGGCATACTACATGGCACATCAATTTATTTTACAAAATAAATTGTGGAAGTGGATGATCATTCCTGGCATCATCTACACAACGCTATTTGTTATTGGAATGAATTATTTTGGACAGAGCTCTAGTTTTTTTATTGAGTGGATTATTCTTAAAACAGGTTTAAAAACATTTGTTGATAGTTTAAACAGCGATTGGTTAGGATTCTTTATTACCATGGGTAGTTTCTGGCTATGGTTTACTTTACTGTTGTTTTACTTTGCTATTTTTAAATGTATTTTTTTGATATTATTCTCCCCTTTGTTCACCTATTTACATCTAAGGGTTGCTGCTATACAACAAGAAAAAGCTTTTGTCTTAAATATAAATACATATAGAAGATTGGTACTAAGAGCAATACAATTAAGTTTAACCAATCTTTTATGGCAAACAGTCTATTTAATTCCAGTTGTATTGGTTTGTACACTTCCCTTAATTGGCTGGTTCACTCCCATCTTTACCATACTCATGGAAGCTTATTTTTATGGTTATGCAATGATTGATTATGGTTTAGCTACAGAACAACAAAGTAGAATCGCTTCAGCAAGTTATGTGAGTGAACATAAAGGATTGCCCATTGGAAACGGATTATTATTTTACTTACTACATCTTATTCCAATCATTGGATGGATGACTGCCCCATTTTATGCATTGATTGCAGCACATATCAATACACAAGAAATAAAAGAAATAGCTTAATGATTTTAGGAAAAGTATATTTATTGCCCATGTTACTTCATGAAGAAGGATGGGATAGTATTCCTTCAGATATTGTAAAATGGATACAACAATGCGATGCCTTTTTTGTTGAAAACGAAAAAACCACCAGAAGATATTTTAAAAAATTATGGAGAGCAATGGTGATTGAAGATTATACCTGGTGCACAATTCATAAAGTAGAGGCTGAACAAATAGAACAATTTAAAGCATTATTAAAAGAAGGGAAAAATATTGGAATCATCTCTGAAGCAGGCTGTGCTGGAGTGGCAGACCCAGGTCAAATACTTATTGGCATTGCACAAGAAATGGGTGTATCTATAAAACCATACCTGGGGCCCAATTCCATTTTATTGGCATTAATGGCGAGTGGCATGAATGGTCAATTATTTCAATTTCATGGTTATCTACCCATTGACAACATAGAAAGAAAGAAAAAAATTCAGGCTTTAGAACAAGACATGCGTTCAAGAACCTGTACTCAAATTTTTATTGAAACCCCTTACCGAAATGATCAGTTATTAGAAGCCCTACTTCAATCATGTAATGGATCTACCAAAATATGTATTGGTGTGGATATAACAGGCCCTACTGAATGGATCAAGACCGCAACGGCAGATGATTGGAAAAAGCACAAGCCCGAACTACATAAAAAGTTAGCAGTATTTTTAATTGGTCAATAAGGTAATTACCGAAGCTTATTTTTTGATGCGTTGAATTAATATGCAAGATGGAAAAAACCAACTTGCATTGGAAATCAGAACACCCAAGTATATTTATTTCCCTTTGTTTATTAGTGGGCATTTGCATTGGTAATACCCTACCTGTTTCTCAACAATATATCCTATTCATGATAAGCTTTAGTTGGGTATTATTGGTAATCATCCAACAATCTTCATTTAGTTTAGTAACAAAAAGTCTGTATTCAAAAATAGGTTTATTGTTATGGGGCTATTGTATTGCACATCTACAACTCAATATGGGAAACACTTTTATTGAAATAACAGAAAATTTTATTCAACCCATTCGAAATACAATCATTGAAAAAATAAACATTTTTATTCCAAACACCTATCATAATCATTTTGCCAAAGCATTATTGATCGGAGAAAGAACGAATATAGATACCGCCACAATGGAAATATATGCAGCGCTAGGCATTATACATATCATTGCCATCAGCGGAATGCATGTAGAAATGATTAGTCAATATCTTTTGAAACTGACCAATTGGTGGCCAAAATATAGATGGTTGTATGGTATAGAATTGATGTTTTTAATGGGCACCATTTGTGTATATACACTTATAGCTCATGCAAGTCCCTCTATTGTTAGGGCTTGTATCTTTTTTTGTTTATTTCAGATAGGCAATTACTTTCATTTACATAAATACATGTTAAATTCTATCGCTAGTGGATTATTGATTATTCTTTTATTCAATCACCAAACCATTTACCATATTGGATGGCAATTATCCTATGCAGCAGTCATTGGAATCCATCTTGTCCATCCTCGAATTCAAGCAAGTATTCCTATTGAAAATCCTATGATTCAATCAATATGGACTAATTTTTCTATCACCATTGCCAGTCAATTAACCACATTACCATTACTACTCTACTACTTTGGTAATTTATCTGCCGGTTTTATATTAGGCAATATGATCATGATTCCCATTTGTAATTTGCTTTTACAAGGACTTATTTTATTGGTACTTTTTCCGGTCAGTCTATGTAAAATCTTGCATTGGGGGCAAATCATAGAAATCTTTATGCAAAAAATGAATCAGATTGTACATTATATTTTCACAATCAGTCCACAACCCATCCATTTTTCAATGATTCCTATTCACTATCTGCTTGTATACTACCTTATCTTCTTGTACCTTAGCGTATGGAAAAAAAGATTCAATCAGCCCTTATTTCGGTTTTCTACAAAGACGGCTTAGAGCCATTAGCTAGAACCTTACAAAGTTTACATATTACCATTTATTCAACAGGTGGTACCCAAAAATTTTTAGAGGATTTAGGCATCCCATGTGTTGCAGTTGAATCTGTAACAGGATATCCTTCTATCTTAGGAGGTCGTGTAAAAACCTTACACCCTTCAGTTTTTGGAGGTATCTTAGGTAGAAGATATGAAGAACAGGATTTGCAAGAAATGGCTCAATTCAATATTCCTGCATTAGACTTAGTGATTGTGGACCTTTACCCATTTGAAGAAACGGTAAGAAATACTACAGAAGAAAAATTAATTATTGAAAAAATAGATATTGGTGGCCCTTCCATGATCCGCGCCGCAGCAAAAAATTTCCGCGACTTAGTGGTATTATCTGCAAAAGAAGATTATGAAAGATTGAATCAATTATTGATCAATCAAAAAGGGTCTACAAATTTGGATCAAAGAAAAGCATTCGCTGCAAAAGCATTTGAAGTAGTGATGCATTATGATATTGCTATACATAATTATTTTAACCCTATTACGGGCAAGACCCTTAGATATGGAGAGAACCCACATCAAATTGCTCATTTTTACGGCAATTTAGATAACTGGTTTACCCAATTAAACGGTAAAGAATTATCCTATAATAATTTAGTGGATGTAGATGCAGCGATAGCGATTATTGCAGAATTACCCAAGACAAGCTTTGCCATTATTAAACATACTAATGTATGTGGTGTTGCGCAAAGAACTACCGTACTGGAAAGCTGGACAGCCGCATTAGCCGGAGATCCAGAAAGTGCATTTGGTGGAGTATTGGTTACCAATGGCACGATTGATAAAGCGACAGCAGAAGCTATACAAGAAATCTTTTTTGAAGTATTGATTGCACCTGCTTTTGATCAAGAAGCCATTACTATTTTATCTGCAAAGAAAAATAGAATCTTATTGCAAACAAAAGAAGGTGTTTCATTTAAAGCGACTCAACAAAAATCTATTTTAAACGGCACATTAGAGCAAGGCATTGATGCAGGTAATTATGCCAACTGGGATGAAGTGGGTGCAAGACCTTGTACTGATGCAGAAAAAGAAGATTTAATTTTTGGAAATGTTATTTGCAAGCATTTAAAAAGTAATGCCATTGCTTTAGTCAAGAATAAACAATTGGTTGGAAAAGGTTGCGGGCAGACTTCAAGAGTAGACGCACTAAGACATGCCATTGAAAAAGCAAAGCAATTTAACTTTGATTTAAATGGTGCTAGTCTTGCTTCAGATGCATTCTTCCCGTTTGATGACTGTGTAAAAATTTCACACCAAGCAGGAATACAATCTTTTATCCAACCAGGAGGTTCTGTAAGAGACAAAGACAGTATTGAATATTGCGTAAACAATGGTTTAGCTATGGTGATTACTGGTTTGAGACATTTCAAACATTAATCAAACAATGTCTCACCAAAAAAAAGCATACCTAGCCCTCTCTATAACAAGTATTGTTTGGGGAACTACATGGGTAGCTAGCAAGATGGGCATTAATCATATGCCTGCTTTTGAATTAGCAAGCATCAGACAGTTTTTTGGAGGCAGTATTTATATCCTATTTTTTTTATTGGTCAAGAAAGAAAAGCTTCCTACTTTAAAACAATTTAAGTGGTTAGTGCCAATGGCTTTTCTGATGTTTGTATCCTCTAATGGTATTGCAACTTATGGATTACAATTTATCACGAGTGGTTTAGCAGCTTTAATTGCTGCATTGTATCCTTTATCAGTAGTACTGATAGAAAGGTTTTATTATAAAGCCATTCGTATTACACCTCAAACCATGCTTGGATTATTTTTAGGTTTATTAGGCATTGGTTTTATTTTTTATAAAGATAGCTTGCAAGTTCATGGTGGAGATTACGCACTCGGTGTTGGACTTTCTATGTTCGCGATGCTCACATGGAGTGTTGGATCCATTATAATTTCAAGAACCAAAATAGATATCAATCCATACTATTCTATAGGATGGCAAATGTTCATCAGTGCAATGACTATGGGTACATTCACCTATTTTTCTGGAAATTATATTCCCATAACAGCGATTCCAGCAATTTCTTGGGGAGTGATTGTATATATGGTGATTGGGGGTTCTGTATTTGCATTCATTTCATTTATATATAGTATGAAGCATTTGCAAGCATCTATTGCATCTTTATATGCATATATAAATCCAATTGTGGCCATTTGGGTGGGTTCACTATTACTTAAAGAAGAAATGAGTTGGAATAGTATTGTGGGTACGATTTGTACTTTAACAGGCGTATACTTAGTGAACAATAGTTTGAAGAAACAAAAAGATCCAGTAGAAGCAGTTTCAGATGCAGACGGAATGTAAGAATTATTTATGCTGCTCTTTCCAAAGTTGATTAAATGTTTTCTTAGGAAATTCTAATGGAGCTCTTTTATCAGACCAACCTTTAAACATTTTATTGATGACCCAATTTTTTATTGGAGCATTTCCCTGATTCATGAGCGTTCTACTTAATGAAGCCTGCTTCCACATTTTCCAAGCAAATTTTTCAGCAAAACTACTTTCCCCTTCAATCACTGCTTCTCTACGATTATCCAAAAGCAATTCATGAAGATTGATTTTAACAGGACATACTTCTGTGCAATTCCCACATAAACTAGATGCATAACTTAAATGCTTATAATCATGCATTCCTCTTAAATGAGGCGTAATCACACTTCCAATAGGTCCACTGTAGGTGGTTTCATAAGCATGACCGCCTATATTTTTATAAACAGGACAAGCATTTAAACAAGCTCCACAACGTATACAATATAAAGCTTCTCTGCTTTTTGCATTGGCCAATAATTCTGTACGACCATTATCCAATAAGATCACATACATTTCTTCTGGACCATCTGTCTCATCTTCTTTTTTAGGACCAGAGATAATGCTATTGTATACGGTTACTTGCTGACCAGTTCCAAAAGTTGATAATAAAGGCCAGAATAAACCCAAGTCATTAATGGATGGAATTACTTTTTCAATACCTACAATAACTATATGTGTTTTAGGCCAAGCTACAGATAATCTAGCATTTCCTTCATTCTCTGTTACAGCAATGGCGCCAATATCAGAAATAATAAAATTTGCCCCTGTAACGCCTATTTCAGCCTGTGTATATTTTTCTCTTAAATTTTTTCTAGCCACCAAGGTTAATTCCTCTGGTGTCATATTAATATCTGTTCCTAATTTCTCAGCAAATAATTTTGCAACATCTTCTTTGCTTTTATGCATTGCAGGAGTCACAATATGATATGGCGCTTCTCCATCTAATTGTTGAATGTATTCTCCTAAATCTGTCTCCACGCTCTCCACTCCAATAGATTCTAAATAAGCGTTTAAATGAATCTCCTCCGTTGCCATACTCTTGCTTTTCACTAAAGATTTGCAAGATTTTTCTTTACAAATTTCCCCAATAAAACTTAAAGCTTGCTCGCTATCCTCTGCCCAAAAAACCTTGGCACCTCTTTTGGTAATTTGATTTTCAAATTGCGTAAGATGCAAATCCAAATGTTCAATAGCCTCCCATTTTTTATTTTTTGCGAGTTCTCTTACACGAGCTAAGTCTGTAAATTGTAATTTACCTTTTGGAACAACAGCATTGTACTTACCAATATTAAAATTGATCTTTTTTCTGTGATCCAAATCCACTGCCTTGGCACTGCTTTTTTGATCAAATGATGTTGAGTAAATGCTTTCCATTAGTGCAAAACTACTTATTTTTCTCCTTTAAATGTGCTGCTGTTGCATCTAGGGTTTCATAAAATGTCTCCCCGTATTTTCGAATGATGGAATCCTTTAAAAAAACATAGGCAGGCACTTTCAACTTCTTGCCCAAAGAACAGGCTGCTTTACACAAATCTTCTCTTGGCTCATAGTTCATATACTCAATACCTGGATCAGACTTGCTTTTAGATAGTTTAATAGGGAACAAATGACAGCTAATTGGCTTTTTCCAAGGAATTTTACCATCATTATAGGCCTGTTCAAAAGCACATTTGATGATACCTTCCTTGTCTTTATAACCATATGCACATATTTTACCATCAATCGTAGGGGTTACCCAACCAAACTCTCTGTCATATAAATAAGGTCCCACCTGTTTGATTTCTTTAATTCCCTCCTTGGTCATGTATGGTTTGACTATTTCAAAAAAGTCTTTCACATACTCTTTTTCTTTGTTTTCTAATGGTGCTCCAGCATCGCCATCTTCACAACAACCCCCTTTGCACTTTGTTAAGTCACAAACAAACTGCTCTTCCACTACTTGATCGCTTACTAAAACATGGTCAATAATAATCATATGCTAAATTGTAGTGTAAAGATAGTTTTATTTCCATCTCAAAGTGTTCACCATATGTTGCATATCTTTCAAAAGATATTGGTGAATGGGCGCTAAAGAGTCTTCATTAGGGGTAGTCTCGAAATACAAAGCAGCTCTTAAAAAATGTCGCGTAGAATCTGTTGCAAAAAACTGATAAGCAGTAGCAACATCGCCTCCTATATGAAAGAAAACACCCTTTACATTTTTACTAATTTCAAATGCAGAATCCTCCAAGAAATTGGCCTTGCTATTATGATTGTTGGCAAAAACATAAGCGTCTCTAACTAATGTATCTATTCTAATGGAAGTATTGATTTGATTATAACTAAGGTATAGAGTGGCGCCAAACTGAGGATATTTAATATTTAACCAAGCATCTTTGGATTTATCCTTACCCATATAACGCACTTCTTTATCTATCACCGCATAGGTTGGATATTCAAAAGCATAGGGATATTCTTTTTCACTAAATAGTTGGTACTGCTTAACAGGCAAATCAATTTGCTGATATCCCTTTGGTTTAATGGAATAGGGTTGGTTGCAACCAAACAATGCCATCATGAACAAGAAAAATATTTTATGCAATCGCATCCGCTACTGAAGTATTAATTGGTGCAATGATTAATTGTAATTTATGAATTCTATTTTTCTGAATTTCTAAAACAGTAAAACTAAATTGCTTATACTTTACAAGTTGTTGTAGAACAGGAAAAGAACCGGCTAATTCTAAGAATAATCCAGCAACCGTATCACTTTCTCCTTTTACCTCATCAAAAAATGTAGTGGGGAGGTCCAAATGATTACACAAATCAATAATAGCTGTTTTGCCCTCTATGATATAATGATAGGGATCGATTGTTTTAATGGTAGATTCTTCTTCATCAAATTCGTCTTTAATATCCCCTACAATTTCTTCTAAAATATCTTCCAAAGTAATAATACCACTGGTTCCACCAAACTCATCTACTACAATTGCAAAATGAATTCTTTTGGTTT
This sequence comes from Chitinophagaceae bacterium, assembly GCA_017856545.1. Taxonomy (GTDB): domain Bacteria; phylum Bacteroidota; class Bacteroidia; order Chitinophagales; family Chitinophagaceae; genus Sediminibacterium. Next base: position 10,737 of record JAFMEV010000028.1, read on the forward strand.
GAAACTCTTTTAATAAATCTTCAATCATTTTTTGTTCGTGAACAAAATAAGCAGGTCTAATCAAACTATGCCAATTAAAGCTAGCATCTTTTTGCAAGTGTGGTAATACATCTTTTGTATGAATCATACCAGCAATAGAATCCAAATCTTCTTTGTATACCGGGAATCTACTGTAATTATACTCTTTGATATTATTGAGTAAATCGTGAAAAGAAATGGTCTCATCCACCCCGTATACATCCAAACGGGTTTTCATAATTTGCTTAACAGTGATATTGCCAAATTTTACAATTCCTTTTAAAATTTTCTTTTCATTCTCTTGTTGATTAGGAGAAGTAGTTAAATCAATAGCGTGATCCAATTCTTCAATACTATAAGAGCTACCTGAATTATTTTTTGCTAATTTATTTTCAATAATATTGGTATACTTCACCATCCAAGCACTTGGTCGAGCAAAAAGAAAATACACTAATTGTATGACCAAACCAAAATCTTGAGCGAATCTGATATTATTTTGAGTAGCCATGACCTTGGGCATAATTTCTCCAAAAAACAATAACATTAAAGTAACAGCAATCACTTTGACAATAAATTCAAATCCAGGAATGGGAATTTGATCAAAAATAAATGCATGATCAATTAAAATATTTGCAATTAAAATGATGCAGATATTGATAAAACTATTTGCTATTAACATAGAAGTTAATAATTTCTTAGGATCATCTAAGAGCAAAACAATTCTTTTTAATGGAGCATGTTTTTTTGATTTTAATACTTGTAAATCTTTATAAGAAAGTGAGAAAAATGCTACTTCAGATCCTGCAATCACAAAAGAAAAAAACAACAATACGAACATCAATAATACGAGTCCCGCGTCGCCTTGAATTTTAGCGAGATCAAAATAAGTAGAGGAGGAAATAGTTAAAAGTCCCGAGTGATAGTCCAATGGAGTATTCATTTATAACCGAAAGTTACTATATTTTTTGAAAATCGGATTGTAAGAACTCGTTAAGCAATTTAGGGAAGGCTAATTTTTGCAATTGCTTAACGCTTACCCAGTTGGCTTTGGAAAGCTTGGCAGGAATAGTTTTTAATGGAACCACAATAAACCTCGCCTGAATGGTTTGATGGGTTAATTGCTGCTTATAAGGAGAGAAAATACGAATGCCTGATTGATCAATAGCCTTAGCGGAAATGGTTAATTGTGTTTTTAGTACATGCATTATGGAATCTTCAGATAATGGCAAAAACCCGTCTTGCTCAATTAAATAGAACTGATGTAAATCCTGCCAGATATCCTTGCCTGTTCTTTTTTGAATGAACCAACTTTGTTGGTATTCAAAACAATAAAAATCAAAATTCCTTTTCTTTTTTTGAATCGATTTTATTTTTACAGGTAGTTGATTGACTTTGTTCAATGAAAAAGCTACGCATTTATTTTGTAAAACACAATCATTGCAATTGGGTAATGCTGGCTTACAAATAGTTGCACCAAAATCCATGATCGCTTGATTGTATTGGCCTGGATATTTTTTGGATAAGTTGTGATGGGCCAGCTCATTAAACTGCAATAAGCCCTCCTTGGAATCAGTGGGGGTTTCAATACCATAAAATCTTGCCAAAACCCTATAAACATTGCCATCTACAACAGCATGAGGTAAATTAAATGCGAAAGAAGCAATCGCACTAGCGGTATAAGGACCAATTCCTTTTAAAGCTATCAAGTCTTCATATGTAGATGGAAAAACTCCTTTGAAATGTTGTACAATCCACTTAGCTGTAAACAATAAATTTCTACATCGATTGTAATACCCAAGGCCTTCCCATAATTTAAATACTTTTTCTTCTTTGGCTTTTGCTAAATCAACAATAGTGGGGAAATGATGGATGAATTTTTCGTAATAAGCCCAGCCCTGTTCTACCCTGGTTTGTTGTAGAATAATTTCACTTAGCCAGATTTTATAAGGATTTTTTTCGCCCTTCCATGGCATAACTCGATCATTTTGATCTTTGTCCCATGCCAATAAGAGGTCGGTGAATTGTTTTGCCATCGAAATGTAAAAATCGATTAAAAAACACGAAGTTTAATTATAAGAACCCCTTTTTTGTTGTTTATAAATGATATTTATTTTATATATTAAATTAAAATATGTGTATTTAGCTTAAATTATGCATTAAAATGAATAAAAAAATAGAATATAGTTGTAAAAAGCTAAAAATTGATTTATTTTTAAGACTGAAACCCCAAAACCCAACTCATGAGAAAATCTGATTTAATCAATCAAATCTCTGAAAAAACAGGCATACCTAAAGTAGACGTTTTAGTTACTTTAGAAACCATGTTTAAGGAAGTAAAAGAAAACTTGTCAAACGGCCAGAACATCTATATTCGTGGCTTTGGCAGCTTTATTACTAAGAAAAGAGCCGCAAAAATTGGGCGTAACATTAAAAAGAATATTGCGGTAGAAATTCCTGAACATTTTATTCCTGCATTCAAACCTGCAAAAGAATTTGTAAACGACGTGAAAAGCAAGCGTAAGTAATTACCTTTGCCCGAAATTGTCTTACATTGAAAAAACCTCAAGTTTTTGTAGTAATTATTGCCCTGGTTTTATTGGGTTTACTTTATTTTGTAGCTCCTAGATCTAATAATGAGCTAAAGCCAGCATCCAGCAATTCTGCTGAAAATCAAACAGTTACAAATAAGTCGATTATTGATGATGCTAAAACCAGCCTGAGTGCCGAATTCAAAATTTCTTTATTAAGCATTGAAAATCAGTTAAGTAGATCTAAAAATACAGCTGATAGTCTAATGTATACCCGAAAATTGGCTCGCTTTTGGGCAGATTCAGCCAATCGTCTAACCCCTTATTTATATTATACTTACAGTGCTGCTTTGTTGGAAAATTCTGAAAAAAGCCTCACTTTTGCAGCCCAGCAGTTGATTGATAACTTAATCACGCCGGATGCACCCCCAGCCCTCCTTCCATGGATGGCCGGAAATGCAAAAGTTCTTTTAGAGAAAGCATTGGAAATCAATCCAAACAACGATAGTGCCATCATTAATTTAGGAGCCTGTTATTTATTTGGAAATATTTCAGACAACCCTATGCAAGGCATATTGAAAGTGAAGCAAGTAGTGGACAAAAATCCACAAAATGCTTACGGACAATTTATACTAGCATTGGGAGGAAAAAAATCAGGTCAATACGATAAAGCCATTGAGAGATTGCTCATTGTAGTATCCTTGCAACCATCCAATTTGGAAGCCATGGTTCATTTAGCTGAATGTTATGAATTAGCCAATCAAAAAGAAGATGCCATCCAATGGTACACCAAGGTCAAAGACTTGGTGAATGTACCTGATGCAAAATCTGCTATCACTAAGAGAATCAAAGAACTAAAGAAATAAAATTTTTTAATAACAAAAATTATCGGACATGCCTTGTGGTAAAAAAAGAAAGCGTCATAAGATTGCTACACACAAAAGAAAAAAACGTTTAAGAAAGAATCGTCATAAGAAGAAGAATAAATAGTTCTTATATGATACTAGCGTATTACAATCAGTGATGCGCTGGTATTCTTTTAATTTACAGGCCACCTTTCTACTTAGCAACTTTACCTTTACCTTTTCCTTCCTTCGTAAAGTGGTCCTGTTTCATCAAATAATAAAGCATAGAATTCGCTATATGGATAGCGTGTATGCTGTTGTTTAAAAGTTGCTATAAGTGAACAAAGAATTAATTATTAATAGTGCTGCTGATGGGGTAGAAATTGCCTTATTGGAAGACAAGAAGTTGGTTGAAATACACAACGAAAAAATGGATGCCCGTTGGGCTGTGGGAGATTTATATCTTGGAAAAGTAAAAAAGATTATTCCAGGATTAAACGCTGCATTTGTGGATGTGGGCTTTGAGAAAGATGCCTTCTTACATTATACAGATTTGAGTCCCTATGTAAAATCTATTATTCAGTTTACACATCAGGCTGTAAATGATAACAATAACTCTTTTGATTTTACCAAGTTTGAAACCGCTCCAGAAATTGTTAAAACAGGAAAAATAAGTGAGGTCTTAAACGGCAAGCCAAGTATTATGGTTCAAATATTAAAAGAACCCATTGCTGCAAAAGGCCCAAGACTAACTTGTGAATTGTCTTTAGCTGGAAGATTTGTAGTGCTTACTCCTTTTAATGATATGGTAGCCGTATCTAAAAAAATTCATAGCGGAGAAGAGCGAAAGCGTTTACAGAAAATTATAGAAGCCATTAAGCCTAAAAATTTTGGCGTAATCGTTAGAACCGCAGCTGAAGGACAAACTACTGCAGAATTGCATGAAGACTTATTAAGTTTAATTGCTAACTGGAATAGTATACAAAAGAATTTAAAAGGCGCAGTCGCTCCAACACGTATTTTGAGCGAAGAAAGTAAAACCAATAGTATACTAAGAGATTTATTGAACGAAGACTTTAATAAAATTGTGGTGAATGATAAAAAAGTATATGATCATACTTTGAATTATTTACAAAGAATCGCACCACAAAAAATAAATATACTAAGCTTACATAATACCGATAATGATATTTTTGATCAGTACGGAATTACCAAGCAGGTAAAATCAGGTTTTGGTAAAACGGTAAACCTTCCAAGTGGGGCTTATTTAATTATAGAACATACAGAAGCATTGCATGTTATTGACGTGAACTCTGGATTTAAAAGCGTCAGCAATAACCAAGAAGAGAATGCACTGCAGACCAATATGGAAGCTGCAGAAGAGATTGCAAGACAATTAAGACTAAGAGATTTAGGGGGTATCATTGTCATTGACTTCATTGATATGAAACTTCCAGAGCATAAGAAAAAGGTGCAAGAGGCATTGGAAGGTTTTATGAAAACCGATCGTGCTAGACATACGGTATTACCTATTTCTAAATTCGGTTTATTACAAGCTACTAGACAAAGAATTAGACCGGAAGTGAATATCAATACTTCGGAAGATTGTCCAGCATGTAGTGGTACTGGAAAAATTACTTCTACTTTATTGTTAGAGGATGAAATGGAAAAGAAATTAGCTTATTTGGCTACTCACGGGCACAAAGCGCTTGTTTTATTGGTGCACCCTATCATTCACTCACATTTAACCAAGGGCTTATTTACGAGTATTGTTAAGCGCTGGAAGAAGAAGTATAAGATTAAATTAAAATCACAAGCTTCTAATGCAAGTCATCTGGTAGAATACCAATTCTTAGACAGCCATCTAGAACCTATAGTACTATAATCCCAAAATAGGATCTATCCATAAACCAAGAATCAATTCAACTTCTTTACTTCAGGATAATTTAACATGGAACGCATAAAAAAAGGCCCCGAATACTCGGGGCCTTTTTAAGTATATAAACCTGTGGTTTACTTTCTTTGTAAAGTCAAAGTATTTACACCGTAATCGGTAGAACCATACTTTAAACCAATTTTCAAACCAATATAACCAGTACAAGAGAATACATATCCGTTTGTACCATTACTTGGGATATATGCACTTGTTTTTTGGCCATAATCAGCGAAGATCACGTTATTGGTAGCCAATTTAGCAGCACCAGTAGCAGGATCAACATTGATGATCAAATCAGCTATTTTATCACCGTAAGCTGGGTTAGGCCATACTTCAGAGATATTGATTTGGTTTGCACCTGGACCATCAGTAACTCTTACAACATCACCAGCAGACCAGTCAGCCCAGTCGTCTTGAACAACTGTGTATAAACCAGTCATACCACCTGTAAATGGACAAACCACAAAAGCAGTCCAACGCATACAAGCTTTATAACCAGCTGCAGATTCTAATGCACCTAATGTATTAGAAATATCATAGGTCTTACCATCTTCGGTAACTACTTGATGATAGAAAGTGTAGAACTGACCTGGAGCAAATAAAGCAGCAGTAGTTGTACCATAAGCTTTAGCAATTTCAGCACCTGTTGCAGATACAGTAGTTGTACCAGCCATAGGAACAGTCTTTACCAATTTCCAAGCTTTAGGATCTGAAGAAGATCCTTTGAATACATATAACTTAACTTCTTTAATTTTTACTCCATTGTCATATGGATCAATCTTTACGCCTACTGATGATGCATCAATAGCAGCAAAGTTTAAGTTAGCGTTAGTAACAGAGTTCAAGGTAACATAAGCACCCTTCCCTAGGTTATTAATGTCAACAAATGGATTATTAAGTGCAAGGTCATCCTTTTGACAAGAAGAAACCAATGCCGTAAAGGCAATTGCAATTAATATTTTATTGAATATTTTTTTCATTTTTGTCAAATTTATTAATTGATGAAATTATCTGCGTTATTATCCCAGAATACTTTTTCAGCTTTCACACCCAATGCTTTTTGAGCTGGCGCATTCAAGTTTCTGTTCACAAATACTGAAGGATAGTAGAATGAACGAACAAAAAATCCTGGATTTGTAGCAAGGGTTGGTTGCATTTTCTTTGGATAACCAGTTAAACGGTATGCATTGTATGCTTCCCAACCATTACCCCAAGTTGATAAATAAAACTCTTTCATGATAATTTCTAACTTAGCGTCATCTGTAGTAGCAGCATCGAAAGAAGCCAATACCAAATTTACATAGTTAGTAATTGTTGCAGAAGTTGCAGCATAAGTAGCGCTTGGTGTTACACCTACAGTTGCAGGGAATCCAGTTACTTTAGCCATATTATTTTCAATCGCAGTTTTTAAGCTAGCTCTTGCAGCAGTCATACCACCAGTGATCACACCAGTTGCAGCAGCTTCCGCTAATTTAAAATGCGTGAACTCTGAGTTCCAGATTGGTAAGATACCTGCACCTTTACCACCAACTTCTAAGCCAACTTTAGTGTTTTGGTTTTCATCAAATAAACCACCAGCTGGGTAAATACCCCAAGTTGTTCTGAAAGAACCATCTGGAGGAGTACCACTGTTATCACCATGATCACGACCCCAATAGCCCGTTCCAATATAACAGAAAGGCTGATCAGCTGCATAATGCGCAGGTCTTGGGAAAGTCACACAAGTTAAAGTGATTTCATTCACGTTTGCACCAGAAGTATTTTGACGGTAGAAATAGTAACGTTGTCTTGGATCTAAAGTTGTACCTCTAGCACCAGATACTGAACCACCATTCTTTTCTGCTACTACAGCCCACATGAACCAATCTCCTAAATATTCACCCACAGCACCAGCAGCGTTGTAGTTGCTACCATAGTCTGGATGACGAGAATCTGGAGAAGTTCTGTTAGAACCGTATTTAAAGTTAAAGTCACCAGTAGAAGTTTTGATTAAATCACCAGCAGTTACCAATGCTTGAATTTTAGCAGCAGCACTTGCATCCACTTTACGTGTTTGCATTAACAATTTAAATTTCATTGTTTTTGCAGCAGTAATCCATCTAGCAGAACTGTTACCATAATA
>JAFMEV010000029.1 GCA_017856545.1 Chitinophagaceae bacterium
CCAGTAATATATTCAGTTAATTGAATCAAGTGCTTTAATTGAGAACCACCACCAGTAAGGATTACACCACCATTCAACATTCTACTATCCAATCCTACTTGCTTTAAATGATATGTCACAAAATCTAAGATTTCACTCATTCTAGCTTGGATGATTTGTGCCAAATTCTTAACACTAATCTCTTTTGCAGGCATACCTTTTAAACCTGGAATAGTTACATATGCATTTGCTTTTGCTTCATCTGCTAAAGCACTACCAAATTGTACTTTCATTGCTTCTGCCTGGCTTTTCAAAACACCTAGTCCCAATCTGATATCATTGGTTATGTTTTCACCACCAAAAGGAATTACTGCTGTATGCTTTAAGATGCCATCATAGAAAACAGCTAAGTCACTCGTACCGCCACCAATATCTAAAATAGCCACACCAGCCTCTAAATCTATGTCACTCATTACCGCACTTGCAGAAGCTAGAGGTTGTAAAACCAAATCTTTGGTTGTTAAGCCGCTTCTTTCTACAGAGCGATTAATATTGCGAATAGCATTTCTATCTCCTGTTAAGATTAAGAAGTTAGCACCAACTTTCACACCATTCACACCAATTGGGTCTTTGATATTTTGGTTATTATCTACATGAAATTCTTGTGGGATAACATCGATAATTTGATCTCCTGCAGGAATAAATGTTTTTCTTTGATTGTTGATTAATTGCTCAATCTCCCAAGCTTGGATTTCATTATCAGGTTCTTGTCTAACTTGATCTCCACGAGTTTGTAAACTCTTAATGTGATGACCAGCAATACCTACATATACTTCGTTGATATCTAAATCTGGGTTGCTTTTATGGCAATTCTCTAAAGCCTGTTGAATTGCTTTAATGGTTTGGTCAATATTCAATACTTGTCCATGTTGAACTCCATTGCTATTGGCACGTCCAAATCCTAGGATCTCTAACTTCCCGAATTCATTTTTTCTACCCGCAATGGCAGCAATCTTAGTTGTACCAATGTCAAGACCCACAATGATGGGAGATTCGTTTTGACTCATTTTTTTATAGTTTTTTAGTTGTTAGTTAGTTGTAGTGAATTAGCCTTTCTTGGGCATTACTGCCTTTGCAGACTTCTTCACATTATTTAACGATTTAATATTGGGTTTATTGTTTGACTTTGTCTTGATTTTTTTAGGCGACGGCTTGACATTTTTTCTTGCACCCGTTTGCTGTTTTTTAACCACCTTCGGCAATGCTTTCTTCGCTACTATGGAATCTTTTACTGGAACCGGCTTTAAGATACTATCCTTTAACATTGGCACAGTGGACTGTGCACTACTTGTTGTATCATTAACCATAATAGCTGAACCTAATAGCATCAAAGGACCATTGAACTGAATGGGTTGTAAACCTTTTTTCAAAGTCACTATTTGATGATTAAATCTTAGATCAAGTACTTGATATGCGTTAATCCCAGATGGTACCCAGATTTTTTTGTAGAAAGTATAGAGCCTATCCAATTTATTCTCCAATTGATCAATTGATCCTAACAAAACAGTATGATCTCCCAATGTAGGCGTTAATTCAAAATCTCCATTAGGTGCAATATTAATTTGAGCGATCTGTGCTGAAAAGAAACTATCTTCTTTGATGACAGAAGCGAATTGTACAATGTTTTCAAGTAGTATACTATCGGGTTTTGACAGGATGGATTGATCAGAAGTGAAACCAGTAAATACTGGTAAACGCAATACAGATAGCTGTCTTAGAGGAAGTTGATTGGCTTCTTTATCTACATAAAAAGACTGACCCGAAACAGTAAATACTCTGGCAATGGGTAATCTTTGTTCGATACGAACGCGCAATACCAATTGATTGTCAAAATACAATTCTGCATTTTTTATCCAAGCCGTCTTTTCCAAAGAACCCTCTATTTGGGCAAGATTTAATGCATTGATTGGAGTTCCGATTTTTACTTGCTGTTCGTTCAAAATACGTAAAATCTCTTGCTCATTCATAAATAGAGCAGTTGGATTTTCACCCACCAATTCTACATCAATATCCTTACACTTCTTAATAGATTTAGCTTGCCATGCAAATACAAATAAAACAATCAATGCAACCCCTAATAGGCTCCACAGAATATATAAGGCTATTTTTTTCCAGTTTTGCATTGCTTATTTTGAGAAGATCTCTTTTACTTTTGTTATACAAGCATCTATATCGCCAGCACCTGCCATCACAATTAATTTATCATGGGTATTGGCAGCCCAGTCAAACAATTGTTCCTTACTCATTACCGTTTTAGTAGCCACAGTCATTTTATCTAATAAAATTTCACTACTCACCCCAGGAATTGGCAATTCTCTTGCAGGATAAATAGGCAATAAAATCACTTCATCTGCCTTAGACAGTACTTCAATAAAACCTGATGCTTGATCCTGGGTTCTTGAATATAAATGCGGTTGAAAGACCAATACCATTTTTTCATTTGGATACAAACTTCTTACACCACTGATTAATGCATTCAACTCTTCAGGATGATGCGCATAATCATCAATTAAAACTTTATTAGGCGTTTTAATCTTGAATTCAAATCTTCTCTTTACTCCCTGGAAAGAAGCAACTGCTTCTTTGATTTTATTTTCATCAATTCCTAATTGCAAAGCAATAGCCATTGCCGCAGTTGCATTTTCTACATTATGCAATCCCCCCATATTCAAAACCACATTGTTCACAATACCTTTTGGATGCACCAAATCAAATTGATAAGAACCATCTATCACTTTCAAATCACTTGTATGAAATGAAGCTTTTGGTTCATTGTAGGCATAAGTGAATACTTCTTTATGTTCTTTATTTACAGGAAAAACAGTGCCATATTTTTGTATCAAAACACCATTTGGCTTGATCTTATCTGTATATTGTCCAAATGCTTTCAATACTTCATCTGCAGTGCCATAAATATCCAAATGATCTGGATCCACTGCAGTTACCACCGCAACATTAGGTGCTAATTTTAAAAAACTTCTATCATACTCATCCGCCTCCACTACCACCACATTTTTTTCATGACTCCAAAAATTAGTTCCATAGTTGGATGCGATACCGCCCAAGAACGCATTACATCCATATCCTGTATGTCTTAAGATATGCGCCGTCATTGAAGTAGTAGTAGTCTTTCCATGAGTACCTGCAATACCAATAGTGAAAGCATTTTCTGTAACCCATTGTAAAACATCACTTCTCTTTACAACATTATACCCGTTGTCTTTATAATAATTCAATTCTTTATGATCAGACGGGATAGCGGGTGTATAAACAATTACAGTAGCCTCTTTGTCTATCTGAGTCAAATCATCTTCAAAATGAATTTGAATACCTTCTTTGACTAAATCATCTGTTAAAGGTGTTGGTGTTTTATCATATCCAGATACTTTTACTCCTTGAGTATTAAAATATCTTGCTAAAGCACTCATGCCAATACCGCCAATTCCTATGAAATAAATACTTTTTATATTGGTTAATGGATTCATAATTTTTTCTAAATATTTGAAGTTTTCACTGATGCTATAATTTCTTTAGCAATAATTTCATCGGCATTGGAAATTGCAAATGCCTTGATCTTTTTTTGCATATTATCTAAAATGCTTGGTTGATTGATTGCATCAGTAATGAGTGGAACCAAAGCATCTTTAACCATTGCATCTTTTACCATAAATGCAGCACCATCGTCTACAAGTGTTTTTGCATTAAATGTTTGATGATCTTCTGCGGCAAATGGATAAGGTACAAATACACATGGCTTTCCTGTTATTGCAATTTCAGCAACAGACATTGCTCCTGCTCTACTTACTACCATATCGGCAGCCATATATGCTGCACTCATATCATTTAAAAAGCTATTCACATACACATTGGAAAATGATTTAGCAGCATTTAGGTATTTTGCAGATTGAGATTTACCCGTTTGCCAAATCAACTGTATACCTAACTCATTAAAGTGCTTTAGGTTTTGCATGATTACATCATTGATAGAATTAGCACCTAAGCTGCCTCCAACAATTAAAACAGTTTGTTTATCTGGAAGTAATCCAAACTGCATCATAGCAGTTTCTTTTGTATAAATAGAACTGCTAATATTTTTTCTTACCGGATTTCCAGTAACAATAATTTTATCGCTTGGGAAAAACTTATCCATTCCCTGTGTGCCTGTAAATATTTTAGTGGCATTCTTTCCTAACCATATATTAGATTTACCTGCAAAAGCATTGGACTCATGAATAAAAGTGGGTATGCCTTTTGATTGAGCAAACTTGAGTACAGGAAAACTAGAATAACCTCCTACTCCAAATACTGCATTGGGTTTGAATGAATTGAAAATGCTTCTTACCTGAAAAAAACTTTTGATTAATTTAAATGGCAATGTTATGTTTTTAAACATATTGGATCTGTTCAATCCTGCAATGGTTAATCCTTTTATATCATATCCAGCCTGAGGTACTTTTTCCATTTCCATCTTTCCACTTGCACCCACAAATAATATAGCTGCATCAGGATGAATCGCCTGAATTGCTTGAGCAACAGCTATTGCGGGAAAAATATGCCCGCCAGTGCCACCACCTGCAATGATGATGCGTATTTGTTGATTATGCTGGTTGAACTTCATTTTCTGTTGCTATATTTTCTTCAGGAATTTCAATCTCTGTTTCTTTTGGTGCGTTACCTTCCATTTGCTCCACATTTCTAGCAACACTTAAAATCAAACCAACAGCACAACAAGTAAAAATGAAGGAACTTCCACCCATACTTACCAATGGCAATGTCACACCGGTTACTGGAACAATATTTACATTGACTGCCATATTTGCTACTGCTTGGATGACCAAGGTAAAACTCAATCCTAATGCTAAGAATGCACCAAATGCATAAGGACATTTTCTAAAGATTCTAATACACCTGAATAAAAAGACTAAATAAATAAAAACAATAAATGCTCCACCTATCAAACCATACTCTTCAATAATTACTGAATAAATAAAATCATTATATGCTTGGGGTAAAAAATTTCTTTGTCTACTATTACCTGGACCCAATCCATATAACATACTACCATTGGCAATGGCAATCTTAGCTTGTTGAACTTGATAAGGAACATCATTTTCTTCAGCATACATAAAATCCTGTACCCTGCTTACCCAAGTTCCAAATCTTCCAAAACTTTTTAATTTTTCTGCTACTACAGGCTTACCCTCAGCAGCACTTGCCTTATTATTATGTGTTGCCATGGCTACACTAACAATAATCACCACTGGTATCATCGCTACTAAAATGACCAAGCCAATATGCTTAAAGCTTACTCTACCAATGAACATTAACAATAAAGATGTGGCACCTGTTAATAATGCATTAGATAAATTCGCAGGCATAATTAATCCACAAATCAATAATACTGGCCAAAACACAGGCCAAAATCCTTTTCGAAAATCTTTAATCACTTCTTGTTTCTTACTTAATACCCGAGAGATATACATAAACAAGGCCAACTTTGCCACATCACTACTTTGAATGGTCATATTGATGATGGGCAATTTGATCCATCTACTACCCTCATTAATTTTGGCACCAAAAAATAAAGTATAAATCAATAAAGGAACGGAGAGTATAAACAAAACAGTCGCTACTCTTGAAAACACTGTATAATTAATCCTATGTAAAGCAAAAACTACTACTAAACCAATTAATGTAAAAGCTACCTGTTTAAACAAATAAATGCTGGTATTGCCTTTAGACATTTTATACGCCAAAGAACCTGTTGCACTATATACCACCATGATAGAGATTAGCGATAGAACTAAAACCAAGGCCCAAATGTATTTATCACCTCTAGTTCTTTGATCTAAATGCTCTTTCACACCTCCTATAGAAGGCATTTGTGAAAACAGTTTATCAGTGGTTTCTTTTAACATTATAATTCTTTTACAGACGCTTTAAATTGACGACCTCTGTCTTCATAATTTTTGAATAAATCAAAACTTGCACAAGCAGGGCTCAATAGAACTACATCTCCTTTTTCAGCTAATTTAAAGGCTGCATTTACAGCTTTTTTCGCACTATCCACTTCAACAATCGTCGCAACTTTATCTTTAAAGAATTCAGTGATTTTAGTATTATCAGTACCCATACAAATAATGGCTTTCACTTTTTCTTTTACTAAATCAGCGATTAATTCATAATCGTTTCCTTTATCAACACCGCCTAAAACCAAGACAGTTGACTTTTGCATACTTTCTAATGCATACCAAGTGCTGTTTACATTGGTTGCTTTACTATCGTTGATAAAGTCAACGCCACGAACCGTTGCAACAAATTCCATTCTATGTTCTAGATTATGGAAGTTACTTACCGCTTCACGGATTTTTTCTTTACGAATACCTAATGTACTTGCAGCAATGCTTGCAGCCATGGTATTATAAGCATTATGTTTTCCTTTTAAAGCAAAATCATAAATACTCATAGTAACGCGTTCTTCTTGGATTTTTAACATCATTTGATCGTTTTTGATGTAGCCTCCTTTTTTTACTTCTTGTTTCATAGAAAATGGTAATGGATTAGTATTAGTAGTTAGTAGTTCTAGATGTTTGGTGATCACTTCGTCGTCGATACAGTAAATGAAGTAATCATTAGCGGTTTGATTTTCAATAATTCTGAATTTGCTCTTCACATATCTTTCAAATTCATAATTGTATCTATCTAAATGATCTTCTGTTATATTCAATAGAATAGCAATATCAGGCTTGAATGTTTTTATACCGTCTAATTGAAATGAACTTACTTCAATTACATATAAAGCCTTGGGATCTTGCGCAATCTGTCTTGCGAAAGAGAAGCCAATATTACCTACTACTGCTACATCTTGTTCAGCCACCTGACAAATATGATATAACAAAGAAGTAGTCGTCGTTTTTCCATTGCTTCCAGTAATAGCAGCAATTTTTGAATGGCCTTTATATCTATACCCAAATTCAATTTCACTTATAATTGGTATGCCCTTTGCAACAATTGCTTTAACCAAATCATTCTTATCAGGAATACCCGGGCTCTTCATTACTTCATCCGCTGATAAAATTCTTTCAATGCTATGGGATCCTGATTCAAACTCAATTTGATGTTCTTCCAACTCTTTTTGAAAAACTGGTTGTATAGCACTTCCATCAGACACAAAAACATCATAGCCTTTTTGCTTTGCTAAAAGTGCAGTACCTACTCCACTCTCACCTGCTCCTAATATGATTAACTTCTTTGCCAATGTTATCTTGTCTTTAAGGTTAAAATAGAAGCCACTACCAATAAAATAGTGATGATCCAGAATCTAACTGCAATCTTGCTTTCATGAAAACCTTTCTTTTGATAATGATGATGTAATGGACTCATTAAGAAAACCCTTCTTCCTTCACCGTATTTTTTCTTAGTGTATTTAAAATAAGACACTTGAATAATCACACTTAAATTTTCAATTAAGAAAACACCACAGAAAATAGGAATCAATAATTCTTTTCTAACAATAATGGCTAAGGATGCAATAATTCCACCTAATGCCAAACTACCTGTATCGCCCATGAATACTTGTGCTGGATAAGCATTGTACCATAAAAATCCAATACATCCTCCAACAAATGCACCCACAAAAATGGATAACTCTCCTAGATTAGGTATGTACATTACATTCAAATAATCTGCAAATACATAGTTACCACTTACATATACAAAAACACCTAAAGCGGCGCCAATGATGGCACTTACACCAGCAGCTAATCCATCTAACCCGTCTGTGATATTCGCACCGTTTGATACTGCTGTTACAATGAATACAACCACCAGTATATACACTATCCATGTATATTGCTCTGCGCCTGGACTGATCCAGCTAATTAACTTGCTATAATTAAACTCATGATTTTTTACAAATGGAATAGTGGTAATAGGCGTTTTTACTTTTACAAAACGGCGTTCTTCCCCGTTGATATTTCTCACCACTATATCAGCACCTTTCGCAATATGCTCCCCTTTTTGTAAACTAGCAGAAATATTAGTAGAGATAATTTCACGCTCAACTGTCACCGCATTACTAAAATAAAGTGTTGCACCAATAATAATACCTAACCCAACTTGTCCAATAATTTTTGAAATACCCGCTAAACCATCACTATTTTGTTTTTTATAAGCCTCCCCTTTATTTTGAGCATCTTTACGAGCACGAATTTTAAAATAATCATCTAAGAAACCAATTAGCCCTAACCAAACAGTACATAAAATCATCAAACGGATATATACCTTATCTAAATTGGCAAATAACAATGTTGGAATAAGAATACTTAATAAGATAATAATTCCTCCCATAGTTGGAGTGCCTTTCTTTTGTTGCTCACCCGCTAAGCCTAATTCTCTAACTGTTTCACCTATTTGCTTTTTTTGTAAAAATAAAATCATCTTTTTACCAAATACTGTAGCAATAAACAATGATAATAATATTGCCATAGCAATTCTTGAAGTCAAGAACTGAAACGCCCCCAATCCAGGGATATTAAATGTTTTATTTAGCCAAGAAAATAGTTGATATAGCATGGGGTTATTTTTCTAGTTCTTTAAATAGATTAAATAAAGTTTCTTTATCATCAAAATGGGTCTTCACACCCTTGATATCTTGATACTTTTCATGCCCCTTGCCTGCTACCAAAATAATGTCTCCTGGATTCGCAAAACTAACAGCAGCTTTAATGGCTTCTCTTCTGTCTACAATTTTGATATACTTTCTTTTTGCAGCACTGGTCAATCCTTGCTCCATATCATGTAAAATATCATTAGGATCTTCTGATCTTGGATTGTCACTTGTCAAAAATACTTTTGCACTTAAATCACAAGCTACCTGAGCCATAATAGGTCTTTTACTTTTATCTCTGTCTCCGCCACATCCCACCACTGTAATCACTTGTTCACCGCCCTTCTTTAATTTAGCAATCGTTGCTAAAACATTTTCCAATGCATCTGGCGTATGAGCATAATCAACAATTCCTAAAATATTTGTATCAGAGATAGTGTAATCAAATCTTCCTTCAGCTCCCGTTAATGCACTTAATGCAGTTAAAACTTTTTCCGATGGTTCTCCTAATTGAATAGCCACACCATATACTGCTAAGAAATTATATGCATTAAATACACCAATTAATCTACAATGCACTTCAATATCATTGACTAGTAATACCAAGCCCGTTAATTGGTTTTCTAAAATTTTACCTTTAAAATTTGCAGGCGCATGTAAAGCATAAGTTAATTTTTTAGCCTTTGTATCCATTAACATATTAGCTCCATTTTTATCATCCAAATTGGATAATGCAAATGCAGTATTAGGCAAATGATCAAAGAATGATTTTTTAACTGCTAAATATTCCTCAAATGTTTGATGGTAATCTAAATGATCCAATGTGATATTGGTAAACGCCGCACCCACAAATTGAATGCCAGTAATTCTATGTTGATGGATAGCATGACTACTACACTCCATAAATACATGTGTACAGCCAGCTTCTACCATCTGATGCAATAACGCATTTAATTGAATGGCATCAGGGGTGGTATGTGTAGAAGGTACAATTTTTGAACCAATATGATTTTCGACTGTGCTAATTAATCCGCAGGTATACCCTAATTCATTAAATAGTTTGAATAATAATGTTGCAACAGTTGTTTTACCATTGGTACCCGTTACACCTACCATTTTTAATTTAGTTGAAGGTGCACCATAAAACTGATGAGCCATTATAGCAACTGCTTGATTAGAATTAGCAACCGCTATATAGGTAATTCCCTCTTGAAGCGCTGCTGGCAATACTTCGCAAACTATAACAGTAGCTCCTTTTTCAATAGCTGTTTGAATAAAACTGTGTCCATCTGCTTGTACACCCTTGATGGCAACGAATAGTGTACCTGCTTCTACTTTTCTTGAATCTATTTGTATTGAACTAATATTCAAATTAGTTGAACCAACCACTTCTCTAATGGCAACTCCAAATAATATGTTTTGTAATGCTTTCATTAGTTTAATTCAATTAATATAGATTGACCTTTTGTGATATAAGACCCTTGAACAATACTTTGTCTAACCACTCTTCCTTTTCCAACACATTTCACTTGCAAACCTTTCTTTTCGCATAGCCATAATGCATCTTGTAATTTTAACCCACTGATGTCTGGCATAGTAGAATCTGAAATAACCTTACTAGCTACTTTGGCTACTTTACCAGCACCATTTACATTCACCCATGTATTACTTGGAATACTTGAATCTTGATAACTTAAATTAATTTTTTGAGCAATGGCTTTAAGAGAAGATTTAGAAATGGCATATTGAAATGCTTGACTATCTTTTAAAGCAATTACAGGAGCCGTATTGGTCTTATTATGAATATAGGTAGAGTACAATCTATCAGAGATTTCTTTAAATACAGGACCTGCTACTGAAGCACCATAGAAAGGATATGCGTGTGGCTTATTCTTTATAATTACTACAATGGTGTATTGAGGATTGTCTGCTGGAAAATATCCTGCAAAAGAAGATTGATAAATTTTATCAGCATAGCCTTTATTTCCATTCGCTACCAAAGCTGTTCCTGTTTTACCAGCTACTTTATACAAGCTATTTTTAAATAATCCTTTTGCAGTACCGTTAATACAAACACCTTCTAATGCAGTTTGTAAAGCTTTTACTGTACTTGGTTTAACTAATTGTGGATTGTATACTTTAGGAGAAAAAGTCTTGATCACTCTACCTTCTTCTTTAATAGCATTTACTAAATAAGGCTTCATCATTACGCCATTATTTGCAATCGCATTGTAAAGGGTTAATGTTTGAATAGGTGCAATGGCAATATTGTAACCAAATGCCATCCATGGCAAAGTAGTTGGACCATAAAGCTTGCCTCCTGGTTTTGTAATTTGTGGCTTTCTTTCACCAATCAAATCAATTCCAGATAAAGAATCTAATCTAAGATTTGTTAAATGCTTATAATATGCATTTACATTATTACTATAATGTGCCATGGCAATTTTTGCCATACCTACATTAGAACTTTCTTCAAATGCTTCTAATACTGTTGCTTGATGCTTGCCATGTTGTTCTGAATCCCAAACAGTTTGGCCCACTACCTTCCAAGCACCCCCTTCTAAATCGATACTAGAATTTAAATTCACTTTGCCATCTTCTAAAGCACTTAATAAAGTAACTAATTTAAAAGTAGAACCCGGCTCAGACGGTGTAATAGCATAATTCAAATCTTCTCTGTAAACACCTTCAGCAATTTTACCTAAGTTAGCAATGGCTTTGATCTTTCCGGTCTTTACTTCCATGACCATTGCAACACCCCATTGAGCTTGGTTTTGAACCATCATCTTATTTAAGGCATTGGTAGTTACTTCCTGAATAAATACATCCAAATTACTTACAATGTCTTTACCCGTTTCTGGAGCAATTTCAAATTCACCTTCTTGCACTGGAACTGTTACCCCTCCGGCAATAGCGCGAACCAATTGTCTTCCATTTCTACCTTTTAAAACAGTATCATATGACAATTCCAAACCAACACTATTTTGCTCTCTTGCTAAACCAATGGTTCTATAACCCATATTTTGATATGGGTTTAATCTGATATTACGCTCTTGCGCAATCATACCACTCTTGTATCTTCCAATTTTAAATAAAGGGAACTTAGCCAATGCTAAATATTGTCTATAATCAATTTTCTTTTTTAATTCGTAATTAGGTTCACGCGTTTCAAAAGCTTTGGTTAATTGATCTTTATATTGAGCCGCAGATTGATCCTTAAATAAATCAGCCAATGCCAAGCTTAAAGAATCAATATTCTCTCTAAATAATTTTCCGTTTTTTTCGTGTAATGGTTCTACTCTAAAATCAACATAAATATCAAATTGAGGTACGTTGGTACTTAACATTTGACCATCTTCACTATAAATAGTTCCTCTTGCTGCAGGAATTTCTGCAATACGTTGATGTAAGCTATCGCTTAAACCTCTCCAATACGAACCTTGTACTTGTTGGATATAAAACGCTTTGCCTAATATAGCTAGGCATACCGCTACCACTAAAAGGTAACTTAAATAAACCCTCCACAATATGTCGCGTTTTACATCCATTATTTATTGTTGGTGGGGTTTATATTTCTTTTTTCAATTTGAATTCTGATAGGCATCTCTTTACCAACTGCTAAACCATAAGGTGCCACTGCATTTTCAATTTGAACTGCGCCACTTTTTTGCATTAATTCTGCTTTTAAAGTTTTGTACTCAAACTGTAATTCTTTAAGATCCTTTTTTGTAGCGTTGATTTTTCTAATAGTCTTGTCCGTCAAGTGACCATTGGCGATATAAAGTATCGCGATGAAAGCCAGAAACAAGAAAAATCCTGTGTTCATAGCAATCCACTGATAATTCAGAATGCTTTTGATAGCACTCTTAGGGTTTGTTTTTACGGGTACGGACATACTATTATACTCTTTCGGCAGCACGCAATTTTGCGCTTCTGCTTCTATTGTTTTCTTTCATCTCTTTGTCTGAAGCCATTACAGGTTTTTTTGTAATGATCTCCCAAACTTTTTCTCTAGGGTTAGAAAGAAAAGGATTGGAAGGATTTTCTTCATCTGGGCCCACTTTAAAAGCATTCTTAACCATTCTATCTTCAATTGAATGGAAGGTAATGATCACTGCACGTCCACCTGGTTTAATCACATCAGGCAACTGCGCAAGAAAATCATTCAACACCTCCATCTCTTCGTTTACCACAATTCGAATGGCTTGAAATACTTGTGCCCAGTATTTGTTTGGATTTCCTTTTACTACAGGTGCAATCAATGTTTTAAAATCTTGTACCGTGTTTAACTTCACATGCTTTCTGTTTTCTACAATATGTTTCGCCAATGTTTTTGAATTGGTTACTTCTCCATACTGCTCGAACATTTTATGCAGTTCCGTTTCGCTAAGGCTTTCAATCACTTGTGCGGCTGTTCTAGTTTGTCGTTGATCCATTCTCATATCGAATGGGCCGTCGAATCTTGTAGAGAAGCCTCTAGTGCCTTCGTCAAATTGATGACTACTCACACCCAAGTCTGCTAAGACACCATCTACTTGGTTGATCTTATGCAATCTTAAAAACCTTTGCAGGTACTTGAAATTTTCTGGAATAAAAACAATGCGCTCATCATTGGGTAAGTTGTTCTTTGCATCAGCATCTTGATCAAAAGCAATTAAGCGTCCTTGTGGACCAAGCTTTGATAAAATACCTCTACTATGACCTCCTCCTCCAAATGTGGCATCTACATAAACACCTTCAGGGTGAATATTTAGATATTGCATAGTTTCATGAAATAATACGGGTATATGATAATCAGAAGAAGGAATTGTGGATGTAGGGTTGGTCATCTTTTTCCTTAATCGTTTTTATTATTACCAGACATTACTTCTTGCGCCAGATTACTAAATTCATCTGCAGAGAAATCCTCAAAGAGCTTTTTATAGGTACTTGCATCCCAGATCTCAAAACGATCTAATGCGGCTGCTAAAACAATCTCTTTTCCTGGCAAAGCAAACTCTCTTAAAGTTGGAGGTAATAATAAACGGCCAGCGCCATCCATTTCCACCTCTGTAGCTCCACCCAAAAATTGACGTCTAAACTGACGCACTTTAGGATCAAAGTCATTCAACTGGCTAATCTTGTCTAATATCTTCTGCCAGCTTCCAATCGGATAAAGCGTCAAGCACTTTTCGAATCCTCTACTAACAATAAAGCGTGTCTCCCCTTCAGCCAGCTGTTTTTTCAAACTGCCGGGAACCAGGAAACGCCCTTTAGCGTCGATAGTTGATTGATATTCTCCGTGAAAGCCTGTCATTGTTAATAATTAGCGTGATTTTTACCACTTGTTCACACAAAATAACACTTTTTACCACTTTTAAAGCGCAAATAGGCCTTTCTAGTTTTCCACAAGAAATAAACCGGCCTGAAAATCAGTGATATAGCGAGTTTGAACGAAAAATGACCTGTTTTTGGAAAAACTGGATGTTAGAAGCTGTGGATAACCCACATTTTTAGGTTTATAAAGGGTGAATTAAGCTGAAAATGAGGTCTTTATTTACCTTTGCACCATGTTTACAAAACCTACTATTGAAATTGCAGCATTTGATTATACGCTTCCAGAAGAGAAAATTGCATTTACTCCAGCTCCAAATAGAGCAGATAGTAAATTATTGGTTTGGGATCAACAAATCATTGATACTTCTCAATACAAATACATTGCTAATTACCTTCCAGAGAACGCTCAATTATTCTTCAATAATAGCAAAGTGATTGCTGCTAGAATTTTCTTTGAAAAACCTAGTACAAATGGAACTAGCTCCATTGAAATTTTTTGTTTAGAACCCTCTAAAGAATATACACCAGTATCCATTGCAATGGAGGCAACTACACAAGTTGAATGGTATTGTTTAATTGGTGGAGCAAAAAAATGGAAAGAAGGTTTATTGTCAAAAGAAATATTGATTGAACAGCAAAAAATTATTTTCAATGCAGAAAAAATAACCAACGAAAATGGACAATACTTAATTCGTTTTTCTTGGAATAATCCAAGTATTTGTTTTTCTGAATTACTTGCACATATTGGCAATATTCCACTACCCCCTTATATTGAAAGAGCAGCCACCAATGAAGATAAAGACAGGTATCAAACTACTTATGCAAAAGAAGAAGGATCTGTTGCAGCACCTACTGCAGGATTGCATTTTAGCAAAGAAGTATTTGATCAATTAGCATTAAAAAATATTCATAGCAATTTTGTAACATTACATGTTGGAGCAGGAACATTTATGCCAGTGAAAGCTGCTACTATTGACGAACATGTTATGCATGCAGAATTTATAGATGTTGATGCAAGTACTATTCAACATTTAATGAATTTATTCCAAAATAATGATCCAAAAACCATTGTTGCCATTGGAACAACTTCTATCAGAACTTTAGAGTCTTTGTATTGGTTAGGCATACAGCAATACCATGTGCAAAAAAACAATCAAACAGCAAACACTTCTGTTCTGAATTTATCTCAATGGGAAGCTTATGAATTAGACAATACTTCAATAAGCACAGCAGATGCATTCAATGCTTTACTCATTTATTTACAACAGCAAAAGGCCAACCATTTATTTGCAAAGACGCAGTTGATGATTTCTCCAGGATACCAATTTAAAGTTTGTAATGCCTTAGTGACTAATTTCCATCAACCTAAATCCACCTTATTGTGCCTTATCTCAGCCATTACAGGTGATGCATGGAAAACCATTTATGATTATGCATTGAATAATGAGTTTAGATTTCTAAGCTATGGAGATGGCTCATTATTATGGATCAATAATAAAGCTTAAATAGGGAGAAGTAAAGTAATAGTTGTTCCTTTATCAATAACAGAGTCAACTTTAATTGAACCCTTGTGTATATCCATTACCCATTTTACATAACTCATTCCTAAGCCAAACCCTTTTACATTATGAATATTACCTGAATGTGCGCGATAAAACTTTTCAAAAATATGCTTACTCGTTGTAGCGTCCATTCCTATGCCTTTGTCCTGGAAAGTAATTTGTAATTTATTGCCAATTACGCTAGTCTTAATGGTAATGTCAATTGTGTCTTTTGAATATTTAATCGCGTTGTCAATTAAATTTGAAAAAACATGCAATAAATATTCTTCGTCTGCTTGAATCACAGAAGGGTCTGCCTCCAATATAGTTTCAACAGATGCTGGTTTAGCTTCTAATTGTAATTTGAAACTATCGAGTACTCCAAAAATCAAATCATGCACATCTACTGGCTGTAAATTTAAATCATACTCTTTCTTTTCTAAATGTGCGGCTTGTAAGATTACTTCGACATGTTTATTCATGCGCACATTTTCTTCTTTAATGATATTGCTAAAATAAGATACTGCACCAGGATCCCCTTGAACTTTATTGGTTTTTAAAGCATCCACCGCCAATGAGATAGTAGCTAGTGGCGTCTTTAATTCGTGGGTCATATTATTGATAAAGTCTCGCTTAATCTCATTTAGCTTTCTTTGTACCAATAAAGATCTTAATGTAATAAAGAACGCCGTAAATACAATCAATATAAACAAGACGGCTCCAACAATCACCCATCTTAAAGTTTGTAATAAATAGAATCTAACATTGGGTACTATAATAATAATCGTTTCAAAAGGTCCAACAGGCTCTATAATATCTTGTGGTATAATGCTAACCCTGGTTTGTAAAGTATTGATATCATCAGAATAGGCTTTTTCGAAATTTCTGCTCAACATTTCTATTTTACCTTTTTTATCTGCTACTGCAAATTCAAATTCGAGATTGCCTAAGCCATTTTTTCCAAGTGCTGAATTAATTTTTGATTGCAAATCATTAAAACTATAGATATCCGCCACGATAGACTCATCAAAACGATGCAAGTGATAATCCTCACTCAAACTTAATCCTCTCTTTGGTAAGCGAAACGAGAGTCCACTGGTTATTTTTTTACTAATATCATTAGAGACAATCAATGCTGACTGATTGATTTTATCACTCAATTGATTTTTAGATAAAATAAATAAACCCTGTAACCAAGTAATTTGAATAAATAATATACCCAAAATAGAAAGGGCAATTAATGTAAATATTACTGGGAAAGTTTTTCTCATGGGCTACAAATTACAAAAAAAATCCCTCCCGTTGTATAGGGAAGGATTTCTATAAATGATAATATTTTGTTATTATAATACCCCTTCTACTAAAACAGTCGTTTTGTTGTTTGAAACTTCCACAAAACCACCTTTGATAGAATAAGTTTCAGCAGGGCTAGATTTATGTAAAACCTTTACTTGCCCAACACTCAATGCACTCACTAAAGGAGCATGCTTATCTAATACTTCAAATAAGCCTCCGATACCAGGCAATTGAACACCTTGCACTTCTCCGCTAAACAATTTCTTCTCTGGTGATAATATTTCTAATAACATGATTTCTTCTTTATAAATTAAGCCATCATTTTCTTGCCTTTCTCAATAGCATCTTCTAAAGTACCTACCAAGTTAAATGCAGCTTCTGGATAAGCATCTACTTCACCATCCATAATTGCATTGAAACCTCTGATAGTATCTTCAATAGATACAAATACTCCTTTCAAACCTGTGAACTGTTCAGCTACATGGAAAGGTTGAGATAAGAATCTTTGAACACGACGCGCACGAGATACAACTAATTTATCATCGTCACTTAATTCATCCATACCTAAAATCGCAATGATATCTTGTAATTCTTTATATCGTTGTAAAATCATTTTAACTTTTTGAGCACAATCATAATGTGCATCACCTACAATCGCAGGAGTTAAAATTCTTGAAGTAGAATCTAATGGATCCACCGCTGGATAAATACCTAAATCGGCGATCTTACGAGACAATACTGTTGTTGCATCCAAGTGAGCAAATGTAGTTGCAGGAGCTGGATCTGTTAAGTCATCCGCAGGTACATATACCGCTTGAACTGAAGTAATAGAACCATTCTTTGTAGAAGTGATACGCTCTTGCATTAATCCCATTTCTGTTGCCAATGTTGGTTGGTAACCTACCGCAGATGGCATACGACCTAATAAAGCCGATACCTCAGAACCTGCTTGCGTAAAACGGAAGATATTATCAACGAAGAATAAGATATCCTTTCCTTTTCCTGTTCCATCTCCATCACGGAAATATTC
>JAFMEV010000030.1 GCA_017856545.1 Chitinophagaceae bacterium
TGCATTTGCTGTTACTGATAAAGAATTTGCTAAAGAATTTAAACAACTAGCATCATTTAAACTTGATACTTCTGTTGTTATTGTAGGTGAAGATTTTATAACAGTTTGTATGGATGGTAAAGAAGTTGATGAAAGGTTAACTGTGGCACTATTTGAATAATAAATTTTATAATATCCTTCATTTTGTGCATAAATATTAATTGTTACACCAGCACCTAAAGGTTGTGCATTCCCTAATGCAGATACATCAATCCAAGTAGCATTATCTGTACTAAAATAAATTCTATACCGTATTAAACTAACTGTATTATTTGTAAGTATGAATGTTGTTTGATCGCAATTAATACTTGGATAAGCTTTTGAAGTTGTCAAATCCACCGTGAACGTCTGCCCCATCCCCACTTTACTCAGTGAGATCATCAACACCAAAAGATATATAATCCTTCTTTTCAAAATATTCTAAAAATTTTTAATATGAATGGGGTATACCTATTCTAAACACTAACGAAAAAAGCCCCTGGTAATTGTACCAGAGGCTTGTATAGTATTGTTATTTTTTAGTTATGGGTTAAAAACTAGTTTACCCCCGCTACTATGGCATCTTTATGGATCTTTTGAACCAAACCTTGTAATACTTTTCCTGGACCTACTTCAGTGAAATGAGTGGCTCCGTCTGCTACCATGGCCCCTACTGTTTGTGTCCATTTAACTGCTCCAGTTAATTGAGCAATTAGGTTGGCTTTGATTTGTGTTGGATCAGTTACTGCAGATGCAACCACATTTTGGTATACTGGACAGATTGGTGTGTTAAAAGTGGTGGCTTCAATCGCAGCAGCTAATTCTAGTTTAGCAGGCTCCATTAAAGGTGAGTGGAATGCACCTCCCACTGGTAATACCAATGCTCTTTTTGCTCCTGCTGTTTTCATTTGTTCACAAGCGATTTCAATACCTTTTACAGAACCAGATATCACTAATTGACCAGGGCAATTATAATTGGCAGCAACTACTACTTCATTATTTTCTTTGGAAACTGTTGCACAAATCTCTTCTACTTTTTCATCTGCTAATGCTAAAACTGCAGCCATAGTGGAGGGTTGTAATTCACATGCAGCTTGCATAGCTTTTGCTCTGATACTTACTAATCTTAATGCATCTTCAAAGCTTAAAGTTTTATTAGCAACCAATGCACTAAACTCACCTAAGCTATGACCAGCTACCATATCGGGTTGAACTGCTGGCATAGTTAAATACGCTACTACCGAATGTATAAATACTGCAGGTTGCGTAACATTGGTTTGTTTTAATTGCTCATCTGTTCCTTCAAACATGATATCGCTAATACGAAAACCTAAAATCTCATTGGCTTTTTCAAATAACTGCTTAGCAGTTTCATTTTGCTCGTATAAATTCTTTCCCATTCCAGAAAACTGTGATCCTTGACCAGGAAAAACGTACGCGTGTTTTGACATTTGCTTTTGATTTTTTCAAAAGTACAAAAAAAGGGCGAAGTACCACCTTCGCCCATACTAATCTAACCAGCCCGAACCTTCTTAAATTATTTTTCGTTGATATCAACGTATTGTAAAAATTCCATTCTAGTTTTTTCTTCTTGGAATTTACCACCAAAGAAAGTAGTGATGGTGTTTGAACTATCATCTTTTACACCTCTACTAGAAACACATAGGTGCTTTGCATCCATCATCACTGCTACATCCTGTGTTTGTAATACAGTTTGTAAAGCCTTCCCCACTTGCATGGTTAAACGCTCTTGTACTTGTGGACGCTTAGAGAAATATTCAACCAAACGATTTAATTTACTTAAACCAATTACTTTACCGCTGCTGATATATGCAACATGTGCTTTACCAAAAAATGGTACAAAATGGTGCTCACAGTTGGTATAGAAATTAATATTCTTTTCTACCAACATTTCATTGTATTGAAATTTATTTTCAAACAAAGTCATGCTTGGCATATTCGCAGGATTCAATCCTTGGAATAATTCTTTTACATACATTTTAGCAACTCTAAGTGGCGTACCTCTTAAACTATCATCACGTAAGTCCATTCCTAATGTTTCCATGATAGCTCTGAAGTGCGGCTCTATCGCAGCAATTTTTTCTTCATCTGTTTTTTCAAATGCATCCGCGCGTAAAGGTGTCTCTACTGAGCTTGCTTTGTGTTGATCACCCATTTCTTCAATCAATAATTCAGTTAAAGAAATTTTTTCTTCTTTAGGCTGGGTAGTCAACAAAGTTTCTTTCTGTTTCATACAGTCGTATTTTTAATTCTAATGACTCAGTAATGCGAGGTCTAATTAAATTGTAAATCACAATTGCAATATTTTCTGCAGAGGGATTTAGGTTTTTAAAAGCGTCGGTATCTAAGTTTAAATTTTTGTGATCGAACTTCGAGATCACTTCTTCTTGAACAATGGTACTAAGGTCTTTGGTATTAATCACAAATCCTGTTATTGGATCTGGATACCCAATTACCTGAACCACTAATTCATAGTTATGACCATGATAGTTTGGATTACTACAAGCTCCAAAAACGCGCTTATTTTCGGCATCTGACCAGTCCGCACAAAATAATTTATGGGCTGCATTGAAATGCTCTTTTCTAAATACCGCTACTTTCTTTGACATGTAATAATTTAAGCATTGAAGTTACGATATAAATAACGCTTAAAAATTCATTTTGTTTAATCTTTTGACTAAAATATTAAACGTTTAGGGTTTTAAGGCTATTTTATCCGAAATATTCCACAAAAATTCTTGGAGTCTCGTATAATTTAACACAATGTAAATGCACATTGGAGGGTAAATGAGGGGCCAATTGTTGCCAAATGGCAATGGCTAGGTTTTCTGTACTACACATTTTGCCTGCCATAAATGGCACATCTAAGTTTAGGTTCTTATGATCTAATTCGTCAATAACGTATTGCTTAATGATGGTGCTTAATTTCTTTACATCAAATAAAAAACCTGTCTCTGCATCTGGCTCGCCCTTGATGGTCACCAACAATTCATAGTTATGTCCATGCCAGTTCTCATTGGCACAAACACCAAACACTTCTTCATTCTTCTCTTTAGACCAATTGGGGTGGGCTAATTTATGCGCTGCGTTAAAATGTTCTACTCTTGTTAAATACACCATTGCTTCGGGTAATTTTTGCAAAGATATAAATTTGATGGAACTTTACCTTATGAGAATCATTATTACTGCTGCAACACATGGTGAATGGATGCCTAGTTTTCAGAAAATTAATCCAGCCTATGTTAAATTAAACAAGCGTTTCTCTGTGGGTTTTCATGAATCGGGTGTGGGGCTTTTAGCTTCCAGCGTTTCTTTAATGAAAATGTTTGTACAAGAAACACCCAGTTTGATTATTCAAGTGGGTGTTGCAGGAAGTTTTGATAAAAAAATTCCATTAGGCAAAGTATTTGCTATTAAAGATGACTTTGCGGGTGATATTGGTGTGTATGAAAAGAAAACCTGGAAAGATTTATTTGATTTAAAATTAGATCAACCCAATGATGCCCCTTATGAAAAGAAGTCCTTGCCTAATCCTTTCTTGAATCAATTTAATTTGTTGAAACTGCCTACCAAAAAAGCAGTAACAGTCAATACTATTTCTACTACAAAAGCAGCGATTGATTTATATAGTGGAAGATATAAAGCAAGTTTGGAATCTATGGAAGGTGCAGCATTGCATTATATGGGAAGAGATTTGCATATCCCTTTTATACAATTACGCGCAGTAAGTAATTATGTTGGTGAAAGAGATAAAGCCAAATGGAAAATGCGTGATGCGATTTATAATTTGAATGAAACCTTATTGCAATACTTAGATGCTTTGCATAAAATAGCTTAAGATGCCAGTAATTGATTTGGGATTCTCTCCCTGCCCTAATGATACTTTTATTTTTGATGCATTAGTGAATCAAAAAATAGATACCAAAGGGTATACATTTAATATTCATTTAGAAGATGTGCAAAAGCTGAATGAATGGGCCTTAGCGGGTAAGTTTCCTTATTCTAAAATTAGCTATGGTGTTTGGCCTTTGTTAAAAAATAAATACCAATTACTCAAAAGCGGTGGCGCATTAGGCAAAGGAGTTGGACCTTTATTAATTTATACAAACCAACAGCCCAATGCAGACACCATGAAAGTGGCTATACCTGGTGTAAATACAACTGCACATCTATTATTTAGTTTAGCTTTTCCAACAGTCAAGAACAAAGAGTTTATAGTATTTCATGAAATTGAAGATGCGGTATTATCTGGCAAAGTAGATGCGGGGGTGATTATTCATGAGAATAGATTTACTTATGCTCAAAAAGGTTTAAAAAAATGGATGGACTTGGGTACCTATTTTGAAGAAAAATTTAATGCACCTATTCCATTAGGAGGCATTATCGCTAGAAAAGATCGTGATCAACATGAGATTGCAACCATTGATGCTTTGATTAAAGAAAGTGTGGAATATGCATTTAAACATAGTTATGAAACTTTACCAGAATTTGTGAAATGTCATTCACAAGAAATGTCTGAACAAGTGATGCGTCAACATATTGATTTATATGTAAACGATTTTAGTATAGATATGGGAACTGTAGGTGCGAGTGCTATTGCAGCACTAGAAAAAGTTTACTCATCTTTTAACGCTGCAGAATAAGCTTTCAACACTCTTTCTCTTGCTACTTCATGCACCACAATAGGTTTAGGGTATTCTAAACTATCTAATTCTGGCACCCATTTACGGATATACTTTAATTCTTTATCAAACTTTTCCGTTTGTAATCTTGGATTAAACACTCTAAAATAAGGCGCTGCATCACATCCACTTCCACTAGCCCATTGCCATCCACCATTGTTCGCAGCTAAATCAAAATCTAATAATTTTTGTGCAAAATATTCTTCGCCCCATCGCCAATCAATGAGCAAGTGCTTGGTTAAAAAACTCGCCACGATCATTCTTACTCTGTTATGCATAAACCCTGTTGCATTTAATTCACGCATGCCAGCATCTACAATTGGATAACCCGTCTTTCCTTCACACCATGCTTTAAATTCATCTTCGTTATTTCTCCATTTGATAAAATCATATTTTGGCTTGAAAGATTTTCCCTGAGCAATATGCGGAAAATGCCAAAGAATCATATGATAAAAATCTCTCCAAATTAATTCATTAAAAAAAGTACTATTCAAACTTTGCGTTTCTAATGCCAAGGTTCTTGCCGAGATGGTGCCAAATCTTAAATGCACGCTTAAATGCGTGGTTCCCTCCAATGCAGGAAAATCTCTTTGTTCTGAATACTTTTTTACTGTTCCCTCTTTGTAATTCATAGGAGGTATCACTAAATCTGTTGTTGAGAAACCAATATCTTTTAATGTGGGTAATTTAAATGGCTTGCTATCTAAAAAATAATCCAATAGTTTTTCTGAAGGGTGTTTCTTAGGAATTTGTTTAGCCCAAGTAGCTCTCCATTTATTGGCATAAGGAGTATAAACTGTATAAGGTTTGCCATCGTCTTTAATCACTTCGTCTTTCTCAAATATTACTTGATCTTTGAAATGATGAAAACTAGCTCCTTTTGAAATAGTCAATTTTTCAATAGCCGCATCTCTTGCATTGGCTTTTGGACCATAATCGTGATTGGTATAAACAGACTGGATCTTAAATTCTGAAAACAATTGTTCAAATACCTCCAAAGGTTTTCCGTATCGAACCCATAAAGTTTTTCCTTTGGCAACTAAATCTCCTTGTAATCTGGTGAGTGTCTGATGTATAAAATCTACCCTTCTATCTGCTTTGTCTTCTGATTGATCCAAAATTGTTTTGTCAAAAATGAACATCGGAAGCACTTGATGCCCTCCTAATTTAGCCTGGTACAAGGCATGGTACAAACCCACATTATCCTGCCACCTTAAATCCCTTCTAAACCAAAAAATTGAGATTGCCTGTTTCATATTTGTTTAACAATTTAAAGCCTAAATAGTTGGGTTTTATAGTTAATTTTAACCCATGAAAATTCAAGAGATTATTCATTCTTTAGAGCAATGGGCACCGTTAGACTTTCAAGAATCTTATGATAATTCAGGTTTAATTAGTGGAAATCCAAACCAAGCATGCACAGGAGTGCTTTGTTCATTGGACTGCACCGAGGAGGTGGTAGATGAAGCCATTGCTAAAGGCTGCAACCTCATTGTAAGCCATCATCCGATTATTTTTAAAGGGGTTAAACAACTGACTATCAAGCACTTTATAGGTCGCACCTTAATTAAAGCCATTCGTCATAATATCAGCTTATATGCCTTTCATACCAACCTGGATAATGTGATAGATGGAGTCAACAAAAGCCTAGCAGATCAACTTCAATTAACCAACAGACGTATTTTAGCTCCCATTGCTGGAAAATTTGACCAACATGGACAGGAAATTGGCGCTGGAATTGTAGGAGAGCTTCCCTTAGAAACAGAAGCCAGTTCTTTTTTGCAATGGGTGAAGGAAAAGTTTCATTTATCGGTTTTAAAGCACACTCCTATTGTAAATAATCAACTGAAAACCATTGCTTTATGTGGTGGCAGTGGTAGTTTCTTGATAGACACCGTTAAACAGCAAAATATTGATTGTTTTATTACCAGCGACCTCAAATACCATGAGTTTTTCGAGGCAGACAACCGTTTCCTACTGGTAGACATAGGTCATGGGGAAAGTGAACAGTATGTTCCTGACCTGATTATTGCTTATTTAAACATTAAATTCCCTACCTTTGCCGTCCTCCGATCATTGGTGAATACCCAACCGGTAACTTATCTTAAATAAACTTGAAATATGGCATCAGTCAAAGACTTTTCAGTAGAAGAAAAATTAGTAAACCTTTACCGTCTTCAACGTGTTGATAGTAGTATCGATCAAATCGAAATCTTACGTGGTGAATTACCTATGGAAGTGAAAGATTTGGAAGATGAGGTGCAAGGATTAGTGAATAGACAAACAAGAATCGAAGAAGAAATTAATGGTATCACTGAGTTCATCGAAGACAAGAAAGCTGCAATCAAAGAAAGCGAAGCTTTATTGGCTAAATACGAGCAACAAAGTGACAACGTAAAAAACAATAGAGAATTCGAAGCAATCAATAAGGAAATTGAAATGCAAGGCTTGGAAATTAAATTAGCCGAGAAGCATATTCGTGATGCAAATGAAGAATTAGCTGACAAAGTAAAGGCTTTAGAAAATGCTAAGAAGAACATTGCCACTAAAGACGGTGTGTTAACACATAAGAAAAGCGAATTAGAGAAAATTATTGCTGATACAGAAATTGAAGAAAAAGATTTAAGAGCAAAGAGCGAAGAAGCTAGAACACATATCGACGAACGTTTATTGTATAGCTACGACAGAATCAGAAATAGCTACAGAAATGGCTTAGCCGTAGTTGCTGTTGAAAGAGATGCTTGTGGTGGTTGTTTTAACTCTATTCCTCCTCAGCGTCAAAGCGAGATTCGTTTGCATAAGAAGATCATTGTTTGTGAAAACTGTGGTCGTATCTTGGTAGAATCTGAAATGGTAGAGAAAGGCAGTAAATAGTAAATCACTATCAAAATATTTCAAGAAAGGGTAGCCTAACAGCTACCCTTTCTTTATTTTTACACTATGAGAAGCTTTGTGTTGATGATGGCCTTATTGGCATGCTTGAAAAGTACTGCCCAATTGAATTATACTTGGAATGATCGAACTCAATCCATTTATGAATCCATCACTTCTTTAAGAATTCCAGAAGCAAGAAAATGGATTGTTGCTGATAAAAAAAATAACCCCAATAATTTATCCTACCCTCTTTTAGAAAGCTACGCAGATTTTTATCAACTCTTTCTAAATGAAAACGTACAAGAATACAATCAGCTTTATCCCAATTTTAAAAACAGGATTGAATTGTTTGAATCAGGACCTCAAACCTCTCCTTATTATTTATATTGTTTAGGCTTAGCTCATTTACATAAATCTTTGGTGGCCATTCGATTTGATAAAAACTGGGAAGCCGCATTAGATTTTAGAAAAGCTTATTTATACTTTAAAGAGAATAAAAGAAAATATCCAAAATTCACCCCCAATGATGTTTACTTAGGAATATTAACTACAGTCATTGGAACAATTCCTAAAGGATATCAATGGATGGCCAATGTATTGGGTTTATCTGGCAAAATCAGCGATGGTAATGCAATGGTACTAAAATACATTAATAGTAAAGATGAGTTAAGAGATAGAGCTAGAAACGAAGCATTGTTGGTTTACCCATATTTGCTTATGAATTTCGAGGGCAATAAAGAAAAAACCTTTGATTTTATTCATAAAAATAATTATGATTTAAAAAACAATCAGATGCATGCCTACATGGCAACCAATTTGTATTTGAACCATCAGCAATCTGCAAAAGCACTGGCAATAGTAACTGAATTAAACGATGCTGATGCTTATTTAAAACTCCCTTTTTGGCAACTTGAAATTGGTTATGCTAATTTAAACGAACTAAAATTAGATAATGCACAAAAAGCATTTACAGAATTTATCGCCACATTTAAAGGCAATTTTTATGTCAAAGATGCTTATGAAAGATTGAGTTGGATTGCCTACTTGCAAGGGGATATGAGAAAAGCAAATGCTTATAGAGCAGCGGTTTTAAAAAGTGGCAACCAAATAACAGATGCGGATAAACAAGCATACCAAAATGCAAAATCAGGAAAATGGCCCAACCCAATTTTATTGAGAGCAAGATTGCTAAGTGATGGCGGTTATCAATCTCAGGCATTGTCTAGCTTAGCCGGAAAAACCAGTATAGACTTCCCTTCCGAATCTGAAAAAACAGAATTTGCTTATAGATTGGGGCGTATCTATGATTTAATGGGTCAAGATGAACAAGCCATTAAGTTTTATACCTCGGCTATTGAAAAAGGCAATGGTTTAACAGACTACTTTGCAGCACGTGCAGCACTTCAAATTGGACTGATTTATGAACAAAAAAATAACTTCTCCAAAGCCATTCAGTATTTTAATACCTGTATAGAGATGAAAAACCACGCATTCAAGAATTCCTTGGATCAAAAAGCAAAATCAGGTATTCAAAGATGTCTTAAACAATAGTATCTTGCAGTAGATCATGTTACAGAAATTAGACATACAGAACTATATTTTAATCGACGAATTAAGCATTGATTTGTCAAAGCAACTATCTGTCATTACAGGTGAAACAGGAGCAGGTAAAAGTATTATCATGGGTGCTTTGGGATTAATTCTAGGTGACAGAGCCGATAGCACTGTTTGCAGAAACCCAGAGAAAAAATGTTTTATCGAAGGCACATTTCATCTTTCAAATACCGATCAATACAAAACCTTCTTCGAAGAAAACGATATTGATCTTTCTGATGAACTCATTATTAGAAGAGAAATTAGTGCACAAGGAAAATCCAGGGCTTTTATCAATGATACTCCCATCAATTTGAATGAATTAAAACAATTAACCAGTCAATTAGTAGATCTACACCAACAATTTGACACCTTAAGTTTGGGTGATACCGATTTTCAACGTTCCGTAATTGACGCTTTGGCTGGATTACATAAAGACCTTGGGCCTTATCAATTGAATTTTAGTTCTTGGAAAGAGCATGAAAAAAAACTACAACAACTAATCGAACAAAAAGCAGCATTTGATCAAACAGAGAGTTATAAGCAACATTTATTAGAAGAATTAGCTGCACTAGATTTAAAAGAAGATGAATTAGAAAATATCGAACAGGAATTAAAGTTTTTAGAAAACGCTGTAACTATTAAATCGCAATTGGATGCTAGCGTGAAAGCATTAGATAGTTCAGATAATCCAATTGTTCAGCAAATCAAACAGATTGCGAATAACTTAGAAGGCATTAGTAAATGGCAACCAGAATTTGACGGCTTATTATCTAGATTAAAAGCAGCGCAAATTGAACTTGCAGATATTGCTTCTGAATTAGAAAGATGGCAGGATAAAATTGATTTTGATGAAAACAAAATCATCACCCTTCAAGAAAGATTATCTGCAGGATATAGTTTGCAGAAAAAACATAAGGTACAAAGTACTAAAGAGCTATTAGCTATACAAGAGCAGTTAGAAACAGACCTACAAGCGGTGTTGAATATTGGAGAAGAAATTGCAGCCTTAGAAAAACAAGTTGCTGCAGAAGCACAGGAAGTGAAAAAATTGGCTACCGATTTATCTGCTCAAAGAAACAAACAAGTAGAACCATTTACTAAAAAAGTAAACAGCTTATTAAAGCAGGTGGGTATGCCGAATGCTTCCATTAAAGTAGTGATTGAAACTATCCCCTACACTATTTACGGACAGGATAAAGTAGATATTTTATTTGATGCAAATAACATGAATAAATATGAACCTATTCGTAAAGTGGCGAGTGGTGGTGAGTTAAGTAGATTGATGTTATGTATTAAATCTTTGGTTGCGCAATCTATGGATTTACCAACGATGATTTTTGATGAAATTGATACCGGTATTTCTGGAGAACCAGCAAAACAAGTGGGCATCTTATTACAAGATTTAGGATCAAAAAGACAGGTACTTTGTATTACCCATCAACCTCAAATTGCTGCCAAGGGACATAGTCACTTGTATGTGTACAAAGAGCAAAAAGGTACAGCAACCAATACCCATCTTAAAACATTATCTCAAGAAGAGCGTGTGCAGCATATTGCTCGAATGATTGGTGGTGATCCACCTTCTAAAACAGCATTAGAAAATGCGAAAGAGCTTTTAGCATAATTATACTATTTTTACAAGACTAAATAACCCAATATGGCTTACAATTTATTAAAAGGAAAAAGAGGTATTATTACTGGTGCTTTAGATAGCAACTCCATTGCATGGAAAGTGGCAGAGAAAGCACATGAAGAAGGTGCTCAATTTGTATTAACCAATGCACCTATTGCAATGCGTATGGGTGAAATAAATGGCTTGGCAGAAAAGACTAATTCTAAAATTGTTCCTGCTGATGCTACCAATGTAGAAGAACTAACTCATTTGTTTACTGAGTCTCAACAAATATTAGGCGGTAAGATTGATTTCGTTTTACATTCTATTGGAATGAGTGTGAATATCAGAAAGAAAATTGCTTACCCTGAATTGAATTACGATTATTATGCAAAAGGCGTAGATGTTTCTGCAATGTCTTTACACAAAATGTTAAGCGTTGCTTATAATATGGATGCTTTGAATGAAGAAGCGAGTGTGGTGGCTTTAACTTATGCTGCTGCGCAAAGAACCTACCCTTTCTATACAGATATGGCAGATATCAAAGCATTGTTAGAATCTATTGCTCGTAGCTTTGGCTACCATTATGGTTTAAAGAAAAGAGTGCGTGTAAATACCGTATCTCAATCTCCTACTAAAACAACTGCTGGTACTGGTATCAAAGGCTTTGGCGATTTCTTTGATTATGCAGATGCCATTGCTCCATTAGGCAATGCAAGTGCAGAAGATTGTGCTAATTACTGTATCACTTTATTCTCAGATTTAACCAAGATGGTGACTATGCAAAACTTATTCCATGATGGTGGTTACTCTACTACTGGTGTAAGTGATTTGATCATGCAAAAAGCTGGTATTACAGAAGGATAAGAATTATTAAAGACCCCCGACATGAGCAATAAAGAAATCAATCCTAAACTAGTTGAATCTATAGGTTATCTTGGATCCTTATTAAGTTGTATCACATTTGTACCACAAGTATATCTGTCTTGGAAATCACATAGCGTAGGTGACT
Source organism: Chitinophagaceae bacterium (assembly GCA_017856545.1). GTDB lineage: Bacteria > Bacteroidota > Bacteroidia > Chitinophagales > Chitinophagaceae > Sediminibacterium. The sequence continues at coordinate 11,816 of JAFMEV010000030.1, forward strand.
TAAGTTTAATCATGGTATTGATTGTCAACTTTAGTTGTATTGTTTGGTTAACTTATGCTTACTTAATTAAAAGCCGTCCGGTATTAATTGCCAATACCATTGTTTTAATCTTAAGCTTAATGCTATTGTATTTTAAATTGACATTTTAAGAAAATATTTCAGAAAAAAAAGAGGTCGCAAATTGCGACCTCTTTTTTTTAATTCAACAAGATGAAACTAATACTCATCCTCATTGAACATGAAATCTTCTTGGCTTGGATAATCAGGCCAAATATCTTCGATACTTTCAAATACTTCTCCTTCGTCTTCTAACTCTTGTAAATTTTCCACTACTTCTAAAGGGGCACCGCTCCTAATGGAGTAGTCGATTAATTCATCTTTGGTTGCAGGCCAAGGAGCTTCTTCTAAATAGCTAGCTAATTCTAATGTCCAAAACATAGTAATGGTTTTTTTGCAAAAGTAGCCGTATTAATGATTCTACCAAATCTGTTTTTTCTACAACCTATAAACATTTGGTTAAATTTTGTCAAAATTGGCAGGGTTATCTTAGGTTTGTGGTATGGAGGGAGCATCAAAACTACTAGTAGCGAAGGACCTATATAAAAACTATGGCCCTATACCCGTTTTAAAGGGGGTTTCTTTGGATATTTCAAGGGGTGAACTAGTTTCTATTGTTGGGGCATCTGGGGCTGGTAAATCGACCCTATTGTATGTGGCGAGTAGCTTGGAAAAAGCCGATAAAGGTAGTTTATACTTTGAGGGACAAGATATAGCTCAACTAAACAATAAAGCCTTAGCTAAATATCGCAATGAGCATATAGGTTTTGTTTTTCAGTTTCATCATTTATTACCAGAATTTACAGCTATTGAGAATATCTGTATCCCAGGTTGGATTGCAAAAAGAGCAAAAAAAGAGCTGGATAAAAAAGCCATGGAATTATTAGATTTTATGGGACTTGCTGATAAAGCTAGTAAAAAGCCCAATAGTTTATCTGGTGGGGAACAACAAAGAGTAGCAGTAGCAAGAGCTTTAATCAACGATCCTCATTTAATTTTTGCAGACGAACCTACAGGTAATTTAGATAGCGAAAATGCTTACGCCTTACATGAATTATTTATTCAGTTGCGCGATACCATGAACCAAAGTTTTTTAATTGTAACGCATAATGAAGACCTTGCAGATAGATGCAATAGAAAGTTAACAATGAAAGACGGGAAAATTATACTCTAGCTTTCCAAGGTTTATCTACTACCCCATTTAAATGGCCGATATATCTAGCTAGTACAAATAAGTAATCACTTAATCTGTTTAAGTACTTAATCACCAAAGGGTCAACAAATAATTCTTCTTCTTGTAAATTAACGCAACAACGCTCTGCTCTTCTGCATACACATCTTGCGACATGTGTAGTGGATATGGCAACATGCCCTACTGGAAGAATAAAAGATTTCATGGGTGCAAGCACTTCGTTCATTTGATCCATCTCTTTTTCCAAGTTGGCAATATCTTCTTCTTTTAAATCTGGAATTTTTAAATGCGGTTCTTTGTCTGGATCACAAGCCAAAGAAGATCCAACCGTAAACAATCTATCCTGAACTTCGTTTAAAACAATTTGGATTTTAGCATCTGCACACATATCGCTCACTAAGCCAATATAGGAATTCAATTCGTCTACTGTACCATAGGTTTCAATCCTCATATGACTTTTAGGCACTTTAGTGCCTCCTATCAATGAGGTTTTGCCTTCGTCTCCTGCTTTCGTGTAAATTTTCATAGTGTAATAGTAATGCTACAACCTATAACAACTATCTATGCGTTTTGTTCAAAGTGTCCGTTTCAATCAAACCATCCCTTAAACGAACCACTCTATGTGCATATTGAGCAATATCTTCTTCATGGGTAACCAATACCACGGTATTTCCTGCAGATTGGATTTTACCAAACAATTCCATTACTTCTACAGATGTCTTAGAATCCAAATTACCTGTAGGTTCATCGGCTAATAAAATAGAAGGGTTGTTCACCAATGCTCTAGCAATAGCCACACGCTGAATTTGACCTCCACTCAACTCATTAGATTTATGGTGCGATCTTTCCGCCAAACCAACTTTCTCTAAAGCCACCATGGCTCTATCAATTCTATCTTTTTTAGAAACACCCGCATATACTAAAGGCAGCGCTACGTTTTCTGCAGCTGATAATCTTGGTAACAAATTAAACTGTTGGAATACAAATCCAATTTCGATATTTCTAATACCCGCTAATTCATCATCCGTCATTGTACTTACATCGTGACCATTTAGGGTATAAGTGCCCCCTGTAGGAGAATCCAAACATCCCAAGATGTTCATTAAAGTACTCTTACCACTTCCAGATGGCCCCATGAGAGCGACATATTCGTTTCTATTAATATCTAAATCGATTCCTTTTAATACAGGAATTGCTTGACCAGCCATGTAATAGTTTTTTTGAATACCTCTTAGTTGAATAACAGATGACATGTTGAATTATTTTCTGATGACTTTTGGAACCTTAAAGAAAACACCATCCGAATTAGGTGCATTTTTCAAAGCTTCTTCTCTTGTAATTGAGCCAGTAACGATATCTTCTCTGAGTACATTTACATTACTACCCATATGCATTAATGGTTGAGTACCTGTTGTGTCCAAGTGATTAAGTTGTTCAACAAATCCTACCAAATCTTGCATATCTGACACTAATTTGCCCATTTTTTCGGGGGCCACATTCAATCTAGATAAATGTGCTAAATGACTCACTAGCTTTTCGTCCACTTGCATGATACAAATGTAGGTCAAAGCGATTGATAGCCAAGGCGGATTTGTTAAAAGGTCTAAACTGCCCATTATTGGCAAAAAATCCACCGCCCTTTAGCCTGTTTAAAGATTTTTTTGAAAATAGTTGCATAACTAACTAATTTTACACAAACGCTAAATTTATGCAAAGAGCTATTAAAAATGTGGTGATTTTAGGTAGTGGAGTTATGGGCTCCAGGATTGCTTGTCATTTTGCTGGAATTGGAGTACAAGTAGTGTTATTAGACAGATTAAATCCAGGTAAGGAAGAGAGTACTAATAAAAAAGAGCGCAATCAATTAGTGAATGATGCATTTACTGCAGCGATAAAATCAAACCCCTCTCCTATCTACTCTGCAAAATTTGCATCCAATATTACTACTGGAAACTTTACAGATGATATGGCACTGGTTGCGAAAGCAGATTGGATCATTGAAGTGGTTGTTGAGCGTTTAGATATTAAACAACAAATTTATAACGAGGTTGAAAAATACAGAAAGCCAGGTACATTAATAAGTTCTAATACTTCAGGTATTCCGATTCATTTAATGGCTGAAGGAAGAAGTGAAGATTTTCAACAACATTTTTGTGGAACCCACTTTTTTAACCCTCCAAGATATTTGCGCTTATTGGAAATTATACCAACAGCAAAAACTTCCAAAGAAGTGATCGATTTTCATATGCATTATGGAGATGTATTCTTAGGAAAGACAACTGTACTATGTAAAGACACTCCAGCTTTTATAGCCAATCGTGTAGGGGTTTTCAGCATGATGAGTGTAGTGCATACTATGGAAAAATTAGGATTAAGTATTGACGAAATTGAATCATTGACTGGTCCTATCATGGGTAGACCAAAATCTGCCACTTTTAGAACAGCCGATGTAGTGGGTATAGATACTTTAGTAAAAGTTGCAAAAGGTGTTGCAGATAATTGTCCAAACGATGAAGCAAAAGCTATTTTCAATTTACCTACTTGGTTAGAGAAAATGGTGGAAAATAATTGGTTAGGAGATAAAACAGGACAAGGATTTTTTAAGAAAGTGAAAACTGCTACTTCAAAAGAAATTCTCACCTTGAATTTAAAAACTTTTGAATACGAGCCACGCAATAAAACAAAATTTGCTTCTATTGCTGCAGCAAAAGCAGTGGATAGTTTACCAGAAAGATTGAAGATTTTATATAAAGCATCTGATAAAGGCGGAGAATTTGTACGCGCTTTTCATCATGCATTATTTTCTTATATCGGTTTTAGAATTCCAGAAATTAGTGATGAACTATATCGTTTAGACGATGCTTTAAAAGCTGGTTTTGGTTGGGAGATTGGTGCTTTTGAATCTTGGGATGCATTGGGTGTTGCTGCAGTAGTTTCAGACATGAAAGCTGCAGGAATTGCGGTAGCTCCTTGGGTAGAGACCATGTCAAGTAAAGGCTTGAGCTTTTATAAAGTAATGGAGGGCAAGCGTTATTATTATGATATCCAATCTAATGATTATAAATTAATTCCTGGAGCAGACTCCTTTATTATTTTATCTGATTTGAAAGAGAAAACCATTTGGAAAAATAGTGCATGCACGATGGTAGATATGGGAGATGGTATTGCAGGCTTTGGATGGAATACCAAAATGAATAGTATTGGAGGTGAAGTGTTAGAAGGATTAAACAAAGCCATTGGTATTGCAGAAGAAAAATGTCATGGCATGGTCATTGCCAATGAAGGCAATTTATTTAGCGCAGGTGCAAACGTGGGCATGATCTTTATGTTGGCGATTGAACAAGAATATGAAGAATTGGATATGGCAGTTAGAACATTCCAAAATACCATGATGAGAGTTCGCTACTCTTCTATTCCAGTAGGTGTTGCACCACATGGTTTAACATTAGGTGGAGGTTGTGAATTAAATTTACACTCAGATACTATTGTAGCTGCTGCAGAAACATATATTGGATTAGTAGAACTTGGTATTGGAGTGATTCCTGGTGGTGGCGGAACAAAAGAATTCGTGTTGCGCGCCTCTGATGAAATGCATGTTGATGAACCAGATAGTATTACTTTAAAAAATAGATTCTTACAAATTGCTACAGCAAAAGTGGCTACTTCTGCACATGAAGCGATGGATATGGGCATTTTTAGAAAAGGACAAGATCATATTGTTTTAAATCAATCTAGAAGAATTGCCAAAGCAAAAGAAGAAGTGTTGAAATTATACAACGCTGGTTACACACAAGCTGCACAAAGAAAAGATATCAAAGTATTAGGTAAATCTGCATTAGGTGCTTTATACGCAGGTATTAATGCGATGTGGAGAGGTGGATACGCAACCGATCATGACAAATTAGTTGCTAAAAAATTGGCGTATGTAATGTGTGGTGGTGATTTAAGTGAGCAAACCATGGTAAACGAACAATACCTGTTAGATTTAGAAAGAGAAGCTTTCTTAAGCCTTTGTGGTGAGAAGAAAACACTTGAAAGAATTCAATCTGTAATGACATCGGGCAAGCCAATAAGAAATTAATAACTAAGGCAATAGCTGATCAAGAGCAGATGTAATTATTGGGTACTTAAATTCAAAACCTTGTTCTTGTATTTTTTTGGAAGATACATGAGCACTTTTTAGTACCTCTATACTCATTTCTCCTAATAGAATCTTTAATGCCCATGCTGGAACGAATACTTTTAAATGCCAGGAATGATATTTAGATGCTATTTGAAGCGTAAGTGTTTCATTATTTACAGGCACTGGTGCAACAGCATTGAATATCCCTTCCACATTCTTATGGGTCATCGAAAATAAAATCATTGCACTTAAATCTTGATGATGAATCCAACTAACCATTTGCTTACCATCACCCAAAACAGCTGCTACAGCTAATCTTGCTGGCTTCATAAACTCAAGCAATGCCCCTCCTCTTTTATTCAATACTATCCCAATTCTTAGAGTTACTTTTCTGATACCTAATGCTGCAATAGATGCTACACTATCTTCCCATGCTTTACAAGTATCTCCTAAATAAGAATGATCCACTGTATCTGATTCAACAAATCCTTCTTTTAAACTAAGATCAGTATCTGGACCATACCAGCCAATTGCAGAAGCTCCAATAAAGGTATGTACCTGATGCTTCA
>JAFMEV010000031.1 GCA_017856545.1 Chitinophagaceae bacterium
ATCGGGAGACTTCTGCCACTAAGAAAATACTGCCCATTACAATGATTAAATCATCTGGATGGGCATTTTTATTGGCTGCAGCTATGGCATCATTTACATTTTCATGAATAGTTCCTTGTATGCCAATATTTTTTGCTTTTTCAGCTACTTCGCTTGCTGGCATCGCTCTAGGAATATGTGCATTAGAGAAATAAAAGAGCGCATCTTTTGGAAGTAATCCTAAAACAGTATCTACATCTTTATCTTTCACCATACCAGTGATGATATGTAATTGCTTATAGGAGAGTGTTGCTAATTGATCCAATAAAGCATGCATGCCATGTTCATTATGGGCAACATCTAAAAACATCTTAGGGCTTTCTTGAATACATTCCCATCTACCCATCAATCCTGTACTTGATTTGATTTGTTGTAAACCTCTTGATACTTCAGCATCATTTAATTTCCAGCCCATAGCTTTCAATAAATGAACACATTGTAAAACCCCTCTAATATTTTTATATTGATACTTCCCAGGTAAATCACAGTCCACTGAAATCTGGTCGTATTCGAAATGGGCAGTAGTCCAATGATTGGTAAATGATTTGAATTGTAAAAAATCTTCTGCAAAATAAATAGGAGCGTTTTTGGATAAAGCAACTTGTTCAAAAACATCTCTTGTTTCTGGAATAACTTCACTAATGACTATTGGTGTATTGTCTTTAATAATTCCTGCTTTCTCTCCAGCGATGGCGGGTAAAGTATTTCCCAATAAAGCCATATGATCCCAACCAATATTGGTAATTAAACTCAAAATGGGTTGTATTACATTGGTACTGTCTAATCTGCCTCCTAATCCAGTTTCAATAATGGCAATATCACATTGCTCTTGTTCAAAATATTCAAAAGCCATACCCACGGTTATTTCAAAAAAACTAGGCTCAATTGTTTCGATAATAGGTTTTACTTTATTGGTAAAACTTGTTACAAATGCTTCGGGGCACATTTGTCCATTCACTTTAATTCTTTCTCTAAAATCATATAAGTGAGGAGATGTATATAAACCTGTTTTGTAACCAGCTGCTTGAAAAATACTTGCCAGCATATGACTGGAAGAGCCTTTACCATTAGTACCTGCTATATGTATACAAGGGTATTTTTTTTCTGGATGATCTAAGAAAGCACAAATAGCCAATGTGTTGTCTAAATTATTTTTAATGGCTGCGGCACCAATCCTATTATACATAGGCAATTTGGCATATAAATAATCTAAGGTTTCTTGGTAAGTGGACATATTAGATTAATTGTTCACTTCAAATTTGAACTTCACTGTAACAGTAGAACTATGATCGCTTGTATTGAAATTAATCTTGGTTAAATATTCTACAATTGCCCTTTTATATTTTACATCATTTGAAGAAGAACCTCTTGCAATTTGAATAAATCTTCCTTGGCCATTAGGGCTTACTTCAATCTCTGCATAAATAGTCGCAGGCTCTACATCGCCGTTGAAAGAATAGGTCTTGGTAATTCTTCGATCTCCTTTGGTTACAAATGGGCCACCAGTACCCGTATAGGTATTCCCATTGATACTTCCATTCGCAACTCCCTGGTCTCCTTTGCCCCCCGCAATTCCTTGATCTTTGATATTATTATAACTATCTTGGTTGTTTCCACCTTTACCATTCCCACCTGCATACTTACCCATTACAGCTTTTGGTTTTGCATTGGTTGGGAGTGGGGTAGCTTTGATATTTTTATTTTTTCCAGAAGCAATACTTTCGTCATTGTCGTCACTTGCACCATTGTTTACTTTGATGGACTGATTATTGGCACTTGCTTTGGAAAATTTATTGGCACCAACTTCGGGTGCAGGTGCATCTTTGCTTAATGGTGGTGTTGTTCCTTCGCCAGTTTCACTGTTACCCAAATTCACTTCCATGAATTGTGGTTCTGGAGGAGTAATGGTTGGGGGCGCTTGTTGCCATTGAAGAACAATAAATATAGATGCTAATCCTACACAAATAATGATGGTGTATATAGCTGCTTTAATATTTTTAGATTGTTCAAAGCTTAATTGCATGACTTAAAATTAATGTAAAAATACATCATAACCCAATCTACATAAAGTGGCAATAATAACTATCAAGAAAAAGGTTCGTATAAATTTATTACCTTTTTGAATAGCCATCTTAGAACCAAAGAATCCACCCACTGCATTACAAATTGCCATGGGGATGGCTATGCTCCAAAGAATTGAACCTTTTAACATGAACAACACAATAGATCCTAAATTGGTTGCCAAATTCACCACTTTGGCATGTGAGTTGGCTTGTAGGAAATCAAATCCTAACCAACTAATAAATGCCAATACTAAAAGACTGCCTGCGCCTGGGCCAATGAAACCATCATAAAACCCAATGAGTAAACAAATAGCAGCACCTTTGTACCAAGGAAAATTAGCTTCTTTAACGATAGATGAAAGTCCCAAATCTTTTTTGGTATAAGTGTAAATAGCAATCACCACTAAAACAAAAAAGATCACTGGCTTCATAAATTGGTTGCTCACCAATGTTAAACAGTATGAACCAAAGAAGGCAGCAGCGAATGCAATACTTGTGAACAATACAAGTCGAGCAGCAGGGATAGGTGCTTTTTTTAAATATTGCTTTGCAGCAAATAAAGTCCCAGTAAAACTGGGGATTTTTAGAGAGCCAATCACTCTTGCCACTGGCTCGTTAGGGAACATAATCAATCCCGCAGGGGTTTGAATTAATCCCCCTCCGCCTACAATAGCGTCAACAAAACCTGCTAAAAATGCAATACCACAAAGAAGGAGAATAGTTGAACTCATTTATTTGGAAGGAGTTGGTTCTACAATAACTTTATTGTTGGTGGGCCAAGTATTGATCAATATTCCCACGATAATAATTAATCCACTGGTAATTTGAGCTTTATTAAATGTTTCCCCTAAGAAAAATAAAGCCTCATAGGAACTTAATAAAGGTGCTAATGTTGCAAAAAGGGCAGCTTTTCCGGGACCAATTTTTTGAATGGCCATATTCCAAACTAAGTAGGAGATGGTAGAATTTCCAATTCCAATATATAAAGCAATCCAAAGTAGGTGAGTATTATATACAACAGGTTGAATGTATTTCATTTCTAATAGTGCAGCTGGAAATAAAAAAATGGCTCCCAAAGTAAATAAGCAAAACAAAAAGGAGGTGTTTGAAATACCAGAAGGTTTCTTTCTTACAAAAACATTATATGTTCCAAAACAACAACCTGCTAAAATCATGAATAGATCACCCGCCCCAATTTTAAAATGAGTGATATTGATCAATTCCCCTTTTGTCAACAGGTATATCGTTCCAAAAATACATATCACTATACCTGTAATATTTTTCCAATGAAGTTTTTCATGAATGATGGCAGCTCCCAGTAAGGCAGATACGATGGGATGAACCGTAGATCCAAACAAAGCCATATTGATGGCTGTAGTATAATGTCCAGCTGTATAAATCAATGTATTGTAAATAGCAATGCCCACTAATCCCATTAAAAAAAAGTACAGTTTATTTTGCTTAAAAATGTGCCATTCTTTTTTGATGGCAACATATGCAAAAGGAAACATAGTGATACTAGCAATGGTCCATCTAAAAAAAGCCAAACTAATTGGACCTGCTAAATGTATTGCATATCTAGATACAATAAAATTGCCAGACCAAATAACAGTACTAGTAATAGCAAATAGGGCACCTAATTGATTTTGCTTTCTCAATGGTGCGCAAAGTTTTGATTAAAATCGCCTTTAATTCTTTCCATGGGAGGATTGAAGTATCCAAATTTTAAGTCAGGAAATTCTTCTCTAATTAATTCCATCATTTGTTTGATACCCATTAATTCATTGGTTTCAATCACATTGATTTTACCTAAATACCAGTCTGGGTCAATATTGAAATTTCTCCACTGAATCATTTTCAAATCCGTTTCAATAATCAATTTTCTTAGTGCTTCGTATTCTTCTTCGCAATCGGTCATGCCTGGAAATACGAAATAATTTATGCTTGTCCATTTACCTGCAGCACTCATTACTTTTAAGCTTTCTACAATATCACTAAATTGATAATTGTTAGGTCTATAATAAGCAGTGTAAATACTTTCTCTCGCAGAGTTTAAACTTACTCTGATACTATCTAATCCTGCTTCTGCTAATATTGCAACTGCTTTTGGATTAGATCCATTGGTATTGATATTAATACTTCCTTTATTGGTATGCTTTCTTATTTCAATAATGGCTTCTTTAATCGTCTCCCACATTAATAAGGGTTCTCCCTCACAGCCTTGTCCAAAGCTAACAATAGGGAATGGAGCATTCATTAAATGTGGAACGGTATATTCCACAACTTCAGCAGCTGTAGGCTTAAAGGTTAATCTATCTTGGGTAGAAATAATTTCTTCTTCCTGTGGTTGGAAAGAAATACAACCGATACAATTCGCATTACATGCTGGTGAAATGGGGATAGGACATTCCCATCTACCCATCGCAAAATTTCTTGCTGCAGGACAATCATAAGTTTGACAACAATTGTCCATCAAATGCTTTACCAATCTATTTTGGTTAAATGCTTTTAATAATTCTTGTGTTCCTGCATCAATCATTTCTTGATCATATCCTTCGCAATCCTGTCTAATATCTTGTTCTATTCTAACTGCAGGCACATAATTTTTTCCATCTAACCAACCCACTGCGGTATAGCAAAACAATGGCAAAGTGGGTGCATCTTCTGATGTCTCATAAGCAGCAACATATAAACCTGTGTGAGCTGGTGGTATAAATGCCGCCACAGCCCATCCTTTTTCACAAATGCGCATTTCGCCTGTTTCCACATCGATGCCTATACCTCTTCTGCCAGGTAGTTCGTATAAATTGCCTCCATTGGGTAACTCTATCCAATCTTCTTCAGGCACTGGGTATGCATCCCATCCAGCTCGGCCAGCAACATATAAGCTGGTGTCTTCAAAAATATTGCCTTCGCCATCGGAATATAAAATATAAGGAGATTGTTGTAATGACATATGGTAAAGGTACTATTTTGACAATTGTTCTGAACAAAAACCATTGAATTCAGCTTCAATAGTAGGAGTTACAGGTTCATTAATATCTTTTTGTATCAATTTATTGTTCTTGAAATCGATGGTCAATACATTGTCCTTAATGAGCACATTTTGAAGCGCACTCCAAGGAACATATTTTTTGGGGAAGGTATTTAGCACAACACCTGCTTCATCAAACGCAATTTCAGAGGGGAACTTCACCTGTCTTTCAAACAATGCAGCAATTAAGAAAATACCTGCAATGATTAATCCATTGGGCTGCAAGTACCATCCCCAAGAGGCAAATAATAATCCTAATCTGTAATAAGGTAAAACACCTTTCTTTCGCTGATAAACACAAAAAATCCACCAACTTACTACGCTAGTTGTGATAGCAATTAACAAAGCTGGATGGGGGTATATTCCTTTGATGATGGAGTAAATAAAGCTAATTGTTGAAGCAAACAGCATAAACTGGCTCATTCTGTCAACATTCTTAAAATCGGGACTTTTACAGACAATAATATAGTCAAAAACACGCATAAGTGGTTAATTACGAATTGAGTAAATATTGGTGCAATTTAAGACCATTTGGTTAACTTTGCGTTATGAAGAAAACACATATTATTTTATTGGTCTTAATTGCAGCTGCAATTGTAGTATTGATAAGTTATACAGGTGATTTGAGCAGCTACGAAACAGTGAGTTCTGCAAAGCAAAAACAGGGCAAATTTGTGAACTTAATCGTGAAAATGGATAAAACTGTTCCTGTTCAGTATGATCCCGTAAAAGATCCTAATTATTTAAAATTTAATGTGCAAGATAGTTTGGGAGGAAAGATTAGTGTAGTCTACCATAATACTATGCCAACGGATATGGAGAAATCTGAAAGACTGGTTTTAAAAGGGAAGGTTCAGGGAGATGTTTTTGAATGTTCAACCATTGTGATGAAATGTCCTTCAAAATATAAGGACAACCCAACTGCAATGAAAGAACAACCTGAAATCTTATCTAATTAATTTGAGTCCATGAACACTGCAAGCAATCCTGCAACCTTACAATATATTGGCGAACATTTATTACCTGGCCAATTTGGTTATTTTTTCACACTACTTTCATTAGTAGCATCTTTAGTAGCAAGTTTTGCATTTGCAAAAGCCTTTTATGCTAATCATATTGATGATGAAAAATCTTGGAACAAATTAGCCAAGATAGCTTTCGGAATTGAAGTTATTACTGTGGTTGCTAGTTTTATCATTCTAACTTACGTTATTACGAATCATTTGTTTGAGTACAAGTATGCGTATTCACATAGTGATAAGTCTTTGTCTTTTGAATATTTATTGAGTTGTTTTTGGGAAGGACAAGAGGGAAGCTTTTTATTATGGAGTTTTTGGCATTGTGTTTTAGGGATGATCATCATGTACAAAGTAAAGTGGCGTCCAAATGGGGTGATGATGACTTTAAGTTTTGTTCAATTCTTATTGGCATCCATGGTGATTGGAGTATTTATTTTTGGAGCAAAAGTGGGTTCTAGCCCCTTTATATTATTAAGAGAAGAAATGAACTGGCCTATTTTATCTAGACCAGATTACTTACAATTTATTAAAGATGGTACTGGATTAAATACGACACTTCAAAATTATTGGATGGTAATTCATCCTCCAGTTTTGTTCTTGGGTTTTGCATCTACTACTGTTCCATTTGCATTTGCCGTGGCTGGTTTATTCAAAAAAGACAATGGCTGGATGAACCATGTTTTATCATGGGCCAACTTTAGTGCAGGTATATTAGGATTAGGAATTATGATGGGAGCTGCTTGGGCTTATGAGAGCTTGAATTTTGGTGGCTATTGGGCATGGGATCCAGTAGAAAATGCATCTTTGGTTCCATGGTTGGTTTTGGTAGCGGGAATACATACAACAATGATATTTAGAAAAACAGGTTCAAGTGTAAAAGCTTCCTACTTGTTTATGGGTTTAAGTTTTTTACTAGTTATATATTCTACTTTTTTGACAAGAAGCGGTATTCTAGGAGATACTTCTGTTCATGCATTTACCGATTTAGGAATGAATGCTCAATTATTGGTATTCCTATTAATATTTGTGATACCATTCTTTATTTTGTATTTTATTCGTTTTCGTTTTATGGTAGAGCCTACCAAAGAAGATGATATTTCTAGTAGAGAGTTTTGGATGTTAGTAGGTTCTTTGGTGTTGGTATTGTCTGCATCTGTAATCATTGCAATAACTTCTATACCAGTTTTCAATAAAATTTTTGGTACAAATATTGCCCCTCCGGAGGATCCTGAATTTGCACATAATCAAGTGCAGGTATTTGTGGCTATTATTATTGGAAGTTTATCTGCATTTGGACAGTACCTAAGATTTAAACATACACCAATTGAACAAATCAAAAAACAATTACTACTTCCAAGTATTGTTACTATTGTTATAAGTGCAGTGTTTTTTGTTTTTGTTGGTGTAGGGTACACACAAAAAGGCCCCGGATTTGTAGGTGCTTTATATGTAGGAATTTTAGCTTCTGTTTATACCGTGGTTGCTAATTTTCATTATTGGTTGGGCGTATTAAAAGGGAAATTAAAATCTGCTGGAGCAAGTGTGGGCCATATTGGGTTTGGATTGGTTTTATTGGGCATATTCTTGTCTGCTTCCAATAAAACAGTAATTAGTTTTAATACAACAGGTATCAATGTTTTGAAGGAAGATGCTGACATGCGTAAAAGTCCAGTGGGTAACCCAAGAGAAAATATTACTTTGTTTGAAGGGATCAACACGGATATGGGCAAGTACATGGTTGAGTATACCAGAGATACCACAGATGAATTAAATAAGCGATTTTTTGAATTGCGTTTTACCGATAAGAAAACCAATGAACAATTCTTTTTGTATCCAGACATTTTAAAGAATAATAAAGGTGCAGAGGGATTTTCTGCAAATCCTGACGCAAAGCATTATTGGCTAAAAGACATCTTTGTCTACATCACTTCATTCCAAGATCATTCTGAAGAAGATACTGTTGCCTTTAAACCTGCAAAAATTAAAATTGGGGATTCTATTTTTTATAGTAATGGGTACATTAAATTGAATGAGGTATTGGTGAATCCAAATCCGAATAGGGCAGCAGGAACCAATGAGTTAATATTAGATTTACAGGTTACTTCTAAAGAAGGTTTACAATATTCATCTAAACCAGGTATCTTATTAGAAGGATTGAATATGGAGCAACGCTTGGATACTATCAAGGCCCAAAATTTAGTATTAAGTTTTAATAAAGTGGTAAGCCAAGAGGAAGGTGTATTAGAAATAGGGATTAAAGAGTCTTCCTCACTAACTAATTTAATTACCCTAAAGGTGTATGAATTCCCTTTTATCAATGTTTTATGGTTGGGAGTAGTGGTAATGACCATTGGCTTCATGATGAGTATGCTTCAAAGAATTAGAAAGAACAAGGCAATTTAGGTTACCTTTTGTATCTTAGGGTATCAATTATTATGAAAAAGGCATTTCAATTTAGTATTGTTTTATTTGGGTGCATCCTTTTGCATGGGCAATTAAGGGCGCAAACAAATAATTATGATACTGTAAGAGTTGAAGCTTATATCACACCAGAGGGAGATACCATTCCTCAATCTTGGCTTCCAACGGTTGAAGTAAGAACCTTACAAACAAAAATAGCATCAAGTTATTGGAAGGAATGGACAAGACTCAGAAATGCAGTTTATGTGACTTATCCTTATGCAAAATCTGCCAGTAAAGTGATTAATGAAGTGAATGCTCAATTGGTCAATGTTAAAGATGAAAGAACAAGAAAGCAAATTATCAAAGCAAGGGAAAAAGATTTAAAGAAAGAGTTTGCAGATAAAGTGACTAATTTATCTGTATATCAAGGTAAGGTTTTGATGAAGTTGATCAATAGAGAGACAGGTAACAATTGTTACGAAATCATTAAAGAATATAAGGGTGGTTTTAATGCAGGTTTTTGGCAAGCGATTGCTTTTGTTTTTGGAAGCAACCTAAAGCAGCCATATGACGCCAAAGGGGACGATCGAGAAATTGAAAAGTTTGTCCAAGAAGTATGTAAAGTATATGGTTATAAAGGCTAGCACCAAGTCTTGGTGATGGGGGTAGGATTTTGTATCTTTACCCGAATAGCAGAAGCATTATGAGTGAAGAAAAAAGCCTGAATTTTATTGAAGAAATTGTAGCAGCTGATTTGGCTGCTGGAAAGCATAAAAGTATTTTAACAAGGTTCCCTCCAGAACCAAATGGTTATTTGCATATTGGTCATGCGAAAAGTATTTGTTTGAATTTTGGACTAGCACAAAAATTTAATGGTGCAACCAATTTAAGATTTGATGATACCAATCCAGAAAAAGAAGAGACTGAATATGTAGAAAGCATTAAAGCTGATGTTCAATGGTTGGGTTTCAATTGGATCAAAGAATGTTATGCATCTGATTATTTTGATCAATTATATGCATTTGCTTTACAATTAATCGATAAGGGTTTGGCTTATGTAGATGATAGTTCTGCAGAGGAAATTGCTCAACAAAAAGGAACACCTACAGTTCCGGGTACAGGAAACAATTACAGAAATAGATCAGTTCAAGAGAATAAAGAATTGTTTGAAGCCATGAAGGCTGGAAAATTTAAAGATGGCGAAAAAGTATTAAGAGCAAAGATTGACTTAGCTAATCCAAATATGCATATGCGTGATCCATTATTGTATAGGATCAAAACAGCGCATCATCATAGAACTGGAGACAAGTGGTGTATTTACCCAATGTACGATTTTGCACATGGACAGTCGGATAGTATTGAAAATATCACCCATTCTGTATGTACACTTGAATTCATTCCACATAGAGCATTATATGATTGGTGTATTGAGCAGTTAGGTATTTTCCCTTCTAAACAATATGAATTTGCAAGATTAAATATGACTTACACAGTAATGAGTAAGCGTAAATTATTACAATTGGTGCAAGAAGGTCATGTGCAAAGTTGGGACGATCCAAGAATGCCTACTATTAGTGGTATGAGAAGAAGAGGGTATACTCCTGAGAGTATTAGAGATTTCTGTGATAGAATTGGTATTGCCAAAAGAGAAAATATTATTGATTTTAGTTTATTAGAGTTTTGTGTAAGAGAGCATTTAAATAAAATTGCCTTAAGAAGAATGGTAGTTGCTAATCCAATAAAGTTAGTCATTACCAATTATGAACAAGCAGAAGAAATGTTGCAATCTGAGAATAATCCAGAAGACGAAAATGGTGGAACAAGAGCAGTGCCATTTAGTAAGGAATTATGGATAGAGCGTGAAGATTTTATGGAAGAGCCCACAAAAAAGTATTTTAGATTAGGTCCAGGGTTGTCTGTAAGATTAAAATCAGCTTATATTGTTACCTGTGATAGCTTTGATAAAGATGCTCAAGGAAACATTACAACAGTATATGTAACCTATCATCCAAATAGCAAGTCTGGTTCAGATACATCTGGTATACATGTTAAAGGAACATTGCATTGGGTAAGTGCTCAACATGCAGTTAAAGTAACTTTAAATGAATACGATAGATTATTCAATGTAGAAGATTTGAACAGCGCTGAAGGTGATTTTAAAGAGTATATTAATCCAAATTCATTGAAGACAGTGGAAGCCTACGCAGAGCCTGCTTTAGTGAATGATCATTCAGATGCAAGATTCCAATTTTTAAGAAAAGGATATTTTTATAGAGACCCTGCAAGTACTTCCAATAACTTGGTATTTAACCGTACTGTTACTTTGAAAGACGCTTGGGCTAAAGAACAGAAAAAATAAACATGTTAACCCTAGAAGCATTTAAGGCCTATTGGGACAAACAGTTTCCTGAGTTAAGATTAAAACGCAGTCATTTTTTATTAGCGGTGAGTGGTGGTGTGGATAGTGTTGTGTTAGCTCATTTAATGCATCAAATTGGCGCAAAATGCACCATTGCGCATGTTAACTTTCAATTAAGAGGATCAGAGAGTGTGAGAGACGAACATTTTGTAAGACAATTAGCAACACAATTCAATTATCCCGTACTAGTGCAGTCTTTTGAAACTGCTAAATATGCAGAAGCATACAAAATGGGTATTCAAGAAGCTGCTAGAGAGATTCGATATACATGGTTTGAATCCATTATCAAAACTTTAGATCAACCTGCTTTTTTGTTAACCGCGCATCATGCAGATGATCAAGTAGAAACGGTATTGATGCAATTTTTTAGGGGAACTGGGGTTCATGGTTTAACGGGTATTGCACCTTACAGAAAAGATAGTATTCCATTGGCAAGACCATTATTGGCTTTTACAAAAGCAGCCATTCAAGCATATGCTTTAGAGCATGGCTTGAATTTTGTTGAAGATAGTTCGAATGCAAAAGACGATTATACTAGAAACTATATACGTAATCAATTGATGCCACAAGTCACTCAATTGTATGCCAATGCTTCACAAAATATTTTAAGCACGGTAGAACGCTTAAAAGAAGCGGATGAAATTATATCAGAAACGGTAAATATATTTTGGAAAAAATATCTCAGAAAATATAAGGGTATTGATTGTATTGATATTGCTCAATGGCAAAAAGTAACACAATACGAAACCTACACATGGGGACTCATTAAGACCTTGGGTTTTAGACCACAACAAATTACAGAAGTACATAAATTATTATCAGCTAATACAGGTGCTTATATGGTAAGTGATACCCATAAATTAGTGAAGTATAAGAATATGATTCAAATTGTGCCCTTGAGTAATACGATGGAGCATCAATTGATTTATGGAGAGGGTGTTTTACAATTAACTCAATTTTCAATAAAAGTGGAAGCATTGAGTAGGGAGGCTTTAGGGGAGATTCCTTCAGATAAAAAAGTAGCATGTATTGATGCAGATTCATTAGACTGGCCATTATTAATCAGGTCTTGGCAACCAACAGATTATTTTTATCCATTAGGAAATAACAAGAAAAAGAAATTAAATCATTTTTTAGGAGCTGCTAAATTAAGTCCAATAGAAAAAGAAAAGCAAACCGTTATTGCTTCTGGTGATAGAATTCTTTGGGTAGTTGGTCAAAGAATAGATCATCGTTTTCGAATTACCGAGCATACAAAGCAGATAGTTAGGCTTACGATACTATAAATGCAGATATGCCCTTACTTGTTCTATAAACAAACCAACAGCATCATAATTTCCTAAGAATTTAGCAGTAATTATTAAGAAGACTATGCCATAGATAGATCCCCAAAGGTGTGCACTATGATTGATGCCACTTTGCCCATTCTTAGATAAATAGGCGGTGATGGCTAAATAGATAGGACCAAATATAAATCCAGGAATAATTGGAGGTATAATGAAAAAGCCAATTTGAATAGTGGGTTGTAGAAAAATGCCCACAAATACAATGGCTGATACGGCGCCGGAGGCGCCTAAACTGTTATAGTTATAATGATTTTTGTGTTGTAGAAAAGTTGGAATCAAACAAACAACTAAAGCGCTCAGGTAAAGAATGATATACAATGTAAATCCTTGGGCACCAAAAATCATACTAAAGAACTGCTCTACATAATCACTGAACATGTAAAAAGAAAACATGTTAAAAGCCAAATGCATAAAATCGGCATGAATAAATCCAGCACTGATAAATCGGTACCATTCATTCTTTCTAACCACGGTATAAGGGTTAAAAATCATTCTATCCATTAAAGGCTCATTGTACATGGCCAAGATAGAAATGATAACGGTGATGACAGTAATGATGATAGTGATGGACATAATGTAGATAGCTATTTGAATAATCTTATTCGTGATGGTATTTCTCGTTCGCTAAGATACTGCATGCACGGTAAATTTGTTCAGCTAAGATTAATCTAACCAACATGTGCGGAAATACTAATTCTGAAAGACTCCAAGTAAAATTTGCACGTTCTTTAATGCTTTTATCTACACCATAGGCGCCACCAATTAAAAAAACAATTCTTTGCGCACTTTGATTGGCTTTTTGTTGAATCAGTTTAGCTAAACCCGGTGAATCTAGCATCGTGCCTTTTTCGTCTAATAAAATAAGTATATCAGTTTTTGATAAAGCTTTTATAATGGATTCCGCTTCAGCTTTTTTTATCTGTACTGGATCGGTTAATTTACTGGGAGTAATCAAAGACCAGTCTATAGGGTAGTAGTGTCCAATCCTTTTGGTAAATTGATCCACGCCGTCTTTAATATAAGATTCATTGGCTTTACCAACGGAGCAAATAGAGATTTTCAATTAAATTGATTTTTATCAAATTTAATCAAATTAAAATAAATGGGTCTTGGCTACTGAATAGTGAATTCTTGAATATGCTCTTTACCTAAAGAAAATGTATAATTCCCTTTTTTTAAATCACCCACATACAAACATGTTCTTTGTGTTTGTCCAGTGATTTTGCCTTGCATAATATCAACACCTTTGGCATTGGTGATGGTATAGATTTTGCTTTCAGTATCTTCATTGGAGAAGCAAACTTCTAAAATACCGTCTTTGACTATATTGTTTAAACTAAACATATAAGCAAGCAATCGTTTTGGGGTAGCTAATATAAGCTGATATAAAAATATGAGTTTTAATAAGTATTTTAACTAGATTTTCCTCGATACGGCTTTTTACCTGATGAATTTAGAATTAATTCTAGAAATGGGGCAGGTATTTTTCTTCTATTTATGATTAAATTTGGCAAAAGCTATCCAAAATTATGGATTTAAATGTATTAGTCGCTGAAGATCATAGCATTGTAAAAATGGGCCTTACTGCCATTTTGAATAGATTAGGTGTTGAAAAAGTGGCTGATGTAAGCACTTGTTCAGACTTAATGCAAGAATTAGCCACTAATCATTACACACATTTAATTTTAGATATCATTTTGCCAGATGGTAATACAGTTGAATATTTAGATAAAATAGTAGAAAAATATCCTAATTTATCTATTCTAATTCATTCAATGCAGCCCATTGATGTTTATGGAAAAATATCCAACAAATTTAATATTCATTCTTATTTACATAAAGGTGCATCTGAAACTGAGATTAATTATCATTTAGAGTTATTTATTAAAAATCAACCTGTATTATTAAAGAAGAAAATGGAAAATACTACTAATCCATTTTCTACTTTAGCTGTTAGAGAACTAGAAATTTTACACTATTTATTGAATGGTTATAGAACCAAAGAAATTGCTAATTTGTTGGGTTTAAAAATGAATACCGTTTCTACTATTAAATCAAATATATTTGATAAAGTAAAAGCAGATTCATTTACCCATTTATTACAATTGGCACATGTACATCAAATCAGTTACTAATCATTTTGTTAAAGCCTTAATAACAGGTTTTTTAATATTTAGTTACATAGGTGCTCAAGCTCAATTACAATATAATTTTGAAAGAATTAATACAGATAATGGCTTATCTACTAATGCCATAAAAGGGTTACAATTTGATGAAAAGAATCGTTTTTTGTGGGTGGCAACAGAGTCTGGCATTTTAAGATACAATGGTTATGGTTTTCAAAATTTTGGTGACAATGAGCAGACAAAGGTTCTGGATGATAGAATTGTTTTCTTTGACAAGGCGAATGACGGAAAATTATTCGGGAAATTGATGGATGAAAGGGTTTTTCTTATTAATAAGAACAAAGTCATCATTGATACCTCCATTGAAAAATTAGTTGGACAAACAGGATACCTGAACTATAAGTATAACTTAAAGAATTATTCAAAAAAGGTAAAATTTTCCGAGATTGAGCATAATGATTTCATTATTAATAATCAAATATTTTCAATAAATAATAACCATTTCTACAAATATAATTTAAATCAATTTGATACATTATTCAAAATACCATCTAGTAGTATTGGATTTGTTTTAAATAAAAGAATTTTTATTTTTACCATAGATGGTCATTTGTATGAATTTCAATACAAGCAGAATTACAAATTTAATTTAATTGAAAAGGATTTTAATTTATTATATAATTATAATCCAAAAGATATTTTTTCACAAATAAAAATATTTCAAAATCATCCAAACGAAGATGCATACATCATTAAAGGGACGAGCCTTTATAGCATACAGTTAAATAAAGATGTTTTAAGTACAAAATTAATTACTGACCAACTTCCTGAGAAAGAGTTTATTAAATATATACAAATAGATAAATTAACAAACACTATTTATTTAGGCACAGACAATCGTGGGATGCTAATAGGTAAACCTAAATATTTTAAAAGGTTATTACCAAATAATAATATAAATGGAATTAGTACATCTGCCTATGCGCAGTTGCAATTAAAAAATGGCAATATCCAAATTAACTCAGGTCAGATCTTTGGAAATTCTAGATCTGCTATGCCAAACGTTTTCTATAAACCATCAGAAACTGCAACATATATTACAAAAGACAGTATACTTTTTATGACAAATTCAGATGGAATTGTTGAATATGATCTAAAGAAGAATAAGGTTGTCAATATTCAAGTTGCTAGTGATATAATTAAAATAAATAGAAATAACTATATAGAAATTGATGACTACATATATTCTTTTAATGAATCTGGCATCATGAAAAAAGGTTTAAATAGTTTAACCTCAAATAAATGGGCATATGTATTGCGATTTAAAAAAGCACCATTTAATTTTATTGTTTATAGTTTGATGAAGATAAATCAAAAAGAAATTTTAGTAGCTACAACAGATGGTTTATATAAATATAATTTTAAAAATAATACTTTTAATTTTTTCTTTAGAGATAAAACAAAAGCAAATTTTAGAAATATTACTTCAATTGGGAATTACTTTTTAATTGGCACCTATGGTGGTGGTGTATATATGTATCAAAATGATATAATCAAAAAGTTACCCTTAGATCAAAATATGTATTTAAACTATGCTCATTGTTTTATTGTTGATAAGAGCAATAGAGTTTGGGCAAGTTCAAATAAGGGTTTATTCATGTCCCCTGTTAGTTCATTAATTGATTTTTGGGAAAAAGGGCCTGGTAATATAAGATTTAAATATTTTGGTAAACCAGATGGTATTGATCAGTTAGAATTTAATGGAGGGTGTACTCCTTGTGCAATTGAATTAAAGAATGGCGATTTTTCAATACCAGGTATTGATGGTTTAATTCAATTCAATCCCGAGAAAATAACAAACGTAAATATACAACCCAAAGTTTATTTTGATAAAATTTTAGTTGATGGAAAAATTTATAATTCAAGTCAAGATTTAACCAATTTGCCTTCAAGTGCAAAAAATTTCGATTTTTATTTAGCTATTTCTGGAATGTTATCTCAAGAAAATATCATGTTGGAGTTTAAGATTGATGATGAAAAATGGAATAGAATAAATGTTAGTAATCCTGTTTTAAGATATACTAATCTAGCACGAGGAGAACACAAGTTATTTATAAGAGTTAGAAATACCATACAAAATAAATGGGATGATACTAACCTAATATTTAATATTGTATATCCCTGGACATTACATCCTCTGATGTACATTGTCTATTTCGCTTCTTTAATTATTTTAATTCTTATTTACATTAGATTTAAAACAATATTTTATCAAAGAAGGCAAAAGGAATTAGAAAGAGAAGTTGCATTAAAGACAGAATCATTAAATAAATTAAATGATTATTTATTAAAAAGAAATCAAGCAAAAGATCATGTTATTGCAATTATGAATCACGATATTTTAACACCATTAAAATATCTTCATATTACTGCAAAGAATATTGTTAATTCAAATAATGATGATCAAATTAAAACTTCCATTAAACAAATTGCCAATACCACTAAAGATTTGGAATATTTAACGTCAAATATGTTGAGTTGGGTAAAGTTTGATAATATAGAAAGATTGCCCAAAAGTCAGTATTTTGATTTAAGTTTATTAGTTAATGATTTATTTGATTTCGTATCTCCTTTTATAGACAATAAAGACATTCAATTAATTAATAATATTCAATCTGATTGTAACATTGATAGTTGGCCAGATTCAATACGAGTGTTATTATATAACTTAATTGTTAATGCAATTAAAGCCACAAACAAAGGAAAAATTGAAATTGGATTCAATAAATTAAACGATGGTTATATTATTTATGTGAAAGATTCTGGAATTGGTATGAATCAATCAATGGTGCAATATTTAACAAGTGGTAAAACTTTTGATGAAGGCTTAGAACACGGTTCAAGATTTAAATCAGGAAATGGAGTGGGATATCAAATTATTAGAAATATAGTTAAACTTATGAATGCTCAAATAGATATTGAAAGTAAAGAGCAGCAAGGAACTATAGTGAATGTGGTATTTATATATCAATAAATTCTATTTTATATTTTATTTATAGAATTAGTTCTTAGATTGTTTAAAATTTTATTGGAAATAAACAATTTATTAGAACTTATTCTATTGACATAGTATGCAATATTATGGATTTTTGTACGTTACCAAAAGTCCAATAGTGAAGTTAAAATATAGATATTCAAGGATTTATAATGTTGTCTTTCCTTTCATTTTCGCTTTAACCATTTTCA
>JAFMEV010000032.1 GCA_017856545.1 Chitinophagaceae bacterium
GCATGTATCAACTCTCCAAAACTAGTATCTTCTTGAGGTGGTCTTCCTACTACTGTAAAAGCCCATATTGCATTTTTCCTTGCATACACTTTATGCACTTTCATTAAAGGAAAAGGATGTTGTAAACTATAATATCCTAAATGATCTCCAAATGGACCTTCTGGTTTATTTTCTCCTGGATATACTTCACCAGTGATTACAAAATCCGCATCGGTACTAATACAAAAACCATCTTTATAAGTATAGCCAAATCTTTTTCCTGCCAATACTCCTGCAAAATTCATTTCACTCATTCCCTCAGGCAAAGGCATTACCGCTGCCACACTATGTGCTGGTGGACCGCCAACAAAACAACTTACTTTTAAGGGTTGTCCTTTCAAGTTGGCCTTAGTTTGATGCACCCCAATCCCTCTATGTAATTGATAATGCAAACCGATTTCTTTGTTTAAAATATAATCGTTGCCACTTAATTGAATTCTATACATCCCTAGATTAGCATTCCCTATTCCTGGCTTATCTGCATCTTCTGTGTATACTTGAGGCAGAGTAACAAAAGCTCCTCCATCCATTGGCCAGTGTTGAATCAAAGGCAGATCTGAAATCTGAATTTCTTCATACACCACTGGTTGCTTCAAAGGATTTCTGATAGGTAAAGCATTCAATGCTGCTGGTAATGCAGCCAAAGATTTTAAAGGATTTTTCACCGCAGCCATTGGATCAATTTTCATCGCAATTAACTGCTTTACTTGAGGCAAGGTTTTTCTAAAAATAAACTCACTTCTTTCTAGTGTTCCAAAAATATTGGACACTGCTCTAAATTTAGAGCCTTTCACTTTTTCAAATAAAATTGCAGGGCCTTTTTGTTCATGAATGCGCAAATGAATAGAAGCCATTTCTAGGTATGGATCTACTTCTTCTTTGATACGAATGAGTTGTCCGTTTTGCTCCAAATCCAATAAACAAGCTTCTAAACTAGAATAGGCCATTCTTTCTTAATTGAGTTGCAAAAATAACTTAAATTTGACTATGACTCGTTTAAGTGTAAATATAAATAAGATCGCTACCCTTAGAAATAGTAGAGGTGGCAACAACCCCAACCTTGTACAAGTAGCAAAAGATTGTGAAGCATTTGGAGCAGAAGGTATCACGGTGCATCCAAGACCAGATGAAAGACATATTCGATACAAAGATGTCTATGATTTGAAGCAAAATATTACTACAGAGTTCAACATAGAAGGCAATCCAAAAGAAGAGAAGTTTGTTGAATTGGTTTTAGCCAATCAACCTGCTCAAGTTACCTTAGTGCCAGATGCACTGAATCAATTAACCAGTGATCATGGATGGGATACCATCAAAGAGCAGGCTTATTTAAAAGAGATCATTTCTAAATTCAAAAATGCAGGTATTCGTGTATCCATTTTTGTAGATCCAAATGAAGCAATGGTAGAAGCAGCAGCTACTACTGGCACGGATAGAATTGAATTGTATACAGAGTCTTATGCAAAAGCATTTGAAGCTGGTAAAAAAGAAGATATAATAGAAGCATATCGTAAAGCTGCTGAAAAAGCAAAACAACTAGGCTTGGGCATCAATGCAGGACATGATTTAGATAGACATAATTTACCTTTCTTAGTTCAACAAATTCCTTTTATCGATGAAGTAAGTATTGGACACGCTTTAATCAGTGATGCATTGTATTTAGGATTAGAAAATACCATTCAATTATATAAACGTGCTTTATCGCCACTAAAATAATACTATGAAAAAAATATTATTTGCTTTATGTACACTTATGCTTAATAGTTGCACTTGTACTGCACAAGAAAAATTTGGACCCACTCCTACTAAAGAGCAATTGGCTTGGCATGACAAAGAATATTATTTATTTATGCATTTTGGCCCCAATACATTTACCGATTTGGAATGGGGACATGGAAGTGAAAATCCCAATGTGTTTAATCCCACTGCATTAGACTGTAACCAATGGGCTCGTATTGCCAAAGCAGCAGGTGCAAAAGGTATTGTAATCACTGCAAAACATCATGATGGATTTTCTTTATGGCCAAGTAAATACAGTAAGCATACTGTAAGAGAAAGTAGCTGGATGAATGGCAAAGGCGATGTGATTAAAATGTTGTCTGAAGCATGTAAAAAAGAAGGCATTGAAATGGGTGTGTATATTTCACCATGGGACAGAAATCATCCACAATATGGAACGCCAGAATACAACGATATCTATATCAATACCATGAAAGAATTATTGACTGGTTATGGCAAGTTTTTCGAACTATGGTGGGATGGTGCCAACGGTGAAGGTCCTAATGGAAAGAAACAAGTATATGATTTTACTAGATTCAAAGATTCTGCATTAAGATATCAACCACAAATCATGATCTTCAGTGATATCGGACCACATGTTAGATGGGTTGGAAACGAAAACGGCATCATTAATAGTACTAACTGGAATTTATTAGACACTGCAGGTTTTAAAAGAGGAGAAGGCGCACCACCGAATGATACATTGAATACTGGAAACTATAATGGCAAACATTGGATTGGCGCCGAAGCCGATGTGTCCATTAGAAAAGGATGGTTCTATCATCCAGAAGAAGACAATACGGTAAAATCAGGCGCTACCCTATTTAATATCTATTTGAAAAGTGTAGGACATGGCGGTAATTTAATTTTGAATGTACCTCCAAATAGAAAAGGATTGATTGATCCATTGGATTCTGCTGCATTAATGGATTTTAAAAAAATAAGAGATAAAGCTTTTGCCAATAATCTTTTTAAAAATGCAAAATTATTATACACTGATAATAGTGTTGAAGTGCATTTAGATAAACCCGTTGCATTCAATAGTATCCAACTCAAGGAAAAAATAAGTCTTGGACAAAAAGTGGTGAAATTTGAACTAAGTGGCGGCAATGATCTAAAACAATTTCAACCCATCGCAAAAGGAACCACTATTGGGCATAAGAGAATCCTACAATTCCCCACACAAAACATTCAATATATTAGAATTCATTTCACAGAATACAAGGCAAAACCTATTCTTACTGATATCTCGGGCTATTTGATCAGTAATTAAGGGCTAATTTGTATCTTGCACTAAATTAATAGTCATGGCAACACAACCAATTGTAGGCATTATTATGGGAAGCGATAGTGATTTACCAATAATGCAGCAGGCTGCCGATATGTTGACTTTATTTAATATTCCTTTTGAATTAACGATTGTATCTGCACATAGAACACCTGATAGAATGGTAGATTATGCTAAAACAGCACATCAAAGAGGTTTAAAAGTGATTATTGCTGGAGCTGGTGGTGCAGCGCATTTGCCGGGAATGGTGGCAGCAATCACGAGCTTACCAGTGGTGGGTGTTCCTATTAAATCAAGTAATTCAGTGGATGGATGGGATTCCATACTGTCTATTTTACAAATGCCTGGAGGTGTTCCAGTTGCAACTGTTGCTTTAAATGGTGCAAAGAATGCAGGTATATTGGCTGCTCAAATGATTGGCAATCATGACGCTACTGTATCCAAAGCAATGGAAGCATATAAATTACAAATAGGAAATGAAGTATTAGAAAAGGCAGATAAATTACAAGCCAATTGGCCTAATCAATTTGATCAATAATTGTAAATTCTTGTTGCATAGTGGGTGATGCTTTTATTACAGCATCCAACCATGCTTCTCCAAAATCACCTAACCATTCAGCGATATGCTCTACTCTTTCTTGTAATCCATTATTAGGGAATAGAGCGTTCTTAATGGCATGAATTCTTTCAACAGAAACAGCTTGTTTTCTTCTTTCTGCACGAATCATTTTCTTTTCTAATTCCAATAATTTTTTAGTGGATTGATGTGCTAAATTATTGGCATGTGCACCCAAGGTTGTATCTATCGATTTAACTCTTTTCTGAATTTGATCATATGCTTGTTCCAACAATTTTAACTCTGCTTCCAAACTTAACATAGCACCTGATTGCATTTTCACAAACGCCACTTCTATATCTAATACAGGTTTAAATAAATCTTCCTTGCTTAGACCCAGTGCAGTCCATTGTTGCATTTGCTTAGCTCTAATCAACAAAAAAGAGTTTCTTAATTGCAAAACAGGCATATGCACTTTTGCTTCTGCAAAAACATTTTTCAGTTCCATCCAATAAGCTAGTTCACCTCCGCCTCCAATAAATACAACACCGGGCAAAATGGTTTCTTGAAAAATACCTCTTAAAATTACATTGGGACTAAACCTATCAGGGTGATGGTGAAGTTCATTCAATATTTCTTCCTCTGTAAATTGTATATCCGTATCTGCTACAAAATATTGATTGTCTTGTTTTTCAATTCTAGCTCTGATATCATCTTTTAAATAAAATAAATTGATCGCCCTGCCCTCTGATTGAACATGATAGCTAGCGGTCAAAGCTTGTAAAGTGGGTTGAATGGCTTTATGAGAAAATCCAGTCAATAATTCTAACTTCATAGTATCTACAAAAAGAGATTTCAATGAAGCATCATCCGGTTGAACTACAATTAAACCATAGGCTCCAAAAAATGCATTTACTAATTCAATAGTTGCATCTGCAATGGTCTTCCCTTTTTGATAAGCATTTTGTAAAATAGCTAAAGCTTCTTTTCCATTGGGCTTTACAGACCAATATCCTTCCATATTTTTCAATAACGCAATCAATGCATCATCTACTTTCATTCTACCCACTGCTCCCTTTTGCTTTGTATTCCATTGATATCTAGTACCGCCCAAAACAAAGCTGCCCACTTCTTCAATATCAGCATCTTCCGACCCCATATAATACACTGGAACAAAATTGTTTTCTGGAAACTGCTTCTTTAAATCGGAAGACAATTGAATTGCATGAATAATTTTATAAAAGAAATACAAGGGACCCGTAAAAATATTGGGTTGATGCGCGGTGGTTACCACCAATGTTGTATCACTAGTCAGCAACTGAATATTTTCCTTTACCCTAGCACTGGTAGATAATGATTCATATTGTTTTTGCAATACCTCCACCAATACCTTCCTATTGGTTGAATATTTTTTTCTTTCAGCAATAGCTTTTCGAACACCATCATAAGTTGGTTCATAAGCAACATAAGATCTAGCACTACCTTTATCTTGAATATAATCTTTTACAAGGCTTGAAAACAAGCCTGTAAATTGATAATCCATAGAAGTAGCATTCAATTTCATTAAGCGTCAAATCTTTCTGGATGATAAATAGCAATATCGATACTTGGCTTTTGCTCTTCAATAATCTCTGCTACAATTTTTCCTGTAGCTGCACCCAAACTCATCCCTACCATAGCATGTCCAGTAGCCATAATTAAATTACTGCACTTCTTGGTTCTACCCACATAAGGTAGGCCATCTGCAGAGCAAGGTCTATATCCAAACCAAACGTCTTCAATGGCTGGCAAAGGAATCTCAAATTCAGGGAAGAATTTTTTAACTGACTCAATTATTCCTTTTACTCTATTGATTTTTGGGGGTGTATTGGTAGAAGTAATTTCCATGGTTCCACCAAAGCGCATTTTATTACCATCCATGGGTGTCAATGCAATTCTTCCTTCAACCAAAACTGCAGGATGATTGGTCATATACGGCGTATCTTCTAAAGTAATAGAATATCCTCTTCCACCGACCAAAGGAATATTAATATCTAATTTTTCTGCTAGTTCTCTACTCCAAGCACCTGAAGCTAAAACCACCGTATCAGCATTGTATGCAGTCTTATTGGTAATCACTTTGGAAATGGCATTATGCTTCTTTTCAAAATCAATCACTGTTTCTTTCAAAGCAAAACGAACTCCTTTATTCTTTAAATGGGAAATCAATTGCTCCATCATTTTCTTAGGATACAAATGTGCATCACAGGCAAAATAAATAGCGCCAATAGCATTGATTTGATGAGCAGGCTCCATGGCATCTAATGCTGCCTTTGAAATAATCTTGGTTCCAGTGAGTCCAATCTCATTGGCTTTCTTTACAGTATGATGCGCATGCTCTGCAACTTCATTTGTCTGAAAAATTTCCAACAAACCTTTATGTTCATAGGAGAAATTAAATTGAGGAAGTTTAGCCCAATCCAAATACAATTGTTGGCTAAACAATGCATAGTCTCTTAAAGGAATGGCTGCTGCTTCTACTTTTTCTTCTGTAGCAGATTGCATAAATTTCCAACCCCAGTCAATTAAACTCCAGCTTAATCTAGGTTGAATATAAAAAGGGCTTTTGGAATTCAACATCCATTTTAAACCCTGTTGAACAATTCCTGGAGTGGCTAATGGAACAAAATGAGATGGACAAACATATCCTGCATTTCCATAAGAACAATTGGTGGTAATATCTGTTTGGTCGATAATAGTTACTTGATGACCGGCTTCTTGTAAAAAATAAGCACTGCTTAAACCGTTAATTCCACCCCCAATAATGACTATCTCCATAAGCTTAATCTAGATTACAAATATACATTAAACCACTTGGAATCCTTTGGCATATGGATCGTCTTTAGGATTGATGGAAATGGTATTAAATCCATAAATCTTAGCCCAACCTTCTATTGAAGGTATAATAGCTTGATGCTCCCCTAATTGGGTAACTTGTTCAATTTTTCCTATAAATACAGAACCAATAATACTTTCATGCTTAAATGGTTCACCTTGTTGAAGCTTGCCCTTGGCATGCCAATGGGCTAACCTTGCAGATGTACCCGTGCCACAAGGTGATCGATCAATGGCTTTATCTCCATAAAAAACAGCATTTCTAGCTGTATTGGATGGATCCAATACCTTACCTGTCCATAATATATGTGAGCAGCCATTTATGGTTGGATCCAGAGGATGCACAAAACTATGGGCTTGATTAATTCGCTTTCTTAATTCACCGCTCCATGCAATTAATTGTCCAGCTGTATAATGTTCAACCCCTTTAAAATGTTCTTGCACTTCCACAATAGCATAATAATTCCCACCATAACAAACATCAATATTCAACATGCCCAAATCAGGACATTCCACTTGTAGATGCTCGGCTGCTAAATAAGAAGCAACATTGGTAAGCTTAACCGATTTTACTTTATCTCCTTCCATTGTATATTCAATCTGCACCAAACCAGCTGGCGCTTCCATTCTAACGATACCAGGCACTTTGGGTTGGATTAATCCTGCTTCAATAGCTACAGTAATCGTACCAATGGTTCCATGTCCACACATCGGCAAACACCCACTGGTTTCTATAAATAATACTGCCACATCATTTGCAGGATCATGCGGTGGATACAAAATACTTCCACTCATCATATCATGACCACGTGGTTCAAACATCAATCCTTTTCTGATCCAATCATATTCGCGTAAAAAATGTTGTCTTTTTTCACTCATATTATTGCCCTCCAAAGCTGGTCCTCCATTCACCACCACTCTTACAGGGTTGCCACAGGTATGTGCATCGATACATTCAAAAATAGACCCCGATAATTGGTACTTACCAAAACCTGGGGTATTAATAGGATTAGTTGTTGCCATAGACTAAAATTAATACTTTTGGTAATTGCTTTCTTAAAACTTTTTTATGGAAACCTACGGTAAGATATTGATTATAGCGATGCCCCTTTTCTTAGCCTTTGTATTATTTGAAAAATGGTATGGATGGAAAAAGGGTTTTGAAACTGTAAGAACATTGGACATGATCTCCAGTTTAAGTTCAGGGGTCACCAATACTACCAAAGATGTTTTAGGAATAAGCATTGCCATCATTAGCTATGAGTGGCTTGTGCAACATATTGCAGTATACCATGTACAAAATAGTTGGTTATTGTATGTGATTGCATTTATTGCATTGGATTTCTCTGGATACTGGGTGCACCGATTAGCCCATAGTGTTAACTTTTTCTGGAACAATCATATTGTACATCATAGTAGTGAAGAGTTTAACTTGGCTTGTGCTTTGAGACAAAGCATTTCAGTCTTTGTAAGAATTTATACTGTTCTACTTTTACCAGCTGCATTATTGGGAGTTCCTTCAAAAGTAATTGCCATCGTAGCACCCTTACATTTATTTGCTCAATTTTGGTACCATACTAGACATATTGATAGAATGGGTTTATTGGAATACATTATCGTAACCCCCTCTCATCACAGAGTCCATCACGCAATCAATCCAATTTATCTAGATAAAAATTTTGGACAGGTATTTATTTTTTGGGATCGTTGGTTTGGTACTTATCAAGAAGAATTAAAAGATACACCATGTGTTTATGGAATTACAAGACCAGTGAAAACATGGAACCCAATTAAAATTAATTTCATGCATATGTGGCTACTCATAAAAGATGCATGGAGAACTAAGGATTGGAAAGCTAAATTCACTATTTGGTTTAAACCATTGGGATGGAGACCTGCCGATGTAGAAGTAGCTTACCCAGTAGAAAAAATTAAAGATGTTTATCATTTTGATAAATATGATACCGAAGCCCCTAAAGGCATGCAAGTGTTTTTATGGTGTCAATTATTTAGCTTGTTGTTATTAGTAAGTTACTTGTTTGGCAACGTTGCAAATATTGGACACAGTAATATATTTATTTACGGCGCTTTTATTTTTGCACAAGTGTATATCCTTACAGAATTCATGGACAGAAATCCAATGGCCTATATTTTTGAAATCATCAAAAACGCTATTTGCATTGGATGCATTATTTATTTTGGGGGATGGTTTGGACTAGAAAAAGTTTGGCCAACGAGTAGCTATATTTTAATTGCCTATTTTATAATTTGTGCTGCAGTGGTAACCACTTATTCCATCAAGCCTACTTCAAAGCATCCTTTGTCAGCTGCCCATCAATAGATCTCCAAATGTTTAATGGATTAGCATTTTGTAATGCTTCTGGTAATAATTGATCAGGCCAATTTTGATAAGATACTGGTCTTAACCATCTTTTAACTGCTTTTACACCCACTGCAGTAAATCGACTATCTGTACTTGCAGGATAAGGACCTCCATGCACCATACTATCACAAACTTCCACACCAGTAGGTACTCCATTGATCACTACCCTGCCTGCATGTAAAAAAGCTTTTTCTACTAATGATTTATGTTCAAGTAAATCTTTATCAGTACCCATTATGGTAGTAGTAATTTGACCATGCAATGAAGTCCACACTGCTTTAAGTTCATGTATGTCTTTACATTGTACCAAAATACTATATGGGCCAAAAACTTCTTCTGAAAGAATTGGATTAGCTAAAAAAGTATTCGCATCCACTGTTGCTAAAACTGGATAAGCATTTTCTGCATCAGGATTTTGATCGGTGTATACACAAACTCCTTTTTGTTCCATAGCAGCTGTACTATTTTTTAGATAGGCTGCCTGAATACCCGAATGCAACATAGTAGCAGGTGTATAAGCTTTCATTGCCTTGGCTAAATGTTGTGCAAAATCATTTAAAGCTTTTGATTGTACCCCTATTAAGATACCCGGATTGGTACAAAATTGTCCCACACCCAATGTAATAGAACCTGCATATTGAGTAGCAATAGCTTCAGCTTGTGTAGCAATAATATCTTCCAATAAAATCACTGGATTTACACTCCCCATTTCTGCAAAAACAGGTATTGGATTTTTTCTTGCAGTAGCGTAATCCAACAAAGCTCTTCCTCCTACTCTTGAACCTGTAAACCCTACCGCTGCAATGGCTTCGTCTTGCACCAATGCTTTACCTAAATCTATTTCATTCATCAATAATTCAGCTGCAGATACATGTTGAAATACATGGGCAGGCATTGTACAATCTACTATTGCTTTTTGAATAGCAGTTGCTACTAATGATGATGTTTTAATATGCGCTGGATGTGCTTTCACAATCACAGAACATCCCACAGCTAAAGCACTAGCTGTATCACCACCTGCTGTAGAATATGCAAAGGGAAAATTGCTTGCACCAAATACCACCACTGGACCCATTGGTTGAAACATACTTCTGATATCTGGCTTTGGAGGTGTTTTAGTAGGTACTGCTGTTTCAATAGTTGCATCTACGTAATCTCCTTTCAATAACATTGCAGCATACATGCGCAACTGATAACAGGTGCGTCCTCTTTCTCCTTGTAATCTTGCAGCAGGTAAATTAGTTTCTTGACTAGCTGTTTCAATTAATTCATCACCTAGAGATTCAATATTAGTAGCAATCGCTTCCAGAAAAGCAGCTCTTTGTTGATGCGAAAAAGAAATATATTGCTCAAATGCAATTTGTGCATTTGAAGTGATCGTTGATAAAGACATAATTATAATGTATGAAATTCTGGAAGTGTAGGTCTGTTTTGAATACCATGATCAATAATTGCTTCAATGCGTTTTCTTTCTTCACCCTCTAAAACCAATCTAGGTCTTCTTACTAATTCTGACCCAATTCCACATTTTGCTTCAGCCAACTTGATGTATTGAACCAATTTAGGATGAATGTCCAATTCCAATAATGGCATAAACCATCTGTATATTTTAGTAGCTTCTGCAATATTTCCTGCCAATGCTAATCGGTACACAGCCATGGTTTCTTTAGGGAAAGCGCAAACCAATCCCGCTACCCATCCATCAGCACCTAATAATAATTCTTCTAAAGCCAATGTATCCACACCACACAAAAGCTTGAATCTATCTCCAAAAGCATTGCGCATTCTAGTAATATTGGAAACATCTCTGGTAGATTCTTTCACCGCTTGAATATTTTTTACATCCACCAAATCTCTAAACATATCAATGGTCACTTCAATTTTATAATCTACTGGATTATTGTAAATCATAATCGGCAAATCTGTACTAGCAGCAATGTCTTTAAAATATTGCACTGTTTCTCTGTGGTCAGATTTATAACGCATAGGTGGCAATAACATCAATCCTTTAGCACCCCATGCTTTTGCATACAAAGCTTGTTCAATAGCTACACTGGTACTTCCTTCTGCAATATTAATCACCACTGGCACTTTGCCATTCACATGGGCTACAGCAGTTTTTACTAAAATTTCTTTTTCTTGGGTACTTAATACACTTGACTCTCCTAGGGTACCTCCTAAAATGATCCCATGAACACCAGCATCTAATTGTGCTTGAATATTTAATTTGAATAAATCTAGATCTAATTCATCCGATGCAGTGAATTTGGTCGTAACAGCAGGGAAAACACCTTTCCAATCAATAGCCATAAAAAATATTTTAAGAGGTTATTATTCCACTCAAAATACTAAAAATTGCTTAATTAATCAACTAGCTCGCCTTCTAAATCGTAATCGTATGCCTTGGTGATTTTAACCATTACAAAATCTCCTGGCTTTAAACGTT
Organism: Chitinophagaceae bacterium; assembly: GCA_017856545.1. GTDB lineage: Bacteria > Bacteroidota > Bacteroidia > Chitinophagales > Chitinophagaceae > Sediminibacterium. The sequence continues at coordinate 11,366 of JAFMEV010000032.1, forward strand.
TGGTAGTATTGATCACCACTTCATTATCTACTTCTACACTATCAAATTCAGTTCTCCCCAAGTATCTACCAGCTTCTTTTTTATCCACTAATACTTTCAAGATTTGACCTTCTTTAGCCTGATTGATCTCCAAGCTAATTTCTTGCTGCAGTTCCATGATCTCTTCAGCACGTCTTTGCTTTTCTTCAGCAGGAACATCATCTACTAAATCATAGGCACTGGTATTCTCTTCATGACTGTAGGTGAAAATACCCACTCTATCAAAACGGTGTTCTTTTAAGAAATCTTTTAATTCTTCTATATCTTCCAAAGTTTCACCAGGGAAACCAGCAATCAATGTAGTTCTAATCGCAATACCAGGAACTCTATTTCTTATTTCTTTGATTAGTACACTCATTTCTTCTCTGGTAATATTTCTTCTCATTGCCTTGAGCATATTATTACTAGCATGTTGCAATGGAATATCAATGTAATTACAAATATTGCTACGCTCACGCATGGCATCTAAAATGTCTAATGGGAATTTACTTGGATAGGCATAATGCAAACGAATCCATTCAATCCCTTCCACATCTGCTAATGCATGTAATAATTTCGGAAGGGCACGTTCTTTGTAAATATCCAATCCATAGTAAGTTAATTCCTGCGCAATCAACATCACTTCTTTTACTCCTTTCTTCACTAATCCTTTAGCTTCATCAACTAATTGTTCAATCGTTTTGCTTACATGCTGTCCTCTCATTAAAGGAATCGCACAGAAAGAGCAGGTTCTATTACAACCTTCACTAATTTTTAAATAGGCATAATGCTGTGGTGTACTGAGTAAACGCTCTCCCAATAATTCTGCTTTATAATCTGCATTTAATTGATTCAACATTAAAGGTAATTCCATGGTACCAAACCATGCATCTACTTCTGGAATTTCTGCAGCTAAATCACCTCTATATCTTTCGCTCAAACAACCTGTCACGTATACCTTATCTAATTTCCCTTTTTGTTTTAAAGCTACCTGATCCAAAATCGTATTTACGCTCTCTTCTTTGGCCTTATCAATAAAGCCACAGGTGTTTACCACCACTATATTATGATCCAGTTTTTTGTTTTCATGCACCACCGCAATATCATTTGCAGCCAATTGTCCACTCAGCATTTCACTATCTACTAGATTCTTACTACAACCTAATGTGATAATATTAACCTTGTTTTGTTTGAGCGTTTTTGCCTTCATCTATATTGAATTAAAAGAGTCTATTTATTGACTTCATTGGTGAAGTGGAATGTAATATCTGGGTTATTGGTAATTTCTGTATTCAAGAACCATTCACTTTGCGCTAGATACACAGGTGTACCATCTTTATCTTCAGCTGCGTTTTGTTGCTTGAACCTTAAGAAATCAGCCAATTTATTTTTATCAGTGGATGTCAACCAACAAGCTTTATAAAATGGCAAGGTTCTGAATTCACAGGCTGCTCCATATTCTTGTAATAATCTATACTGAATTACTTCAAATTGTAATTCACCCACGCAACCAATGATTTTTTTATTGCCACCAAATTGCGTGAACAACTGTGCAACACCCTCATCTGTTAACTGTGAAATACCTTTTTCCAACTGCTTGGTCTTCATCGGATCTTTGTTCACCAATTCTTTAAAGATCTCTGGAGAAAAGGTTGGAATGCCTGTGAAATAAAATTTCTCTCCTTCGGTCAATGTATCTCCAATTTTAAAATTACCTGTATCAAATAAACCCACCACATCTCCAGGATAAGCATCTTCTACTATATCCTTACTTCTAGCCAAGAAAGTGTATGGATTGGTAAAACGTACATCTTTTTCTAATCTTACATGTTTGTAGTAAGTGTTTCTTTCAAACTTACCACTACACACTCGCATAAACGCAATACGATCTCTATGCTTAGGATCTAAATTGGCATGTATCTTGAAAATAAAACCGCTGAACTTATCCTCTCCAGCTTGCACTTTACGCATATTGGTTTCTCTATCTCTTGGTGTTGGTGCAATTTGAATAAATGTGTCCAACATTTCTTGTACACCAAAATTATTCACCGCAGAACCAAAAAATACAGGAGCGATTTTGCCTTCTAAATAATCTTTTGGATCTAATGCTCCATAAACCCCGTCAATTAATTCAACATCTTCTCTTAAGATTGCCGCGTCTCTTTCTCCCACTTTCTCTTGTAATACCGGACTTGCTAAATCTTCAATGGCAACCACATCTTCATCATCTGCTTTAGTACTAGCAGTAAACAATCTTAAACTCTTGTCATGCAAATTATATACCCCCTTAAATTCCTTACCACTATTAATAGGCCAAGTCATTGGATGTAAAGAAATTTTTAATTCTGCTTCTATCTCGTCAATTAAATCAAATCTATTCTTACCATCACGATCCATCTTATTGATAAACACAATTACAGGGGTTGCGCGCATACTACATACTTCCATCAATCTTCTTGTTTGCGGCTCCACACCATTCACACTATCAATTACTAAAATAACACTATCCACAGCCGTCAATGTTCTATAAGTATCTTCAGCAAAATCCTTGTGACCTGGAGTATCCAATAAATTAATCAAATTGCCCTTGTATTCAAAAGACATTACAGAAGTGGCCACAGAGATACCTCTTTGACGCTCTATCTCCATAAAGTCAGAAGTAGCATGCTTTTTAATCTTATTGCTTTTAACAGCACCCGCTGTTTGAATAGCACCACCAAATAACAATAATTTCTCTGTCAAGGTAGTCTTACCAGCATCCGGATGCGAGATAATCGCAAAACTTTTTCTTCTATTAATTTCCTTTTCGTACTTCATTCAACTAATTCAACATTATTAAAAATGGCTCGCATCCAATTGAATTGGAAACACGAGCCATTGATTATTTTTAAAAAATACTTAGATATCTATCGCTTCGCCATACGCTGCAGCAACGGCTTCTTTCAATCCTTCACTCATGGTTGGGTGAGGGTGAATCGCATTTAAGATTTCATGTGCTGTAGTTTCTAATTTACGAGCAACTACTGCTTCTGCAATCATATCTGTTACATTCATACCAATCATATGACATCCTAAGAATTCACCATACTTCGCATCGAAGATTACTTTTACAAAACCTTCCGTTGCACCTGCTGCAGAAGCTTTACCGCTAGCTACAAATGGGAACTTACCCACTTTGATATCATATCCAGCTTCTTTAGCTGCTTTTTCTGTATAGCCAACACTTGAAATTTCTGGAATACAATAAGTACAACCTGGTACATTATTATAATCAATAGCTTCAGGCATATGTGCATGTTTCTTTTCTAAACAAGCAATGTGCTCTGCTGCATTGATACCTTCTTTAGCAGCAACATGCGCCAAAGCTTGGCCAGGAGAACAATCTCCAATTGCGTAGATACCTGCAATACTTGTTTGTTGGAATTTATCTACAACAATTCTGCCTTTTTCCGTTTTGATACCGTTTTGCTCTAGACCAATATTTTCAATATTAGCCACCACACCCACAGCACTCAATACTACATCCGCTTCTAAAGTTAAAGTAGAACCGTCTGACTTCTTCACCAATGCTTTCACACCAGCACCTGCAGTATCTAAAGATTCAACTGAAGCATTGGTTAAAATTTCAATGCCTTGTTTTCTATATTGCTTTTCTAATTCTTTTGAAATGTCTTCATCTTCTACTGGAACAATTCTTGGAGCAAACTCCACAATGGTTACTTTAGTACCCATGCTATTGTATACATATGCAAACTCCACACCTATCGCACCACTACCAACAATGATCATGCTCTTTGGTTGTGTTGGCATTACCATTGCTTCACGGTATCCAAGCACTTTTTTACCATCTTGTTTTAAATTCGGCAATTCTCTTGTTCTTCCACCTGTTGCAATCACAATATATTTTCCATCTACGATTTGAGTAGATCCATCAGCAGCTTTTACTTCTACTTTACCTTTTGCATGCACTTTACCATAACCCATGATTACATCAATCTTGTTCTTCTTCATTAAGAATTGAACACCTTTGCTCATCTTATCTGCCACACCACGGCTACGAGAAATTACTGCACCAAAATCTGCACTCACACCTGTAGCGTTCACACCATAATCCTTACTATGTTTTAAGTACTCATATACTTGTGCACTCTTTAACAATGCTTTGGTTGGAATACAACCCCAGTTTAAACAAACACCCCCTAAACTTTCTTTTTCGATGATTGCTACTTTCAAACCTAATTGAGAAGCACGAATAGCAGCAGGATATCCACCAGGACCACTACCCAAAACGATTACGTCATATGCCATAACAGAGTATTTTAGTATTAATTTATTGAGTTATTATAGGGTGCAAAAGTACCCAAAAATGGGCAAAAAGTAAAACTATTCAAAGAAAACCCTCACCATCTGAAAAAACCACTTATTATCGTTGGGACGCTGCTTCCCTATCTGGTTTTCATCGTATTTACTTAAGCCAAATAAACCGGCCATATTACCTCCTCTAACGGCTATTTCAAGGTAACCGGCAGAGTTAAACCAAGCCATTTTATCGGCCACCGGCACATTCCCATAATTGCCACTCAACACTTCAATGGTTTCATTACGTGTAAAGACAATTTTGAAAGACCTGCCCTTAGCCTGTAAATCAAATTCTTCTTTACGAATATTCACCACTACATTCTCAAATTGATCTATAAAGAGAATTTGTCCTTCCATCCAATTTGGACCCGTGGTAGGTTGCATTGGATAAATTTCATGAATAGCATCAAAAGGTTCACCTGCATCTGCTAAATTACCTGAAGCAAAAAAATAAGCAATCGCTTCTACGATTCTATCTGTGATTTGAATAAAAGTGTTGGCATTTTTGCAATCGATTTTTACAATCTCCTTGGGCTTTAGTCCCAATATCATCGTCAAAAATCCATTGTCAGGTGTGATAAAAAAATGTCCGTTATAATGCGCAAACAACACATGATCTTGTGGATGTTGGAAAAAATTCACCATCACCATGTGCACAGTACCCTTTGGATAAAACTTTGCAGCATTATTGAAAATATAAGCTCCTTGCTGATAATTCTTAGAAGATGCATAGTGGGTAATATCAGCAATAGTACAATTGGGAATGGTCGACAAAATCTGCCCTTTTAAAGCGCCAATGATAAAATCTTCTTGGCCTATATCAGATGTTAAAGTAATGATGGGCATATCTAAATAGTAACGAAAAAATAGACTTTATATTTTACCAATCAGCCTATTTAATCAAGCGACCATTTTGAAAGAAAAAGCCATGGGTGAGCTTATCCGCCAATCCAGGGAAAAACTTATTCATGAAAACCGCTCTTTTCCCTGTGAAAGTCAATACCAGCGTTCTTTTTCTTTGTTCGATAGATTGAATAATATGATCTGCACATTCCTCCGAACTCATCATCGCACCCTCATCCATTGGAGACTCCCCTTGTGCTTTTGCATCCTTATCCAAAGCAGCGTTTCGAATATTTGAACTGGTAAATCCTGGACAAACCCACATCACATGAGTTCCAGAGCCGTATAATTCAGTTTTCAAAGCTTCCAACCAACCATTGAGCGCATATTTAGAAGCAGAATAGCCACTTCTTCCAGGCAATCCTCGGTATCCAGCGATACTAGATACACCCACAACTACCCCTTTGCGTTCTTTGATAGATGGCAATGCTGCCATTGTGGTATACACTGTTCCCCAAAAATTAATGTCCATAACCTGTTTCAATGTCTCTACTTTCACTTCACTCACCAGTGCTCTCATGGAAATTCCTGCATTATTGATGAGTACATCTATACCTCCTAATTGTTGAATAGCTGCTTGAATAAAAGCATCACAATCTTCTTTTTTACTTACATCTGCAGTAAAAATCATTAAATGTTCAGATGCACATTCCAACTCAAGTGCTTTTAATTTTTCCCTATTTCTTCCGCAAGTAGCTACTTTGGCACCAAGGCCTAAAAACTGCTGCACCAAAGCTTTTCCAATGCCATCTGAACCACCTGTAATCACTATATTTTTACCTTGAAAATGCGACATAATAAAGGGTTTGTACAAATGTACTTGATATTTGAAGATGAACTACTTAGGTGTGTTTTTTCTAGTGGAAAATAAAGTTGTTCAATTATTTGGATAGTTTTCAATTATCCTTATTTTTGCACTCCTCAAAAGGGAAACGGTTAGATTCCGTAGCTCAGTTGGTAGAGCAATACACTTTTAATGTATGGGCCCTGGGTTCGAGTCCCAGCGGGATCACAAAGCTCCGACGCAAGTCGGGGCTTTTTT
>JAFMEV010000033.1 GCA_017856545.1 Chitinophagaceae bacterium
CATAATTTGAAAATCCCCTGATTCCCAATCAAACTTTAAATCTCCATTATAGAATTTCAATAATTCTGGAGTAATATTAAAGCTTACATTTTTAGTTTCACCTGGAGCTAGTTCAATTTTATTAAATCCTTTTAGTTCTTGAACTGGTCTTGTGATAGATCCTACTTCATCTCTAATATATAATTGAACTACTTCCTTACCAGCATACTTTCCAGTATTCTTCACAGGCACTGTCACCGTTAATGTTTGGTTACCTTTTAGTTGCTTAGCAGATAATTCGATATTACCATATTCAAATTGTGTATAGCTTAAGCCATAACCAAATGGATACAATGGATCATTAGGCACATCAATATAATTAGATTGGAATTTAGCAAACCATTTGCCAGTTAAAGGTCTACCAGTATTCTTGTGATTATAGTATACTGGAATTTGACCCACATTGCGAGGGAAACTCATACTTAATTTACCAGAAGGATTTACTTTACCTAATAAGGCATCTGCAATTGCGTCGCCTGCTTCTGATCCTGCAAACCAAACATCTAATATAGCTGGCACATTTTCAGTCTCCCAAGATAAAGTCAAAGGACGACCATTAAACAATACGAGTACCACAGGTTTGCCAGTGGCTAATAATGCTTTTAATAAACGCTTTTGTGCATAAGGAATATCAATGTCAGATTTTGACGCACTCTCACCACTACTCTCTGCACCTTCACCCAAAGCAGCAACAATCACATCAGCATCAGCACTTATACTAATTGCTTCTTGAATCATTTGCTCTGCGGTTCTACCATCTCTTGCAATATCTTTTCCAAACATGGTTTGTCTTTTCTGCATCTCTTCATCATCTTCCAAATTAGCACCCTTTGCATAAACTAATTTACCATTGTTACCGATGGCATCAGTCAATCCTTTTAATAAACTAACAGATTGAGCATTATCTGCACCCACACTCCAAGTACCCGTCATATTTTCTTTTGCATTAGCCAATGGACCCACTAAAGCAATTTTCTTACCTGCTGATAAGGGCAAGAGTTGATTGTTGTTTTTTAACAATACAAAACTTTGAGAAGCTATCTTTCTTGCTTCTGCACGATTGGCAGCAGTAAATACTTCTTTTGCAGATCTTTGCTCATTGCAATATTTATAAGGATCATCAAATAAGCCTAATTTGTATTTTGCTTCAAGAATTCTTTCACATGCTTTATTGATTTGCGCCAAACTTACTTTTCCTTCTTGCATTGATTTTTTAAGGGTAGTCAAAAAGCCTTCTCCTACCATATCCATATCCACTCCTGCATTTAATGAAAGCGCATTCACTGCTTGATAATCGCCCACACCATGATTCACCATTTCTGGAATACCAGTATAGTCAGATACCACAAAACCATTGAACTTCCATTGTTTTCTTAATACATCATCTACCAACCATTTATTGCCTGATGCAGGCACACCATCAATCTCATTAAAAGAAACCATTACAGAACCCACCCCAGCATCTACTGCTGCTTTATAAGGAGGGAAATACTCATTATACATTCTTACTCTACTCATGTCAGTGGTGTTATAATCTCTTCCACCCTCTGCAGCGCCATACAATGCATAATGCTTCACGCAAGACATAATGGTATTTTCAGCAGATAAATCATCTCCTTGATAACCGTGTATCATTGCTTTCGCAATAGCACTGCTTAAAAAAGCATCTTCGCCATTGCCCTCAGAAGTTCTACCCCATCTTGGATCTCTTGTCAAGTCCACCATTGGTGAAAAAGTCCATTGAATTCCATCTGCACTTGCTTCGCTTGCTGCAATTTGAGCAGACCTTTTTATCAAATCCATATCCCATGTTGCAGACATCCCTAATGGAATAGGGAAAATAGTTTTATATCCATGAATCACATCCATTCCAAATAATAAAGGAATATGTAATCTAGTGTTGTTTACTGCGAACTGTTGCAACTCTTTAATCTTTGTTACAGATCGGATATTGAATACCCCACCAACCTTACCTGCTTTCACTTTTTCTGCAATATCTGAACTACTCACCGCACCAGTAACAAAATCGCTAGAAGCAGGAAGATTCAACTGTCCTAGTTTTTCTTCCAATGTCATTTTTGACATAAGGTTATTTACAAACTGATGCATTTTAGCATCTTTTGCATTTTGAGCATAACCAAGAATAGCTATGAACAGCAATGAATTGATCAAAATTAATTTTTTCATATACAATCGTTAAATTTTTAAATGGTCATTACCAAACTATAGTGGATACAGAACCGGCTGGTAAAGTTATAGAATAGATTTGTTGTTTATTTTTTAATGCTATATTATTTAAAGAGCCCGCATTTAAAACAATGCTTACTTTTTTCCCATTGGGTAAAAGAAAAGAACTTGTTTTGATCAAATCACTAGAAGACTTACTTGCTATTCTCTTAGATCCTGGTGGAACAAATTTAGAGATATGGCCAATAATATAATAACTCACATTTCTTGAAATCTCCTCCCCTTGAATGGTTAAAGCTCCTTTGCACTCTGTGCAACCTCCTAGAGTATGAGGTTCATACTTTGCATTTGCTGCCAAATTCCATTCAATCACTGCACTACTCCAATGATTGATTGTACCTAATACAACATGTTCTGTATGCCAAAACAAATCACCGTCAAAACTACCTTTTGCACCAGTCCATTGCTCTGTGAAATACAGTTTCTTATCAGGGTGCGCTTCATGTACTTTTGATAAAGCCGATTCATCTCCTAAATACAAATGAAAAGCAGATCCTGCTGCATACGCTTTTGCTTTTGGATCATTCAAGATACTTATCGGATAATTGGGATGATCTGCATTATGATCATATAAAATAACTTCAGTTTTAATTTGCTCTTTTGCCAATAATGGACCTAAATGATCTCTTAAAAAAACTTTCTGTTCTTCTGCATCCATCAATAAACTTGGGTTATTGCCTCCATGTTCTGGCTCATTTTGCATCGTTAAGGAATGAATAGTAATTCCTTTTGCTTTCATGGCTTTGATATACTTTACAAAGTACAAAGCATAACTATCATAATATTGTTTTAGTAAATGTCCTCCCATAGAAAATCCATTGGATTTCATCCATACTGGTGGACTCCAAGGAGAAGCCATGATTTTTAGTGTAGGATTCAATTTTAAAGCCGCTTGAATCATTGGAATTAAATGTAGGGTATCTTGTGATAAATTAAATTTAGTTAATTGTGGATCAGTCTCTCCTTTGGGTAAATCACAATAACTAAATACGTTTGCATCTAAATCTGATGCCCCCATACTTATTCTGATATAACTTATTCCAAGATGATCAGGCCCTGCACCAAATAGTTCTTTTAATAAAGCTGTTTTCTTTTCAGCAGGTAATGCATCCATTAAACCAGCAGATCCACCGGTTAATGCAAATCCAAAACCTTCCATGGTTTGAAATGTTTTTTGTGCATCTACCTCTATAGTGATAGAAGATGTATTTGATTTACTAGATTGAATGACTTGTTTTTGCAATAATTGCGTTTGATCACCCTTGGTAATATATTGAATGGCTTGCGCATTGACTTGTTGTAAAAACAAAACAACAATCAATACTTGAATAGAAATAATTTTTTTCATAAATGCATTAGATTTCACCTTTTTTAAGTGCTTCTACTGCATAATTAGCTGCTCTTGCAGTGATAGCCATGAAAGTTAATGATGGATTTTGTGTACTGGTACTCACCATACATGCTCCATCGGTTACAAACACATTTTTACAATGATGCATTTGATTCCATTCATTTAATAAAGATGTTTTAGGATCCTTTCCCATTCTTACACCCCCCATTTCATGAATATCTAAACCTGGGGCTTGCTTGGTGTCATTGCTTACAATGTTTTTACATCCAGCCGCTTCAAGCATGGCAGAACCTTGCTCTATAAAATCATTCATTGATTTAATATCATTATCATCATAATCAATGGATGTTACTAATTGTGGTATGCCCCATTCATCTTTTAATTCAGTGCTCAATCTCACATGATTGGTTTCTTTTGGAATGGTTTCTCCTTGCATCATCATAGAGACATACCAACCACCTGGTTCTGAAATCGCTTCTTTGTATTCACCTCCAATACCATCCGTAGTTGAACCATCTGCATTACCTCTACCTGCACCAAAGAAAGTCATATACCCTCTTAAAAAATCTGTTTCCTGCTTGTGCACATTTCTAAAGTTGGGCATCATGGGCTGCGTAGGTCTTCTACCATAATAATAACTATCCAAAGGACCATCATAGCTGGCAGACACTTTTCCTCGATAATTATGAAATGCAATATATTTTCCTAATAAACCATTGTCATTGCCTAATCCATTTGGGAATCGCTTTGAAGTTGAGTTCAATAAAATTAAATTGGTATTTAAAGTAGCCGCATTTACAAAAATTATTTTAGCATAATATTCAGTTGCCTTTTTAGTAATAGCATCAATCACTCTTACACCAGATGCTTTTTGTGTAGCCTCATCATAAATGATAGAATGAACCACCGCATTGGTTTGTAAAGTCAAATTCCCCGTTTTTTGTGCCCAAGGTATAGTGGAAGAGTTTGAACTAAAGTATCCACCAAAAGGACAACCTCTTTCACACATACTTCTTGCCTGACATTGACTTCTACCTTGCTCAATATGAATGGGCGCTGGCTTTGTTAAATGTGCGCATCTACCTTGCACAACATTTCTATCAGTGAATTTACCCATAATGGCTTTTTGCATTTTTTTCTCTACATCATTCATCTCCCATGCAGGTAAAAAATGTCCATCTGGCAAAGTATCTAATTTATCAAAATTACCACTGATACCAGCGAAGAATTCTACATGTGTATACCATGGAGCAAGTTCATCATAGGTTATAGGCCAATTACCAAACCCATCTCTTGCTGGTCCCTCAAAATCATATTTACTCCATCTTTGCGTTTGTCTCGCCCACAATAAAGATTTCCCTCCAACTTGATAACCCCTAATCCAATCATAAGGTTTCTCTTGTACATAGGGATGCTCTTTGTCTTTCACAAAAAAATGTTCACTGGTTTCATTGTAAGCATAACATCTATTTAAAACGGGATTATCTTTTTCCATACTCAGGGTTTTACCTTTTCTATGCGGAAATTCCCATGGTTGTTTTGTTGCAGTGGGATAATCTTTTAAGTGTACAACATCCCTACCTCTTTCCAAAACAAGGGTTTTTAAACCTTTCTCACAAAGTTCTTTAGCAGCCCATCCTCCGCTTATGCCAGAACCAATAACAATTGCATCGTATTGATTATTTGTAGTACCCATAAATGTTTATTTACTTAAAATGAATAGTTGATAAAAAATTGTACTTTAGAACCCTACTAAAGATATAAAATTTAGTCTAAATATAGCTTTGTTCATATACCCATCCATATTTTAAAAACCACCTAAAATATATGTTGAAAATCAATAAAAATGAACCGCAATCCTGGCATTTTAAAGCCATGGGGGATCATTCTTTATTTTTTTACTTGGACGAGCGGATGGACGAAAATATCAATACGGAAGTCCACCATTTTAGTGCATTTATACGAAACAAAAATATCAGTGCTTTTAAAGATATTATACCATCTTATCACGCTGTTACCATTGTTTACGCTATTGATCAGCTTTACGCATATTTAGATTCATCTAAAAAATATTTAAGCCTACTACATCTTGCTGAATCATTCATCGAAGAATATGAAATATTCAAACAACAACATACCTCCTTTCAATATGAGCCCAATAATATAGAGATTCCAGTTTGCTATCATCCTACATTTGGTATTGATCTAGCAAAAATTGCTGCAGAAAAAAATAAAGATGTAGAAGAAATTATTCAAATACATTGTTCGAAAATATATCGTGTTTTTTGTTTAGGATTCATGCCAGGATTTGCATACATGGGAGAAGTTGACAAAAGCATTCAATCCCCTAGACATCCAAAGCCTAGACCATTCGTAGATGCTGGAAGTGTTGGCATTGCTGGATCACAGACCGGCATCTACCCAAGTGATTCTCCAGGAGGATGGCAGATCATCGGCAGAACTCCATTGAGTGTATTTGATCCAATTCATTTAGCCTTATTGAATCCTGGTGACTTAGTTCGTTTTCGAGCTATCACAAAAGAAGAATTTGATGCCATTAAAAATAATCCATCATGAAGATTCAAATCATCAAAAAAGGGATAGCGGATAGTTTACAAAACACAGGCAACTATGGAAATCAACATATTGGTGTTCAAGTGGGTGGTTTTATGGATTATTTTTCGGCACAATTAGCCAATAAAATTTTAGGCAATCCATTAGACAAGGAATTATATGAAATACATTTTCCAGCAAGTCACTTTAGATTTGAAGAAGATGGATATATCGCCATTACGGGTGCAAATTTTGTACCTGTATTGAATGAAAAAAGTATTCCCTTGCATGAAATAATTCATGTAAAAAAAGGAGATCTGCTTCAATTCTTAAAGCCAATGCTTGGAAGAATTTCCTACCTAGCAATGAGCCTTAATAAACCTGCCCTTACCTTGACAAATAGGAAATTGATAGAAAAAATAGATGAGTTACTATTTACACCTGCTCCCATGAGATTTATTCCAGGACCAGCTTGGAATGATCTTGACACCAGTTCTATTCAAGCAATCCTTCATGAACCATTTCAAACCACACTCCAGTCCAACAGAATGGGATTTCAGCTGGAAGGACCAGCCATTAAAACAATTGTATCAAAATCTTATCTCTCAGCAGGCGTCACAAGAGGTACTATGCAATTGTTACCCAATGGGCAAATCATTATTTTAATGGCCGATCACCAAACCATTGGAGGCTATCCTAATTTAGGTCAAATAATTTTGGTAGATTTACCTAGGCTAGCACAAATGGTACATCATACACCTATTCATTTTAGCTTATGTAATTTATCTATGGCACATGAACAATATCAATTCATACAAGCACAATTTACAAGTTGACCTGAATTGCGACATGGGCGAAGGCATGAACAATGAAGCTGAAATAATGCCTTTCATTAGCAGTGCTAATATAGCATGTGGCTTTCATGCTGGAAATGAGTATACGATAAAAAAAACAATTGAAATTGCTCTAGAACACGGAGTTGCTATTGGAGCACATCCTGGATATGATGATCCTGAAAATTTTGGAAGAATCTCTCAGCCTATTTCAGTATTGGATTTAGCAGAACTCATCAATGAACAAATCTATGCTTTTGAAAATATAGCCACGCCTATGGGTGCGCATATTCATCATGTAAAATTACATGGTGCATTATATAACGATTGTGCTAAAGACCCTGCATTAAGTAAAATATTTGTACAAACAATTCAAGCAATTTATCCTGAAGCTTATATATATGGCTTAAGTGAAAGTAATACCATTCAACAAGCCATTATTTTAGGGCAACCTTATATGCAAGAGGTCTTTGCAGACAGAACTTATCAAAAAGATGGTACGCTTACGCCAAGACATATTCAAGGTGCTTTGATAGAAGATATTGGTGTAGCTTCTCAACAAGCCTTATCATTGGTAATGCATAAAAAAGTACACACATTACAAGATGAAATCATCAAATTACCAGTAGATACAATATGCATTCATGGAGATGGTTTTCATGCAGTAGAAATGGCAAAAGCAATTTATACCAAATTAAAAGAACAAAACATTGAAATCAAATATCCCCAGTAAAAATCATATTGGTATTAGTTTAGGTGCTGCTTTTTTAATGGCCAACTCTTCTATCGGACCAGGATTCTTAACACAAACTTCATTTTATACAGAACAACTATTAACCAGTTTTGGTTTTGTAATTCTTATTTCTATTCTTTTAGATTTTGGCGCACAAATAAATATTTGGAGAGCTATCACCTTAAGTGGAATGAGAGCTCAGGAAATAGCTAATCTAGTTTTACCTGGATTAGGTTCGCTATTAAGTATCTTAGTGGTATTAGGTGGGTTTGCTTTTAATATTGGCAATATTGCTGGTTGCGGCTTGGCCTTGAATATTTTAACAGGTATTTCTTTTGCAAAAGGAGCAATGATTAGTGGCATCCTTGTTATCATTATTTTTTGGCTACAAGAAGTTGGTAAAATGCTGGATCAGTTAACTAAGTTTTTAGGAATTTTTAAAATTGGCTTAACACTGATCATCGTTTATGCTGCTCACCCTCCTATCTTAGAAGCAGTGCATCATAGTTTTGTACCTGAAAAAATTTCTTGGATTGCAATTGTAACCATTGTAGGTGGCACAGTGGGAGGATATATTACTTTTTCTGGAGCACATCGATTAATTGATGCAGGAATTAGTGGGCCAGATCAAATTGGTTTTGTTACCAAGAGTGCAAGTAGAGGTATTTTAATCTCTTCTACCATGCGATTTATTTTATTTTTAGCAGTTGTGGGCATTGTATCCAAAGGAATCAAATTAGATAGCAATAATCCAGCAGCAACTGTTTTTGAATCAGCCGGAGGCAGATGGGGATTGTTTATTTTTGGGATGGTTTTATGGAGTGCTGCCATCAGTTCAGTAGTAGGTGCTTCCTATACTTCTTATACATTTATCAAGCACATTCAACATAAATGGATACAGAAAGAAAAATGGATGATCAGTATTTTTATCATTGCATCCACCGCTATATTTATTACTGTTGGAAAACCCAAAGACCTTTTATTACTTGCAGGACTAGTCAATGGATTTATTTTACCTGTTGCATTAGCAGTCATGTTGATTGCAGGTAGAAAGCTGACTGTTTTAAAACAATACAAATATCCTTTATGGATGGAAGCAGCAGGATGGCTAGTAGTTATCTTAATGGGAGGCATGAGTGTATTTGCACTCATTGATCAATTGGCTTAAGAACTAAATTTGCCCATTATTTATCAATTGGATCATTGTCAAGCATATCCAACTTTTTCTCTTTAGGCTTAAATCCAAAATTATATCTCAAATTGATACCATATCTTCTTGTGTCATTTTCTCTATAACCGTTGGAACGAATACTTCCTTGATTTAAAACAAAATTATTGTTGTTAGTGAAGAAAATATCATTTGCACTCAATGTAACAGTTAATTTTTTATTTAAAAATTGTCTATTGATGGTTGCATTTAATTGTCCAAAATTATCTAATTCGTAAAATTGTTGTTGACCATTGGTTCTCCAAAAACCATTGATGGCAATGGTAGATTTAGTATCTAATTTATAGGATTGGAAAGTAAAAAAAGTATAACTCCCTCTGTCAAAATTAAAAGGCTGATTTTCGTAAACCCCATTATAGATATTTCTACTATACTGCACTCCAACTACTGCAAAATATTTTTTACCTGGAGGAATAACTCCAATTGCTCTAAAATAAACCTCTTTATTCTTGCCTAAATTATCGTATGTTCTATAGGATAGTTCTTTATCAATGGGTGATGTGTACACTACACTAGAAAAAATATCTTTGGTTTCATTGACACCATAAGCAAATATAGGCCTGTCATCCACACTTATGTTGGCTTCGTAATTAGTGGTAAACTGTGGCTTTAATAAAGGGTTCCCAATTTCGTAATTATAGGGATCAATATATCTAGCAAATGGATTTAGAAAATCATAACTAGGACGGCTAATGGTTTTTCTATACACTAAATATCCCCTCATTTCATAGCCCATAATGGTAACAAGCTTTCTACTCAAATACACATAAGGAAAAGCATCTGTTCTATTCACTAAAAAGCTTGTATCCTTTGGAATAAACTGTCTTCCTTGCATGATGGTTTGCTCAACCCTAGTACCCAGCTTCAAAATTATTGCACCCCAGTTTTTAGAAGCTTGTAAATAACCAGCATTCACTTGTTCTTTAAAACTATAACTACTTGTTCTAAATTCATCTGGTATAGTGATGCCACCAATGGTTTTAACATATTTTGCATGATTGTCAAATTGCAAAATTGATGTTTTGATACCTGTTTCCCAATTAAGCCCTCTCCACTTCTTTTTTAAATCGGTTTGAGCAATAAAAATGGTTCTATCATTACCAAAATCTCCAGCACCACTGGAAGCAACGGTATTTCTAAATTGATTGGAATATTCTTGACGCGTTGATGCTTCTGAATAATTTACTGAGACATCTGTTACCCACTCTCCACCTACAGTGTCCAATTTATATTTTGACCTAAACGATTGGTTAATATTGTAATTACTCCCTTTGTTATTAATAATAGACTCATTCAATGCTGGCAATGCATTGGCACTAACGATTCCCGCATTGTTTTTTGTAGTATTATTAAATTGATTATTACTTATTCTTCCATCATAATTGAATTCCCATTTTTCTTTGTAGTTTCTCCCAATACCATAACCTACATAAAAAGAATTACTTGGATTTTGTGTTCTTGCTCTTTGAACAATGGTTGATTGATCATTTAAAATTCTATTGGTATTATTAATGCTATAACCATTGTTATTATTATACTGAGTGTTTAAATAAGTATTGTATTTATCGTTGGTATTGTTCAAGTTAACGCCTAAAAACTGATTCCCATACTGCCCTTGATTCAACCCAGTATTCATAGATCCATTTAAACCCAATTTAACCCCTTTCTTTAAAACAATATTAACCAATCCTCCACCACCACTTGCATCATACTTCGCCGAAGGTGTTCTGATCAATTCAATTTTTTGAATCGCATTGGGAGGCAAACTTTTTAATAAGGTAGCTAAATCAGAAGGACTCATTCTTAAATCTCTTCCATTAATTTGAACCCCTGCTGGAGACAATCCATTCAAAAAAATATTTCCATCGCTATCAATAAAAACACCTGGTGTTTTTTCAATAGTTTCCATAGCATTGGTAGAACCTGCAGCCAATAGTTCCGGATCTACCACTGCTTTATCATCTTCTTGTCTCACCAAGGCTTTTGATGAAGTCACCACTACTTGATTCAATTGTGTAGGATCTTCTAATAATTTTATGGTAATGTTGGAGTTGTTTTCTAATGCAATGGTTTTTGAATACTTTTTATATCCAATGGCATTGACCAAAAGTGTATAGTTCTTATTGGGGGAGATATTTGCAGAAGCAATCCCATTAGAATCTGCAATCAATGAAAATTGCTTTAAACTGTCTAAAACAGATGTAACTCTGATAGAAGCAAAGGGAATGCTATTGTTTTTAACATCCATTACTTTAAAAGTATAGTTTTTGGATTGACCAAAAGCCACACTTAAGCATAAACAGCTTATTAGGAAGAGCAATAAATTTTTCAAAGGAATACTAAATTTCTCCCTTGCCATCTAACCAAAGCTTAACCGCTTCTGTTGTTACAGATTTTGGTCGCTCTAATGGGAATCCTAAAGCACGATCCCAAGTTAAACTCGCAAGTACTCCTAATGCACGGCTTACTGCAAACAATACAGTGTAGAATTCATATTCTACAATACCATAATGAACTAATAATGCTCCACTATGTGCATCCACATTTGGCCAAGGATTTTTAACCTTGCCTAATGATTCTAATATTGGAGGAACCGTTTCATAAATTTTCCATACGGTGTTCACTAATTTATCGTCTGCTAAATGTTTTTTACCAAATTCCATTTGTGCAGTAAAACGAGGATCTGTTTTTCTTAATACCGCATGGCCATATCCTGGAACTACTTTACCAGAAGCCAAAGTTTTTTGAACATAATCTATAATTTGTTCTGCAGTTGGATTGTCTGTACCAATTGCTTCTTGCATTTCAAAAATCCACTTGATCACTTCCTGATTTGCCAATCCATGTAAAGGACCTGCTAAACCATTCATACCAGCAGCATAACTTAAGTATGGATCACTTAATGCAGAACCTACTAAGTGTGTAGTATGTGCAGATACGTTTCCACCTTCATGATCAGCATGAATGGTCATGTATAAACGCATCAATTCTTTAGTGCTCTCATCTTCAAAGCCCATCATATAAGCAAGGTTACCTGCCCAGTCTAATAAACCGTTTGGATGAATATGCTCATTGTTTTTATATTTTCTTCTGTAGATATAAGCAGCAATTCTTGGCAATCTTGAGATCAAATCCATTGAGTCATCATAAGTAAATTGCCAGTAATCTTTTTTATTCATACCCTTAGCATACTCTTGAGAGAATTTGCTTTCGGTTTGTAATGCCATTACTGCAGCCACATACATTGTCATTGGATGCGCATTTAAAGGAAACGCATCAATAACATCAAATACATGTGAAGGCACATGGCTTCTTCTTTGCCAATTGCTGGTAATTTCTTTTACATCTTCTTCTGTTGGAATTTCTCCCACCATCATTAAATAAAATAAACCTTCTGGCAATGGTTCATCACCACCTTTTGCCTTTGGTAATTTTGCTTGTAATTCTGGAATGGAATAACCTCTAAAACGAATTCCTTCTTGCGCATCAAGCAAACTTGTTTCAGTCACTAAACCAGTCATACCACGCATACCCTGATACACTTGAGCAAGTGTGATTTCACCAATTTTTTTCTCTCCGTGTTGCTTGATAAGGTCTTTGATTTCAGCTGCTGCAGCTGTTGCTTTTGCACTAAATAAGTCTTTGATTGCTTCCATAAAAAAAGTATATAAGTTTGGAACCTTTAATTTGGGGGCAAAGTTAGTTAAGATTAGTTTATTTAGGTGCTTTTTTGTACAAATAATATACTACCCAAATAAAAATTAAATTGGGTATCCAGGCCGCTAATAATGGGGGTAAATTCCCCTTTGTAGAGAATATTGTGGAAAACCTATCCACTAAAATGAACACTGCGGCAATGATAAAACCGACAGCTAAATGTGAGCCACTTCCACCCCTCAATTTTCTACCTGCAATGATAGCCCCAATTAAGGTTAAAAGCAATACGGTGACTGGGGTTGCATCCCTTCTATATCTTTCAATTTTTAGTTCATTTAACCCCTCAGATCCCCTTAAATTAGCTAGTTCTATCTGTCTTATTAATTGGGGGGTGGTTAATTTATCTTTGGTATACTTATCCTTCTTTATGTCATTGGGTTTAAAAGGATACTTTTTATTCAAAGTCCCATAATATTTAACAATTTCTTTATCCTCAGACAATGTTCTTTCCATGACACTGGTCAATTCCCAAACTTTTTTTGTCGTGTCCCACATAATGGTTTCTGCTCTTAAATTACTAATGACTTTTTTATTGTCTGTAGTAAAAGCAAAAAAGTTGCCCCCTCTATTATTGACAGTATCATATTCATATATGCCGGCATAAGTAAATGAGTCTACTCTAAAATAGATATCAGAAGACCCTCTAACCAAGGCATCATAACTTGAATTTTTGTCAATGTAGGCTGCTTCAAAACTACCTCTAATACTATTGGCTTGAGGAACCGTCCATTGATTGGCAATCCACAAAACCAATGCTAAAAATGTACCCCCAATCCAATACGGCCTTAACCATCTATTGTAGGTGGTTCCACTTGCGAGGATGGCAACAATTTCCGTTTGGCCTGCCATTTTAGAAGTGAAAAATATCACTGAGATAAAAACAAATAAAGGAAATAACAATGCAATAATATGTGGCACAAATCCAATATAGTAATGCGTAATAATTTCTTCTGCACTTAAACCCGTTCTTACAAAGTCATCCGTTTTTTCGCTTAAATCAATCACCACTGCAATCACCGCAAAGAAAAAGATGGCATAAAAAAATACCGATAGAAACTTTTTAATAATATACCAATCTAATTTTTTCAATGCCTTTATTTTATAATCGCTTACTAATTTGTTGAATCATACTGGTTTTCCAACTACTATAATCACCAGCAATAATGTGTTCTCTAGCCTGCCCTACCAACCAAAGATAAAAAGATAGATTTTGAATACTCGCTAATTGCAAACCTAATATTTCATCTGCCACAAACAAATGTCGCATATATGCTTTGGTATAATAATGACTTAACTCATTGGGAATACCCGGATCTAATGGAGTAAAATCATTCGCCCATTTTTTATTTTTGATATTCATCACCCCCTGACTAGTAAAGATCATTCCATTACGACCATTACGAGTGGGCATTACACAATCAAACATATCTACCCCTAAATCAATCGCTTCTAAGATATTCCAAGGTGTACCCACTCCCATCAAGTATCTTGGTTTTTCTTTGGGTAAGTTTTCACAACATAATGCAGTAAACTCATACATTTCTTCCTCCGTTTCTCCTACACTCAATCCACCAATAGCATTGCCCACTGCATTTTTTGAACTAATGTATTCACAAGAAGCTTTTCTTAAATCTTTATACAATCCACCTTGTACAATAGGAAATAAATTTTGCGTGTACCCATATTTATCTGGGGTCTCTGCAAATCTGTTTACACATTGATCCAACCAAACATGGGTTAGATCCATACTTTTTCTAACATACTCATAGGTACTCGGAATAGGAGGACATTCATCAAAAGCCATAATAATATCTGCACCAATGGTTCTTTGAATATCCATCACTTTCTCTGGACTAAATAAATGTTTGCTTCCATCTATATGTGATTGAAAAACCACCCCCTCCGGTTTGATCTTTCTATTGTTGGCCAATGAAAAAACCTGGTAACCACCACTATCTGTTAAAATGGGTCTATCCCAACCCATAAATTGGTGCAAGCCACCCGCAGCTTCCAATACTTCCAATCCTGGTCTTAAATATAAATGATAGGTATTCCCTAAAATGATTTGTGCTTGGATATCTTGCTTTAACTGCTGTTGGGTCACTGCTTTTACAGAACCAATAGTGCCCACTGGCATAAAGATGGGAGTCTCAATGGTACCATGATCTGTTGTAATCTTACCCGCTCTCGAGGAACCTTGATTGCTTTGTTTTACTAATTCAAATTGTAATGCCGCCATATGGCAAAGGTAAGGTCAAAAACTTTACTTTTGCAGCATGATTAGCCTATCCGAACTAAGCCCCTATATCATTATTGCATTTATAGCTATTATTGCTATTCAAGTATTTTATTACTTGTTTTTCTTTCTAAGATTGGCCATCTATAAAAAGCCTTCTAAAGACTTACAAATGGAGCACCCTGTTTCTGTGGTGATCTGTGCAAGAGACGAAGCAGAAAACTTAGCCAATAATTTACCAGGAGTACTGGTACAAAATTATAGCACTACCCATGAAATAGTTTTGGTAAATGACAATTCCGAAGACGAATCCAAATATTTAATTGAAGAGTTCAAGAAGTCATTTAAAAATCTGAACCCCGTTACTTTAACCCAGGAAGCTAAAATGATCAGTGGGAAAAAATTTCCTTTATCTATTGGTATTAAATCTGCTAAAAATGAGATCTTACTATTAACCGATGCAGATTGTGTTCCTGCAAGCGAGCACTGGATGAAACTCATGCAGGATGGATACCAAGAAGGTGTTGAAATTGTTTTGGGTTATGGCGCTTATAAAAAGAAGCCAGGAATACTCAATAAATTAATTCGTTTTGAGACCTTTCAAACTGCGCTGCAATATTTTTCCTATGCATTAGCAGGTCTGCCATATATGGGCGTTGGAAGAAATCTCTCTTATAAGAAAGATGTTTTCTTAAGAAACAAAGGTTTCTCTTCTATCAATCAAATCCCAAGTGGTGATGATGATTTGTTTATTAATCAAGTAGCTAATGCAAAAAACACTGCTATCGTAATTGATCATGAAGCACATACATTAAGTGAGCCAAAGACAAGTTTTAATGCATGGATGAATCAAAAATACAGACACTATACTACAAGTAAGTACTACAAAAAATCTCATTCTTTCTTATTAGCACTCTATGCAATTAGTTTGTTTTTGGTTTATCCTATTACTATTGCAGCATTACTTATTTCAAAAGAATATATTTTAGTAGGGTCAATTTTTGGTGTAAGATTACTCTTACAAGCTAGTATCTTAAGAGGTGCTATGAAAAAATTAAACGAGTTGGATTTATGGCCATGGTTTATTTTATTTGATATCTGGTCAATTTTTTATTATTTATTTACTTTGCCAAGCGTATGGAAAGCACCCCAGAAAAATTGGAATTAATTACCCAATACTTTGCCGATTTTACGGAGGAGCAATTGCAACAATTTGCTGCACTAGAAGGCGCTTACAAAGATTGGAATGCTAAGATTAATGTAATTTCTAGAAAAGATATAGACCACATTTATTTGCATCATGTTTTGCATTCTTTAAGCATTGCAGCGATAGTAGAATGGGAAAAAGGCACACAGGTAATTGATATTGGCTGTGGGGGTGGATTTCCTTGCGTTCCAATGGCGATCTTCTTTCCGGATGTGCAATTCTTAGCAGTAGATAGTATTGCAAAGAAATTAAAAGTGGTGGATGCAGTCTGCGAAGTAGCTGGGATTAAAAATATTACTACCAGACACGCAAGAGTAGAAGACATCAAGAATAAGAAATTTGATTACGCGATTAGTAGAGCTGTTGCTCCTTTAAAAGATTTATGGAGATGGGCCGATCCTATCTTACATAAAAAAGCAAACCAACCCGGAGGATTGATTTGCTTAAAAGGTGGTGATTTACACCAAGAAATTTCAGAAAGTGGAGTGCGTCCTAAAATGATGTCTATTTATGATATCTTCCAAGAAGATTATTTTAAAGAGAAGTTCATCATTCAGGTTAAAAAGTAACACCCTTGAACCAACTCTTATTAGTTAGGAATTTCAATCTTATTATTAGTTCTGTTTACATCTGGCATTCTTTGTGAAGGATCTATTTCAATACTCTTTAATTGTGAAATAGGCTTACTTAGCTCAAATGAATAGGTAGGCGCTGTCCATTTCCATTCTGCATGCGTTATCCAATTTGCAGCTTCTGCTTTTTTGCCAGACAACATTAAATCCAGTGGCATATAATGTGTTTCAGAACTACCATCTTTATAAGTTACATATACTTCTACTGGCATAGGCATCTTCCCTACTCTTTGAATACTTAAAATAGCGCCTTTTTCACCAGCTTGAATATCATTCAAACCATAATCCACTGTCTTCGTACTATTCACCCAATATTCTTTGAACCACTGTAATTGAATGCCACTAGTTTTTTCAGCCACTCTAGTAAAATCATTGGCATTAGGATGTTTAAACTTCCATGTGTTATAATAATTTAATAAAGTCTTATCTCTTAAAGAATCACTGATGATATATCCCAAAACCCCTAAGAAGGTTGCACCCTTACTGTATGCCGCACTACTATAGGCCATATTGGTATTATAATGATCTGAATGTGTACTCATGGGTTCTTCAAATCCACTTTTCACTAAACCATAATAACCTGCGTAATTGCCTGCTTGAACAAGTGGTAATTGTGTTTTAGCTGCTTCGTGCGCTGCTTTTAGTTGTGCTTTCGCTTTATCACTTAGGTATGGAGAATTGGTAGCGTGATTTTCTTCGTACCAATAAGAGATAGCTTCTTCTCCAAAACTGGTAAAGCCCTCATCCATCCAAGGGAATAAACTTTCATTGGTACCTAAAATATGTTGATACCAACTATGCATCCACTCATGAAAAGCAGTTCCCAAACTTGGACCTTTTAATAAAGTAGCCATTGCATATTCCATACCACCATCACCTCCTTGAATAA
>JAFMEV010000122.1 GCA_017856545.1 Chitinophagaceae bacterium
GAGCAAATCTTTTTCTAAAAATCATTAGTTTATTTTCTTATAATTAAATATTAATACACAGCATGTATTTTTAAAGCGCCATCTGTCAAGTAAAAAATCATTAAAGATCTTAATAACTTAAAACTTATGATACTTCTTAGCACACCCCTATTCCACCCCTGCGAATTTTGAAGGAGCCAAATCCTCTCCAATCGCAACAAATATTGTAAAAAATAGATTACTGGGGGATTGGCTCAGCTGGAATAGTAGTGGGCATTTAGTCGACTTCATAAAAGAGCTATATATTGATGATATAAGTAAAAAAGCCACTACGATGAGTGGCCTTCTATGAAACTAACAAAGTTGCAGGCTTTACTCAACATCCTTGAAAACAGCTATAGCTCCGATTAACTTCCCCTTGTTATTAGTAAGCGGTGCTACCTTTGAATCAACTAGTTTCCCAAATAACATTAATCTACCGTTATAAGATTTTTTCTTAAGCAATGCCTTATATCCTGGATAATTCCGATCCATCTTAGTATTGATTGCAGGATTACCATTTTCATCGATCAAAGTAGTATCGGTACGAATGAAGTCATGACCATCAAATGAAAATATAGTGCTACCTAACTCTGCAAAGGTTAGTGTGGAAAAACAAAGTACATAAATAAAGATAATTTTTTTCATGATATTTGCCTTAATATAGAAATTAATAAGATTACTGCTGCATAAACATATTCAATACCGCATTTTTAAAAAAGTACTTCAAGAAAAAAATTATACCTTCTGCTAACAGACCCCTATTCATTATCGGGCAAGATCTCATCATTTTGGCTAGCTACAAATTCTTCCAAGAATTTCTTCATAGAATTTTTCATATCTTTTTCATAGTCATTACAAGTAAGTAATCGATTGCCATTTCTTTTAGCTAAATGCTTTGCAAACGATTGATCAATACCTTGAATAATATGTGGCATGATTAATTTGGCACGATTCTTAAATCCTAACTGCTTGTCTTCCTCATTATTCTTCCGGGCTACTTTGGTAAGATTATTCACACAACTAGACATTTTTGTAGCATTGATTGAAGGACAATATTGAAGTTTCAAATACTGCACGGCATAACATGAGCCTAAGTATAAATCTGCTGGGTTTTCTTCGCTAATTGTTTCTGCCATAAGCATTTCATTTGAAATACTTAACAATATGAGAGCAAATAGAGTTTTATTTAAGCGTTGATACATGAGTCGGTGAAACGCCATGGCATTCTATTTCATCTGTTACTTTAGGTTTTTGCCATGATTGTTTTAAGATTTTATTTAAATTTTGGACTTTAACTTTAGAGGGTAGCTTTAGAATAGGACGCTTAGTTTTAATTGGAACATTCATGATCTACTGCATGATTTTCTTTAACTCATAATTACTACAATTAGGGCATCGTTCTATACCTAACATTTCATCAGAGGCAGTCTCTCCCATACTGCCATTCCAACCATATGCTGGGCATTTGAATTGAATACACTGACTCTGAGATTCTTTATCGCCATACATTTCTTCACCTCGTAAGTTCAGACTACTCCTAAAAAATGAGAATTTCATCTTTTTTTTGTAACAAAAAAACCCTATTACAATTGCTTGTATTGGGTGATTTTGGGCTTCAGGTCAGCAATTCTTTTATTGCTCAATCAGATAATAGAGAAAATGATAGATTAAATCTTTTCTTTGTATGGAAGTATGGCAAAAATATGGGGTATAAGTGGAGGATATATTCAAAATCTCCCTATTTGAAGTATCAAATTAATATCAATGAAAAAATTGTTACAACTATTGATTTAGCATTTTTTTAGGCATAGGATATTTATCTAAAAATCAAAAAAATAGCTTTTTTGAGATTTAGATAATTAAATTTTCAGGAGTGAATATGATGAAAAAAATATTAGCTTTTGTTTTTTTATTTACCTTCTTTAGCAGCCCTCTTTTTGCAGAAGAAGATTTAGGCTTTAAACCATTCCATCCAACAGATGCATTATTGATTGGGGGAAATGGCGGCTTTAATCCTGGCACTGAATACGGAAATGAGGTTGCAGCAGAGCCTGACTTTAAACCATTCCATCCAACAGATGCATTATTAATTGGTGGTAATGGTGGCTTTAATCCTGGATCTGAATATAGTGAGAGCAAATAATATTTAATTTATATTTAAGCATTACTTTTAACAAGCCACCCTCGAGTGGCTTTCTTTTTATCTGCGATTAATTCTTAATACCAAAAAATCTCCGGATTCCGGATATTTTAGTTCACATCTTTGTTTCACAGAAACATTAGACGAACTTAGCACCCTTCTTAAGATTATGTTTCGCGCAGAGCAATTGAATATTGCTTGCTACTTTTGATGAGCCACCTTTTGAAAAAGGAAGTATATGATCAAAGTGTAAGTTTTCAGTTGAGCCACACTGAGTGCATTTTCCATGATCTCTCTCATAAACTTCTCTTTGAACTTCACCTGGAATCATTCTGTCATGCTGAATATCATTATATTCGGAAGCTAATTGATCATTTATATCTTCAAAATTTGGTTTGAGCAGAAACTTAAATACTTTTCTTTTGCCATCATGAACCCGATATGCATCAATCAAATCATAAAACCCCATATCAACCCATACTCCAGCTCGAAGTTTTCTATAAACCTTGATTTTAGCCGGATCTCTTTTGCCGTTCTTAAAGTTATCTGCAGCTTGGAAAAATTTGCCATTTTCAGTAAGGGTTCCTGATGTATTTGCCATAGGCTGATCAACTTCTTTTTTTAGATATTGATCACTTTTAACCGCATCATGGCCTTCATACTCAATAATTCCATCATCAAGAAGCTTGTCTACATATGGAGCATTTTTCTCAGTAGACATTAATACGATTGAATAAGATTTTTTGACATTGAAGTTCATACCCTTTTGAACTTGCATGCCTTCATTAAAAGCTAACTCATGATAAGAGATAATTTTCATAGATTAATTATAACAATTAAGGAAATAGACCAAGTGTGAAACATCCCCAAAACCCTTACGCAATTTTGCCCTTTTAACCCTGATCAAATCAGCACTTGTGTTACACACCCCTATTCCACCCCTGCTAATTTTGAGTGAACCAAACCCGCTACAACCCCCACAAATACTGTAAAATATCCCGTATTGGGGGATTAGCTCAGTTGGTAGAGCAGCGGACTCTTAATCCGTTTGTCGCGAGTTCGACCCTCGCATCCCCCACCACTAAAATTAATTTATTTCTGATAATTTCTATTAAAATTTAATTTTATAAAACATAAGGAATAACAATGGCTACCGCCGTAATTATTAAACATCCGAATTCTGGCATGATTAAAATTGGTTACTATGGTTTTAGTTGGACCTATCTTTTTTTTGGTTGGTTTGTGCCGCTTTTTAGAGGTGAATTAGGTGTAGCTGCACTTCATATGCTTTTTTCAATTATCACATTAGGGCTATGGCAGATCATTGTAGCTTTTTTATATAACAGACAATATATGACGCGTATGTTTATGACTGGATGGGTTTTAGCAGACTCAGAAGGTAATAATGAAATGGCCGCTCAAAGACTTGGTGTTGTATTACCTAAACGTGGAAGCAAATAAAACTTTATTTCTTTTTGCTACAGACGCTTTTTAAGTATAAAGCATTTAGCGTTTTAGGTTTGATTGCTTGCCAATCTAATGCTTCACCTTTATTGAATAATGAATGGCCTTGACCCATAGGCTCTGGGTATAACGCATAAGCTAGAATTCGCATTTTTCGAGACTTACAATCGAACTCTGATCTATTTTTAACAGATCGATATTGAAGGTTTTTAATGGTTTGTGGTTCGGCGTAATTTTGCAAATACCACGCTCTTATCTTATGTCCGCTTTTACTTATAAGAGCATAATCTATGTAATGATCAGCATCGTCTTGATGCACTAAAGACCAATCAGCAAAGGAATGAATTGGAATAAGAAACAAAAGAGATAGGAAAA
>JAFMEV010000034.1 GCA_017856545.1 Chitinophagaceae bacterium
CCTAGTTTTGCTGGCATCACTTTATCTTCTTTAAATGTAAGTGGTATTGTTGCTAATACTGCTGCAGGTGTATTAACTACAGTAAGTACAACAGGTACTGGTTTAGTAGTAAAAGAAAATACCCCTACATTAATTACACCAAATATTGGTGCTGCAACAGCGAGTTCTATTAATGCAACTGGAGATATTACTGCGAAACGTTATAAATTAACCATGCCTACTGCTACTTCTGCAGCAGCAACAACTAATATAGATCTAAGTACGGGAAATGTTTTCACTATTAATTTAGGGGCAAATATTACAAGTCTTACTACCAGCAATGCAGCAGTGGGAACTTATCTGATCAAATTTGTTCAAGATGCAACTGGGTCAAGAACAGTGAGTTTCCCGGCGGCTTGGAAATGGGCTGGGGGAGTAGCGCCAACTTTAACTACTACTGCATCTAAATTAGATATTGTCACTTTGGTATATGATGGAACTTTATTTTATGCAACTATTGTCAAAAATTTTTAAATGGAAAAACTGCGACTAATTTTTTTGGTGAGTATGTTTATAAATTCATTTATTCAAGCGCAAGTGGTGCCTCAAGGATTCTTAGTAAACAATGAAGTACCCACAATTACTATTGGCACACAGGTTTGGATGAAATATAATTTAGATCTTGAAGTATATCAAGACGGCACCAATATTGAAAGAGCTAATCTAGCTTTTAGTAGATCAGTAGTTCTTCCATCCTGGTGTTATTATAATTATGATATATCGAATGATATTACTTATGGTAAATTATACAATGGTTATGCAGTAAACGATTCAAGAAATATTTGTCCAGTAGGTTTTAGAATTCCAACCAGAGCAGATTTTAATACCCTGAATAGTTTTTTGGGAACCAATGCAGGTGGTAAGTTAAAAGAAGCTGGCTTGTCTCATTGGGCTTCACCCAATACGGGTGCTACCAATAGTTCTGGATTTACAGGACTACCAGGCGGATACATGGGAGACGCGGGATCTTCATCCAATATTACCTTACAAGGTTATTTTTGGACTTCCACATCTAATGGATCAACCAATTATATTCGTTATCTAAGATCGGGTGATGCATTGTTCACAGAGTCCACTGCTTTTGTATTAGCAGGTGGTGCTTCAGTGAGATGTATTAAAAATTAATTATTTATTTTTTAATATAGGTGCCAAGACTTTAAAGTTACCATCAATCTTCTTTTCATCAATTGGTAAGCCTAATATATGCGCTACTAAAGGGTAGATATGTACATTTTCAAATCCATCAATGGTGATTCCTTTCTTAAATGCTGGTCCCCATGCAATAAAAGTGGCTCTCATTTCAGGATGGTGGTTGTCAAATCCATGTTTACCAGGAGTGGTTCTTCTTGTACCTAAATTAAATACCTTGGGTAGATGAGGAGTAATAATCACATCACCTAATCTATTGTACCTATCATCTTTTTTGCTGTAATGCCAATGAGCAGGTGTTTCATCTAAAGTATAGGTGGTAAAAGAAGTATCTTTTTTTAATGCTTCAACAGTTGCATTAATTTTTGTACTGTCTTTTGCATACAAATGTAATAATGCATCTCCCCAAGGCACTCTAAAAGAGGCAGTATCTATTTGTTTTGGAAGACCCATGGTGTTGATATTGTCTACATCTGTCATTCCATGATCAGAAACTACAATATAGTTAATTGGAAGGTTTAGAGATTTTAAATTTTCTTGAATGGCATTAATTGCACTATCTACAAATTGAACTGCTTTAGTCACTCTGTTATCTTTTGTGCCAAAACTATGTGCATCATGATCTACTTCTGGAAAATACAAAGTAATTAAATGAGGTCTTTTTTCTTCAGGTAAAGTCAACCAGTCTTTGATTGCTTGAATTCTAGTTGCAATATTGGTTTTCTCATTATAGTTATAATAATAAGAAGGTAAATAACCTTCAATAGGGGCTTCAGAGCCCACCCAAAAATAACTAGCACTTACCATTTTTTGTTTTTCAGCAAGTACCCATAATGGAGTTCCGCCATAGTATTTAGGATTGGTTACCAATTTTACATTTGACATCGAATATTGAACACCCGTAGCTTTATCAAAATAGGTATTGTCTACTAAACCATTGTGTGAAGGATATAATCCTGTGGCAATAGCATAATGATTAGGGAAAGTTAAACTTGGAAAAGATGGGATCATGTATTTTGCTCTTACACCTTCTTTGGATGCTTTTTGTAAAAATTTCGCATTGTGTAATTCGGTAAAATCATTTCTCATTCCATCAATGGATATCATTACCACATAAGGCTTCTTCATTTGCTCAGCACTATTTGTTCTTCCACTGATGATTTGTTGAGTGGTATCCTGTGCAAAACTGACAGTTATGATCATCACAGCTAAAACACAGAAACTAATTTTTTGTAACATCGGATTTTATTTTTCTAAGTCTTTTTGAAATTTCAATAGTCATAATGGCTACAATGATACCGCCTCCAACATCCATGGGAAAATGTTGTCCTAAATAAATTCTAGAATAACCACAAAGCATTGCATACAATAAACCAATAAGAATCATTTTTGTTCGATCAAATAGATAAATCGTTAACAAAAAAATGGTAAAAGCAGTTGCAGTATGACCAGATGGGAAACTACTTAACTGATGCATGGTGACACCTTTTACTGTGTGCATCAAATTGGGCGCTATGCCACTTGCAATAGGTCTAGTGATATTGGGAAATAAAAGCAATTTAGGAATTTGAGTCAATAAAGTAGAGACTGCAAAACTGTAAACAATGATTGCTTTATCTTTTTTAAAAAACCATCCCACTATGATCAAATAAGGTATCCACATCCAACCTTCTGCTAAATAAGTAAAACCTAATAAAACAGTATCTGCAATGGTGCCAAAATCTCTATTCAAAAAAAGAAATACAGGAATTCTTCCCCAAAATGCACTGCTTGCTAATAAGATAATAGCAATGATGAATGCACTTGATCTGGCAATGGAGTATGGCGCTATTGCTTTGGGGTTCATGAATACCAATAATTATCTGGCAAAATTACGAATGTTCTCTGGCTAAGTCAACTAAAAATTAAAATGGTTGTTATAACTTTACCCTTCTGCATGAAACAATCTAAAGAACAAATTAAAGTAATTGGTGCTAGAGAGCATAACTTAAAGAATTTTGACATTTCCATACCCAAGAATGAATTAGTGGTATTTACGGGGGTAAGTGGAAGTGGGAAGTCCTCGCTAGCGTTTGATACCTTATATAATGAGGGGCAAAGGCGTTATATGGAAAGCTTCAGTGCGTATGCCCGACAATTCATGGGTCAAATGGAGCGACCAGATGTAGATCAAATTACCGGACTTTCACCTGTGATTGCCATTGAGCAAAAAACCACCAATAAAAATCCAAGATCTACCGTAGGGACGGTAACGGAATTGTATGATTTTTTGAGATTATTGTATGCAAGAATTGGAAGAGCCTATAGTTACAATACAGGTAAACCGATGGTGAAATTTTCTGAGGCAGAAATCATTCAAAATATTTTCACACAATTCAAGGATAAGAAAATTAATTTATTAGCTCCGGTAGTAAGAGGCAGAAAAGGGCATTACAGAGAGTTGTTTGAAGAGATTAGAAAAAAAGGTTTTGTAAAAGCAAGAATTGATGGAGAAATGGTGGAGCTAAAACCAAAGCTTCAAGTAGATAGATACAAGATTCACGATATTGAAGTGGTGGTAGATAGATTGCCAGTGAATGATAGTATGAAAACAAGATTGGGCGATAGTGTAACCCAATGTTTGAAAATGGGAGATGGCTTATTATTTATTGTAGAAGAAGGTAAAACAAAAACAGTACAGTATTCAAAACAATTAATGTGTTTAGAAACTGGATTAAGTTATGAAGAACCTTCTCCCAATAGTTTCTCTTTTAACTCTCCGTATGGTGCCTGCCCAAATTGTAAGGGCTTGGGTAATGTATATGCAATTGATTTAAATTTACTCTTGCCCGATACATCATTAAGCATTAATGAAGGTGCTATTCATCCATTAGGAGAAGCAAGAGAAGCAAGTGTGTTCACCCAAATCAAGCAATTTGCTCGAAAGCATAAAATAAGTATGGATAAGGCCATTCAAGATTTATCTAAAGAACAATTGGACTTGGTTTTATTTGGCGATAAAAATATCAGTTCAAATTTTGATTTGGATTTGAATGATGAAAATATTCCAGATACTTATACTGGTAGTTATGAAGGGATTGTGCCTATGCTAAAAAGATGGTTTACTTCTTCTCAAAGCACAGATCACTTGAAGGCTTGGGTAGAAAGCTATATGGAATTAAATACTTGTACTAGCTGTAATGGCGCTAAGTTGAAAAAAGAAAGTTTATGGTTTAAGGTCAATGAAGAAAATATTGCAACCTTAAATGATATGCATTTAGATGATTTGCAAAAATGGTTTTTACAATTACCTAAAAAATTAGATAAGAAAGAATTACTTATTGCAACAGGTATTTTAAAAGAAATTGATGATCGAATTTCATTCTTAATGAATGTTGGATTATCCTATTTAAGTTTAAGCAGGCCTTCAAAATCGCTGAGTGGTGGAGAGTCTCAAAGAATCAGATTGGCAACTCAAATAGGGTCTCAATTACAAGGTATCACCTATATATTAGATGAGCCTAGTATTGGCTTGCATCAAAGAGATAACCAGCGATTAATCACTGCATTAAAACAATTAAGAGATATTGGCAATACCGTATTGGTGGTAGAGCATGACAAAGATATTATGATGGCTTCTGATTACTTGGTAGACATTGGCCCTAAAGCGGGAATTCATGGCGGACATATTGTGGCGCAAGGTACTCCAGCAGAAATCATACAATCCAAATCAGATACTGCATTGTATTTGGCAGGAAAGAAAAAAATTGTAGTTCCTGCAGAAAGAAGAAAAGGTAATGGTAAAAAAATTACCATCGAGGGTGCCACTGGTAATACCCTTCAAAAAGTAAATTGCGATTTCCCTTTAGGAACATTTACCGTTGTAACTGGGGTGAGTGGTTCTGGTAAATCTACTTTGATCAATGAAACGCTTTATCCAATTTTATCACAACATTGTTACGATAGTAAGACCAAGCCGATGCCTTACAAAAAAGTAACAGGTTTGGAGCATATAGACAAAGTGATTGAGATTGATCAATCACCTATTGGAAGAACACCAAGATCGAATCCAGCAACCTATTGCGGTTTCTTTACTGATATTAGAACCTTATTTGCATCAGTTCCTGAAGCTAAGATCAGAGGGTATCAAGGTGGAAGATTCTCTTTTAATGTAAAAGGAGGAAGATGTGAAGTATGTGAGGGTGGTGGTATGCGTGTGATTGAAATGAATTTCTTACCAGATGTATATGTGCATTGTGAAAAATGTGGAGGTAAAAGATACAATAGAGAAACTTTAGAAATCAGGTATAAAGGAAAATCCATCAGTGATGTATTGAATATGACGGTGGATGAAGCATGTGAATTTTTTCAAGCAGTTCCTTTTATTTTTAGAAAAGTAAAAGTATTACAGGATGTAGGTTTGGGTTATATTACTTTAGGACAATCTGCAGTTACTTTAAGTGGAGGAGAAGCACAGCGTGTTAAATTAGCTACAGAGCTGGGTAAAAAAGATACCGGAAAAACATTTTACATCTTGGACGAGCCAACAACTGGATTACATTTTCAAGACATTCAATTATTAGTAGGTGTATTAAATAGATTGGTAGAAAGAGGTAATACAGTATTAGTGATAGAACATAATATGGATGTGATTAAAGTGGCAGATCATATAATTGATTTGGGTCCAGAAGGAGGTTCTGGTGGGGGACAAATTCAATTTATGGGAACACCAGAAGAGATGATTAAAAAATCAAAGACACACACTGCAAAGTACTTAAAAATAGAAATGGAATCTTAATATTTACTAGCGTCTCTGATCATCGGGATATGTTCAATTTCATCTTCGTAGTACATATCACCTGATTTTTCAAATCCTTGTTCCTCGTAAAATTTCTTTAAATACAATTGAGCACCTATTTTAATGGAGTGCTTACCAAATAATCTTTCACATTCTGCAATCGAGTATTGCATTAATTGTTTTCCAATGCCCAAACCTCTATGTCTTGGTGAGCCAACCACTCTTCCAATACTTTGATACCCTTTATAGCTTTGATCAACATCAAACAATCTTGTAGTGGCTACCAATATATTGTCAAGCCAACCCATAGTGTGATAGGCGATTTGATCATTGTTGTCCATATCTAAAAAGACACAGTTTTGCTCTACTACAAATACCTCACTTCTGAGTCTTAAAATAGCATATAATTCTTCCACAGAAAGTTCTGAGAAATGCTTTGTGGACCATTTTATAGAAGATGTATTGCTCATAAGAACAAAAATACGGCTTAAAATAAACTCTTTGGCAATATTGATGGCAATCCGAGTTTTATTTTGCAATTTTGAGCAAATTTTCCATTCATGGCTAAGAAAGTAGCAATTATTGGTGCGGGTCCAGCAGGTTTAACAGCAGCCTATTTATTGGGTAAAGCTGCCCAAGAAGTAACTGTTTTTGAAAAAGATCCTCAATATGTAGGAGGTATTTCTAGAACCGAATCTTACAAGGGGTATCATTTTGATATTGGTGGACACCGTTTCTTTTCCAAGTCAAAAGAAGTGGAGGATTTTTGGACAGAGATTTTAAATGATGAATTATTAGAGCGTCCAAGAAGCTCTAGAATTTTCTACAATAAAAAATTCTTCTCTTATCCATTAGCCGCATTTGAAGCATTGATGAAGTTGGGTATTTTTGAAAGTTTCTTATGTGTGATGAGTTATTTAAAAGCGAAGGCTTTTCCAATTAAAGATCCTCAAAACTTCGAGGATTGGGTAACCAATCAATTTGGTAAGAGACTATTTAATATTTTCTTTAAAACTTATACTGAAAAAGTTTGGGGTATTCCATGTAAAGAAATTTCTGCAGATTGGGCAGCTCAAAGAATTAAAGGTTTGTCTTTAAGCAGTGCTGTATGGAATGCTTTATTTAAACCAAGCGGTAAAAAGAGTAAGGGAGAAGTGATTAAGACTTTGATTGATTCTTTCCGTTATCCTAAGCGTGGCCCAGGTATGATGTGGGAAGAGTGTGTGGTGAAGAGTAAGGCCTTGGGTGTAAAAATTGAAATGAACACTGGGGTGAATAAAATTGAGAAGACAGGGGACAGTTGGAAAGTATATACAAGTACTGGTGCAGTGTTAGAAGGATTTGACTATGTTTTATCTTCTGCTCCAATGAGAGAATTGATTCCAGCAGTTGCTCCAGCTTTCGCTCCAAATGTTTTACACGCTGCAAGCGAATTAAAGTATAGAGATTTCTTAACTGTGGTATTAATCTGTAAAGATCAAGACGCATTTAATGATAACTGGATTTATATTCATGAACCTAATGTTAAAGTGGGTAGAATTCAAAACTTTAAATCTTGGAGTCCATTTATGGTGCCTGATCCAAATATGGCATGTTATGGATTAGAGTATTTCTGTTTTGAAGGAGATGGTTTATGGACAAGTAGCAACGAAGACCTTATCAAATTAGGTACCAAAGAAATTAATCAGATTGGTTTAACCAAGCCAGAAGCGGTAGTAGATGGTTATGTTGTAAGACAACCAAAAGCTTATCCTGTATATGATCATGAATACAAAGACCATTTAGAAGTGGTTAGAGAAGCTATTAAAGATTACAAAGGATTATACTTAGTAGGCCGTAATGGTATGCATAAATACAATAACCAAGATCATAGTATGATGACAGCAATGTTGGCTGCAAAGAATATTATTGCTGGTAAAGAATTATATGATCTATGGGAAGTAAACGAGGACGCTGAATACCATGAAGGTGGCGATAGAGGTGCTGCAAGTGGTATCGTAGGTCGTGCAGTTCCAGAAAAGATTGCTTAATTCACTAGTTTTCAAAAAGGTAATTATACTCTTTTACCAATCTTAAGGTTGTTCTAATATGCATTAGGCCAATCAGTCCAGTTATTAATAAGAACATGGAAGCCGCTTTAATGACTTTAAGCATTAAAGCTATATTCAATCCTTCTGGCAAGCCAGCTTGCTGTGACATGAACTCTTCGGTAATTTTCATCAATACCATATCGCTAGACATTAACACACTGGTACCATTTAAAAAAAATAAGCTACACAAGAATAAGCTTACATATGCATTTACTTTAATCCAGTCTTTTAATTTAGCTGGCTGATGTTGTTCTTTTTCAATACCTCTTTTTAAAAAACTAAAACTTGCAAAAGTATAAATCACTAAGCAGGCAATGGCAAATACAAAAATGAGTACACTCGGATTTGCCATAGCAGTTACTAAAAAAGCAACATCAATGAATGCAAATAACAATGCAATTGGAATTAAAATAAAACTAAGTACTCTATAAAATTTAAGTGATGCTGGCATGATCTACTTTAAATTTAATTTAATCTGTAATTCTTCAAATTGTTTTTGATCTATAGCGCTAGGAGCATCTAACATTACATCACGACCACTATTGTTCTTAGGGAAGGCAATAAAGTCTCTAATGCTTTCAGAGCCGCCTAATAATGCACATAAACGGTCAAAACCAAATGCAATTCCACCATGAGGCGGTGCGCCATATTCAAAGGCACCCAATAAGAAACCGAATTTATGTTGAGCTTCTTCTGGACTCATGCCAAGTGCTGCAAACATTTTCTCTTGTAAGTTTCTTTGGAATATTCTGATAGATCCACCGCCAATTTCATTACCATTTAATACCATATCATAAGCATTGGCTTTGATATTTGCATAAGGGTGTTCTAAATATTTAGCAGCATCTTTTATCTCTGGAGCATTGTTGATCATAATATCTATATGATCCGGCTTAGGAGAAGTGAATGGATGGTGTCTTGCTACCCAACGATTGCCTTCTTCATCATATTCAAATAATGGGAAGTCTAATACCCATAATAATTTAAACTCATCTTCTTTTCTAAAACCTAATTGCTTTCCTAATTCCAATCTTAATTCACTAATCGCTTTTCTAGTTCTTTCTTCTGCACCCGCTAAGATCAATACTAAATCACCTGCTTTTGCATTGGCTGCAGTAGCAATGGCTTTTAATTTATCTTCTGAGTAAAATTTATCTACACTGCTTTTGAAAGTTCCATCAGCATTACATTTAATAAATACCAATCCTTTCATGCCAATTTGAGGACGCTTCACCCACTCCGTCAACTCATCTGTTTGTTTACGAGAATATTCGCTGCAACCGGGTGCTGCAATGGCAATCACAGTCTCCGCCTCATCAAATACTTTAAAATCAACACCATTAATCAATGCTGCTTGATCTGCTTTGTCAGAAAATACATGTGCAGGTTTTTTTAAGTTGCACAATTCCATGCCAAAACGAATATCTGGTTTATCGTTACCATAATTCCACATGGCATCTTCCCAAGTCATTCTTTGCACCGTCTCTGTATAATCTATATTCTTTACTTCTTTAAAAATGCTCTTTACCAAGCCTTCAAACATATTTAAAATGTCTTCTTGCTCTACAAAGCTCATCTCACAATCTATCTGTGTAAATTCTGGTTGTCTATCTGCTCTTAAATCTTCATCTCTAAAACATTTTACAATTTGATAATAGCGATCGTAACCACTTACC
This sequence comes from Chitinophagaceae bacterium, assembly GCA_017856545.1. Lineage (GTDB taxonomy): Bacteria > Bacteroidota > Bacteroidia > Chitinophagales > Chitinophagaceae > Sediminibacterium. Next base: position 9,732 of record JAFMEV010000034.1, read on the forward strand.
ATTAATAATTGCTTGAAGGTTTGAGGTGATTGGGGTAATGCATAAAACTCACCTGGGTTCATTCTACTTGGCACCACAAAATCTCTTGCTCCCTCTGGAGTAGATTTAATTAGAAAAGGAGTTTCAATATCCATGAATCCTTTTTCATGTAAATAATTTCTTGTCGCTCTGTTGACACTATATCTTAATTCTAAATTTTTCTTAACGGCATTTCTTCTTAAATCCAAGAAACGGTATTTCATTCTTATATCATCACCACCATCTGTATCATCTTGAATGGTGAATGGAGGAACAATTGAAGCGTTTAATATTTTGAATGAAGCAACTTTGATTTCAATTTCTCCAGTAGGGATATTGCTATTCTTGTTGGAACGTTCTATCACCGTTCCTTTAACCTGTAACACAAATTCACGACCCAATGGTTGTGCATCAAGTTGTGCCTGTAGTTCTTCTCCAATTAATAATTGGGTAATTCCATAGCGATCTCTAAGGTCCACAAAAGTAATGGCGCCGAATTTACGAATGGTTTGAACCCAACCAGCTAGGGTAACTTCTTGGCCAACAAATTGAATATTTAAGGCGCCGCAATGATGTGTACGATACATATAAATCTATTGATAGATGATAGGTCTGCAAATATAGCCCAATTCCCAGAAAAACCCCATCTTTGCGTTATGACCCTAAGTACAATTTCTCCTACTACCAGACGTATTGTTTTATCAGGTTTTTTCTTTCTAACAGGTATTTGTTTTGCAAGCTGGGCCAGTCGTATTCCCGATATTAAAATGCAATTAGGGTTGAGTGATGGAGCTTTTGGCGGTTTATTGTTTTTTTTGCCAATTGGCTCTTTTTTAGGCATTCCAATTTCAGGCACTTTAACTGCTAGATATGGGAGTAAAAAGATTGTATCCATTGCAGCCATTGTTTATCCGTTAGCTTTAGTGGCTTTAGGATTTGCAAACACTACCATTTTGTTAGCCATTACTTTATTCTTTTTTGGAATGGCTGGTAATATGTTTAATGTATCTGTGAATACACAAGCAGCTGCTTTGTCTAAATTGTTTGATAAAAGTATTACTTCAAGATTTCACGGATTTTGGAGTTTGGCTGGATTTTCTGGTGGTGTTCTGGGTGGATTTTTTGTAGCGCATGCTATTTCGCCATTGCAACAATTTATATTAGTAGCATTAGTAGGTTGGACCTTTTTATTTTTTACACACAAATATTTAATGCCAGGCGAACCCAATAAAAATCATGTTGCAAAATTATGGACCAAGCCAAGCCCTTTGATGTGGCAGTTTGGATTAATTGCATTTAGTAATATGATTTGTGAAGGAATGATGTTTGATTGGAGTGGGGTATACTTTCAAGATATTGTTAAAGCAAGTCCAGAATGGAGAACCACAGGGTATATCTGCTTTATGGGAAGTATGACTACTGGAAGAATGTTCTCAGATAATTTAATTAATTATTGGGGAGCAAGAAAACAATTAGTATTGAGTGGATTAGTGGTAACGCTTGGTTTAATTATTGCAACTATCTATCCAAATTTATTGGTAAGCTCTATAGGATTTATGTTAGTAGGTTTTGGAGTATCTTCTGTAATACCCACTATTTATGGAACTGTAGGTAAAACGACTGAACCAAGTCAGGTGAGTATTGCCCTTGCTTCGGTTTCTTCAGTTGGCTTTTTTGGATTTTTAATTGGTCCACCCATCATTGGATTTTTATCTCAAGCGATTGGATTAAGATGGGCATTTTTAACAGTGAGTTCTCTAGGAATTATCACTGCCTTAAGAGCGAATCAATTAAAAAAATATCTATAAAGTTTGTGTTTCTTCTTTATGTCTTGGCTTGTACCATAAATAATAATACCCTAAAATTAGCACACCCGTAACAAAAGGGATCATAGCTAAATGTTTTACTGTGGTATTGCCAAATACAATATGCTCATCTACTCCAAAGAATTCGGTACACATCCAAAATGAGTTAGCACTAATCCAAACAGTGATGGCTATGTTATGGCATAATTCAGAAACAATATGCCTGGTTCTCCAAGCGATAATGATGGAGATTGCCATGGTAGGTATAATCATTGCAACTCCTAGTAGGTTTAAAGATAAGCACCAAGCAATATCTTTAAATAACCAAAATACAATATGTAAATTCTCCATCTTACGATAAGTGATGGGTATATTGTAAAATTCATTTTTGTTGTTAGACATCATTCAATTTTTAAAATACTTTTGAATCTTTGAATATCAGCTTCCGGATCGATGGCTTTTCCATTGCCAAGATAATCAATTAATTGTTTACTGAAATAGGGTGCAAGCGAACAACCCTTTGTGCCCATACCATTGCATATGGCCAAGGAAGGATAAGCCGGGTGTACCCCCACAAATGGCCTTCTTTCTGTATTGGCAGGTCTGATTCCTGAAATATGATCTACAATAGTATATGGTACTTTTAAAAAGCTATCCAATGCCTGAATCATTTTTTCTTTAAAAGCTATACTTGGTAAAGCATCTTTAAATTCCCATTCATAATTGGATCCCACCCAAAATAAATCCTCTTTCCATGGCACTATAGATACATTGTTCTTATAAATAAATTGATTCGATAATCCCTCAATTTTAACAATTAATGCTTCTCCTTTATTTGGTGCAAAGGGGAGGGCTTTGAAATAGGTATTGTGCATGCTATTATTTCCATCACAAAAAATAATTTGCTTTGCAGAATATGATTTCCATTGAACATGTTCTTTGACTATTACTACATCATTGGTATCAAAATGATCTTCCACTAATTGATGCTGCTCAATTAATCTAGTCTTCCAGGCAGTCAACATGCTATTTAAATCAATCCAATAACTACTATCAATTTGTCCAGTTCCAAAAGGAGTCTTAAAAAATGCCTCAAAATCAGAAGAGTTATTCGTGCTTAAATAAACGTTTTCATGTGTTAATCGATATTCAAAACTCTCTTTCATCTGTAGTGAAGGATGTAGTAAAACAACTGGAGATGCTTTGATCAATGTCTTATTCAAATCTTTGCCCAATTCTTTGTAAGCATTTACTGCATTGGGAAGTAAGGTGTCAATCATCCAAGTTTGTACAATTCTTCTTCCAGTAACTGGATTAATCACACCACTTGCAACAGCAGTGGATGAAGGAATTGTAGGGTCATTGATTACTATAAAAGATTTTCCCGCTTTTTGTGCGTAATAACTCATCCAAGTGCCTACTAATCCTTGTCCAACAATGATATAATCTAATGGGCTTGACATGAAGATTGGACTTATTTATTGGTATTCGTGATGACGGTATATCTTACACTATCTTTTTGTTCACGCACTTTTGCAACCAACTCAATGTCAAAACTACCTTTGTATTCGTGTGGAACCGTAAATGGAAATTCTACTTCAAAATTTTCTTTATCTATGGTAGTGAAATATTGAAAAGGAAAAATATTTAAAAACCAACCATCTACAGATATTCCAGTTGAATGATTGATCAGTGCTAATGTAAGGGTGCCAGTTTTTTCTTCTTTTAATTGATGCGCAACCTTCACTTGCAATTTAATAGCTTCTCCAGCATTTACTTGAATCGGAGGCTTACAAATAATTTGCAGGTTTTTTGTTTGTCCCCAAATTGTTGTAGCGGCTAGTAAAAATAAAATACACAATAATGCTTTATTCATCTTTCAAAAGTACAATAAAAAATCCCTTATCTTTTTGGGATAAGGGATTGCTATAAAAAGGTTTGCTTATTTCTTTAAAGCAGCTGCCATTGTTTTACCAATATCAGCAGGGCTAGCACATACATGAATACCACATGCAGCCATGATTTTCATTTTAGCAGCAGCAGTATCATCTGCACCACCAACAATTGCACCAGCATGTCCCATACGACGTCCCGGAGGAGCTGTTTGACCTGCGATAAATCCTACCACTGGTTTTTTCATATTGTCTTTGATCCAATTTGCTGCGTCAGCTTCCATACTACCACCAATCTCACCAATCATGATGATTCCTTCAGTTGCTGGATCGTTCATTAATAATTCAACTGCTTCTTTTGTAGTTGTTCCAATAATTGGATCACCACCAATACCAATCGCAGTAGTTATACCTAAACCTGCTTTCACCACTTGGTCAGCAGCTTCGTATGTTAAAGTACCACTCTTAGATACGATACCAATAGTACCTTTCTTAAAAATGAATCCTGGCATAATACCCACTTTTGCTTCTTCAGCAGTGATAACACCTGGACAGTTTGGTCCTATTAATCTTGTTGTTTTTCCTAATAAGAAATTTTTCACTTTCACCATATCCTGCACTGGGATACCTTCTGTAATACAAACAACCAAAGCAATACCTGCATCTGCAGCTTCCATAATAGCATCTGCAGCAAAAGCTGGAGGTACAAAAATGATACTTACATCAGCGCCAGTTGCTTTAACAGCGTCCGCTACTGTATTGAATACAGGACGGTCTAAATGTGTAGTTCCGCCTTTACCTGGAGTCACACCACCTACCAACTGCGTTCCATATTCAATCATTTGAGTTGCATGGAAACTACCTTCTGTACCGGTAAAACCTTGTACAATAATCTTCGAATTTTTGTTCACTAATACTGACATGAGGACTGAATTTGTTATTTGTGGCGCAAAAATACGCTAAACAGCCATTTTTTGCCCTTATTTACCAACAAAAATTATAGGTTTTTTTATAAATGGCCGGCAAGTGCTACTTTTGTGCCTCGCAAAGTCAAATTAAAAAAACAACATTATGGCAACAACATCAGACATCAGTCGTGGAATGATCTTAAAACTAGACAATAACTTATATACAGTAGTTGAGTTTGGAGAGAACAAAACAGCAAGAGCTGCTGCAAAAATATGGGCTAAATTAAAAGGAGTAGATAATAAAAGATCTATCGAGAAAACATGGAATAGTGGTGAAACTATTTTCCCTGTGCGTGTAGAAAAGAAAACATTCCAATTCTTATACAAAGACGATAGTGGCTACAATTTAATGAACAATGAGACTTTTGAGCAAATTGTTATGGCAGAAGAAATGATTGATGCTCCTCAATACTTAATCGAGGGTGCTGAAGTTTTTGTTTTCATGAATACTGAAACTGAATTACCTATCGGTGCAGAATTGCCAGAAAAATTAGACGTATTGATCACTTATTGTGAAAACGGCGTTAAGGGTGATACTGCCACTCGTGCTTTGAAAGCTGCGACGATCGAATCTGGAGCTACAGTAATGGTACCTTTATTTGTGAACGAAGGAGAAAAGATTAAGATCAACACCAAGAGCGGTGAATACGTAGAGAGGGTAAAGTAAATTTTCAAGGCCTTTTCTAAGTTGAAAATAGTCAAATAGGGAATTTTAGGTTCCCTATTTTTATGCCTAAAATGGCCATTTTTGGATAAAAAAAGGGCATTTTATTGTGATTTTTGATAAAAATACCCCAATTTTACCCAAAATTGCTAAAAATGGACTTAAAACAAATTCATGATTTAATCAAGGTAGTAAACAAGAGTAATATTGGTGAAATCAGCGTAGAAGACAAAGATGGTAAAGTAACCATCAAACAAAAAGAAGAAAGAATTACAGTAAGTTCAGCACCAGTGTATGCTGCTGCTCCTGCCCCTGCACCAGCTCCAGTAGCTGCTTCTGCAGCTGCTCCAGTGTCTGCTGCTCCAGCACCAGCTGCTTCAACAGATAATTTAGTGACTATAAAGAGTCCAATGATTGGTACTTTCTATAGAAGAGCTGCTCCTGATAAGCCATTAATGGCAGAAGAAGGAACAGAAGTAAGCCCAGGTAAAGTGGTTTGTATTATTGAAGCAATGAAATTGTTCAATGAGATCGAATCAGAAGTAAAAGGTACAATTGTAAAAGTATTGGTAGATGATGCAAGCCCAGTAGAGTTTGATCAACCATTATTTTTAGTACAACCTGCATAGGCATTAACATTCATCCATTTTTAATTACAGAAAATGTTTAAAAAGATATTGATAGCCAATCGTGGCGAAATTGCTTTGCGTATTATTAGAACCTGTCGTGAGATGGGTATCAAAACCGTAGCAGTTTATTCAACAGCGGATAAAGACAGCTTGCATGTAAAGTTTGCTGATGAGGCTGTTTGTATAGGTGGACCAAAGAGTGCAGAATCTTATTTGAATATCCCTCATATTATGGCCGCTTGTGAAATCACCAATGCGGATGCCGTGCATCCGGGTTATGGTTTCTTAGCAGAGAATGCAAAGTTTGCGCAAATCTGTGCCGACCATGGTATTAAATTTATTGGACCTACTCCAGAGATGATTAATAAAATGGGAGACAAGATCACGGCAAAAGAAACCATGATCAAAGCAGGTGTACCTGTTGTTCCAGGTGGAGAAGGTTTATTGGAAAGTGTAGACGCAGCAAAAAAATTAGCTAAAGAAATAGTTTACCCAGTAATCATCAAAGCAACAGCTGGTGGTGGTGGAAAGGGTATGCGTGTGGTTTGGTCAGAAGCAGATTTAGAAAAAGCATATAATGATGCAAAGATGGAAGCTGCTGCAAGTTTCAAGAACGATGGTTTGTACATGGAGAAATTTGTAGAAGAGCCAAGACATATTGAAATTCAAGTAGCAGGTGATCAGTTTGGAAATGTTTGTCATTTGAGTGAGCGTGATTGTTCTATTCAAAGAAGACACCAAAAATTAGTAGAAGAATCTCCTTCTCCATTCATGACTCCAGAACTTCGTCAAAGAATGGGTGAAGCTGCTATCAAAGCTGCTGCAGCTATTAATTATGAAAGCGTAGGAACCATTGAGTTCTTAGTGGATAAGCATCGTAATTTCTATTTCATGGAAATGAATACACGTATTCAAGTAGAACATTGCGTAACGGAAGAAGTAGTAAGCTATGATTTAATCAAAGAGCAAATTAAAATTGCTGCAGGAGAAAAAATATCTGGAAAGAATTACGAACCTCAATTGCATGCAATAGAATGTCGTATCAATGCAGAAGATCCATACAATGATTTTAGACCTTCTCCAGGAAAGATTACCGTATTACATACTCCAGGTGGACATGGTGTTCGTGTGGATAGTCATGTATACGCAGGTTATGTTATTCCTCCTTATTACGATTCTATGATTGGTAAATTAATCACTGTGGCTCAAACCCGTGAAGAAGCAATCAATACTATGTATAGAGCATTAAGCGAGTATGTGATTGAAGGCGTGAAAACAACGATACCTTTCCATTTGCAATTAATGCAAAATGAAGATTTTAGAAAAGGTAATTTCACTACTAAGTTT
>JAFMEV010000123.1 GCA_017856545.1 Chitinophagaceae bacterium
ATGGTATCTATTTTTAATTATGGATTCTCTGTTGCAGATGAGGCTTTCAAATCTGCCAATGTTCCATATATATCATTAACCAATTATGCAAGTATGATCGAATTAGCTGTAGAAAAAGGAGAGGTAGATCCGTCAACGCATGATACATTAATGGAATGGAGAGAAAGCCCATCCACCTGGAATCCATAATATTTACTTTAGGTTTCTCATCGCTTCACCCAAGTTCAATTTCTGATTGGATTCGTATGCAATAGGCACCGTTTTTGTAAAAATACCTTTGCTCAAAGTTGCGTTTCCTTTTATATTCAATTTAATGGGCTTATTAAAAATAAGATCCATACTATTCTTTACCAAGGAGGACATTTCAAATTCCATTTGAGCCGGAACCATAAAATTGGCATTAGCTGGTATCACGAAATTTGTATCTAAATGAATCTTTGTGAATGGTTGATTATTCATTAATATATCACAATTAATTTGTTTCAACACCAAAGAGAAGTTATTGGGATTGTAATACTTAATCTTAGCATTGATTTTATTTTTCCCCATAGAAATTTTTTCAATTTTGATGTCTTGTAAACCTTTGAATTCAAAATCTTTTGGTGAAGAGCAAGAAATAACAAAAAATGAAATACATAAAACTGATAGTAAATACTTTCTCATAGTTATATTTGTACAAACATACAAAAGATAGGGAGTGAATGATGTTAACAGAACTACAATATTTTGGAACCATTAGTTATATAAAAGCTTTAAATGACGCTCAAAATATTTGTTTTGATACAGAAGACCGATTTACCAAAATGGGGTTCAAGAATAGAACCATTATTGCAAGCGCACAAGGCCCTTTAAATTTAACCATCCCCATAATAGGAGGTAGAGACCAGAAAAATAAATTACAAGATATTTTGATAGATAATAGTAATGGTTGGCAAATACAGCAGATCAAATCTATCCAAACTTGTTATAAAAGAGCACCTTTTTTTGAGTATTATGAACAAGGGGTAAAAGCCTTATTATTGAACTCTTCTTCCAATTTATTTGATTTTTTAGTGGATGTTCAACAATGGGTTAACCAACAATGTAAAAATAGTTGGACAATTGATACTCAAAATTTTTCAACAAATGAACCTATTTTTAGAGATGTTTATTTCCCGAAAAATTATCAACAATATGCGTATCCAATAAAATATCAACAAGTATTTGAAGAACAGGTTGGGTTTATTCCCAACTTATCTATATTAGATATGTTATTTTGTTGTGGAGGAAAACAAACCCTACAATTATTAAAATCTTCTTAAGCTATCCTGAGCAACAACTTCTGGATGTCTTTTTAAGAAAGTACTAGCCCAATTTTCATATTGTAATACCTCTTTCCATTCTTTACTATGTTCAAGGAAGTCCATTGCTTCTCTCTCAGAAGCAATATTAGCAAGTTTAGCATTTAATAATTCCTTTCTAAGTTGATAGTTTTGAAGTAGAGATCTTAACATTAACTTTTCTGCAATTTCAAATTCTAGAGAATCTCTTGAAGTTGAATAATTAATAAATTGGTATGGATTTTCTCTTTCTTTAATCCAATTTGCAGCTTTAGAAACAATTGCTGTATATTCTTCATCTTTAACAGGAGAAATAGGAATGATCGATGGCTTCAATGTTGTAATCTCAATAGATTGTTTATACTTATTGGAAACTTGTTTATCTTTTTTAAGAATAGCTTCAGATGAATTTGGAACTAACATTCGATCTTGCACTTGCGCAGTTATATTATTTGTGGATTGCTTTAATGTGTTAGTTTGCTTTAATACTGTAGAGCTAAAGTTAATACTAGAAAAAAAGAAAACAAAAAAAGCAAAAGCTAATTGCTTTACTAAATGAGTTGATTGAATAGGAAGTTTGTTTAGAAATTTAATTCTTGTTAAAACTTCTTTTTCAGATCCAATAGCATTTAAAATAAATTCATTCTGTTCTTGATTGGCAATTAATGCTAATTGATATAAAGATTTTGAATATGCTAATGGGTTATTTACTCTTTCCAATACCCATGCATCACAAGCTAATTCTCTTTGAATATTGATTTCTTTTGAAAAGAAATAAGAGAATGGATTGAATAACAAAATAGAATGTGCAAATTTTATAATTAATTGAACAACAAAATCATTTCTATTAATATGTGCTATTTCGTGAAATATAATATATTTTACTTCTTCAACTGAAAGTTGATTTAATACAGAGATTGGCAATAAAATTACTGCCTCCATCCATCCAAATGTGATGGGCGCCTTTAATTCTGAAGAAACACCAATTTGATAATTTTCAAGTCCATTTTTTTGTAGTAAATGATTCCAAAAATTACTAGATGTATAATCAGCATTATTTCTTAAACGATTAATCTGTTTAAAATCATTAAATAGATATATGATATAAATAAACAAAGCAATACCATATACTATTCCTATGAAAGGGATGATCCAGTGAGTAGCATTTCCAATGAAAATGGTGGTTATTTTAAAACTACTATAAGATGGATTAAAAACAACATATATAAAATGCAAGGAAGCTAGCATTTCAAAACCAACGGCCATTAAAAAAGAAGAAGCTGGACTAAAATTAAATAGGTATTTCAATACAACATACAATGCAAATAGTATAGACATTAGCCAAAAACTATTCATCATTGCAACTGGTATTTGAAATAAAACTGACATGAACTTATTTTCTTTTTTCTATTTGTTCAATCAAAGATTTTATCTCGGCTAACTCTTCTTGAGAGCTTTGATGATTTCCTAAAGCTTGTAAAACCAGTTGAGAACTATTCCCACTAAATAATGTTTTAATCATTTTAGTGATATATTGCTCTTGTGCTTGTTCTTTTTCAAAGAGAGGAGTATAAATATGTGTTTTAGAAGACTCGTTTCTAGAAACCAATCCTTTTTCATGCATGATTTGCATCAACTTAAGGGTAGTAGTATAGCCTACATCTTTCGTTAACTGCACTACTTCATGCACTTCTCTAACAGATGCATGTTCTTTTTCCCAGAGAATGCTTAGTATTTCTAATTCACTCTCAGTTGGTTTAAATTGCTTAGACATATTATTACGATTAAATTCGTATGTAATTTACGAAAATGATTTAAAAAACAAAAAATCCCCCCGAAATTCGGAGGGATTTTTTGTTAAAATATCGTAAAATAGTAACTACTTCTTTTGTAAATAAATAGCGTATTTAGCATTTTGTTCTGCTGTTAATGCAGTACCATTCACTGAAATTTGACCGTTTTTAACTTGAATATTTACATTGTCTTTTGGAGCCAAACCATCTTCTTGTAAAGCTTGAACCAAAGTTTTAGTATCAGCTGTTATAGTTACAGTCATTGAAGAATCAGCTATCGCTTTAGAACTATCTGTGTTGATCACTGAAATTTCTACTGTCTTAGAAATTGTTTCAGTAGCACCAGTTGGATGCATTTTAGCTAAAGTAGGTGCCAATACCAATGATACAATAGACATTAATTTGATCAAGATATTCATAGATGGACCAGATGTATCTTTAAATGGATCACCCACAGTATCTCCAGTTACAGAAGCCTTATGTGGTTCAGATTTCTTATAGAACATTTCGCCATTGATTTCAACGCCTTTTTCAAAAGATTTTTTAGCATTATCCCAAGCACCACCTGCGTTGTTTTGGAAAATACCCATTAAAACACCACTTACAGTAGCTCCAGCTAAGAAACCACCTAAAGCTTCAGGCCCTAATGTGAAACCAATTAAAATAGGAGAGATAATCGTAATAGCACCTGGTAACATCATCTTCTTTAAAGAAGCTTCTGTAGAGATAGCCACACATT
>JAFMEV010000035.1 GCA_017856545.1 Chitinophagaceae bacterium
TTCCATTATATTTGCCGACTAAAAATCAGTTAATCAAACTATTATGCAACTCAAAGGATTAGTGCGCTTTTTCACATTTGCGCTTATTTTAATTTGTCTTTACCAATTGTCATTTACATGGTTCGTAAAAAGCCATGAATCAGCAATGGAGAAAAAAGCAAGTGCTTGGGTAAAAAAATTACCTACAGCTGAACAAATGTACCCAGGTAACAAGGAAGAGCAATTGTTATATAAGGACAGTGTAAACGATGCTCAAAAAGCTTATTTAAAGCATATTTTAGATAGTACAAAAGATACAAAATTATTCTTTGGCTTAACTACTTATGCTGAAGCAAAAGAAAAAGAATTAATGTTAGGTCTTGATTTACAAGGCGGTATGAGTGTTACCATGGAAGTAGGTTTGGATGGTTTAATCAAGTCCTTAGCTAACTATAGTAAAGAAACAGCATTCAATACAGCGTTGGCAAATGCAGTTAGCAAAAAAGCAAATAGCAATGCAGACTTAATCACATTATTCACTAATGAATATAAAACAGTTAATCCAACTGGTAAGTTAGCACCATTGTTTGCATCTAGAAGTAATGGCAAATTAAAGTTTGATGCTTCTGATGATGCAGTAACCAATTATTTAAGAGAGCAGGCAACTGTTGCATTCAATAATACTTTTAAAATTTTAAGTACTCGTATTGATCGTTTTGGTTTAGCTTCTCCAACAATTAATCCAGATCCTGCAAAAGGAATTATCAATATTGAATTAGCTGGTATTTCTGATAAAGAGCGTGTTCGTTCTTATTTACAATCTACTGCCAATTTACAATTCTTTGAAGTATACACTTTCGAAAACAAAGATTTTCAAAATGGTATTTTAGCGGCTGATAAAGCCATTGAAGCTAGCTTAAATGGCATAACGGATTCTGGCGCATTAGCTGCATTAAAAGATACCAATGTTTTAAATAGCAACAGAAATCCATTATTAAAAACTGTTCAATTCACTCAACCATATCAATCAAAAACAGGCGCTTATGTTTATCCTGGCGAGATTGGTTATATCTTGAAAAAAGATACAGCTAAATTAAACCAATACTTGGCTCTTGCAGAAGTGAAAAATAAATTCCCTTCTAATTTAGTATTCATGTATGGTAAAGCAGACGAAGAAACAACGGATGTTAAAGCAAAAGAAGTACTTCCTTTATACGCTATTAAAACATTAGATAACGGATTAGCAGAATTAGAAGGTGATCATGTTGCCAACGCAGCTCAAGATTTTGACGAACGTGGCAAAGTGGCGATCAAAATGAATATGGATAAAATTGGTACAAGCATTTGGGCTAAAATGACTACTAGAAATGTAGGAAAGCCTATAGCTATTGTATTAGATAATATTGTTTATTCAGCACCCAATGTAAATGATGCAATTACTACAGGTAATTCTTCTATCTCTGGAAACTACTCATTAAAAACTGCACAAGACTTAGCACAGATTTTAGAAAGTGGTAAATTACCAGCTCCAGCTAAAATTGTTGCTGATCAACAAGTTGGTCCAACATTAGGTAAGGCATCTATCGAAGGTGGCGCAATGGCATTTGGCGTTTCATTCTTAGTGATATTCGCTTTAATGTTATTGTATTTCAACACAGGTGGTTGGGTGGCTAATATTGCCTTAATTTTAAACTTATTGTTTACAGTAGGTATTTTAAGTGCATTAGGTTTTACATTAACTGCTCCAGGTATTGCCGGCTTAGTATTAACCATCGGTATGGCGGTAGATACTAACGTAATTATATTTGAAAGAATCAAGGAAGAATTAACCAAAGGCAAGAGTTATCAATTAGCAGTAACAGATGGTTATAGACGTTCAATGTCTCCAGTATTGGATGCACACGTAACTACCCTTTTAACTGCAATTATATTAGCATACTTTGGATTAGGTCCAGTGTTAGGTTTCGCAACAACTCAGATCATTGGTATCTTATTGTCTTTATTCTGTGGAATCTTAGTATCTCGTTTAATCACTGATATTTATACTTCTAAGAATAGACATTTTGAATATTTCACTGTGATCTCTAGAAATATTTTTAAGAACGCAAACTTTAAATTCATCGAATTCAGAAAGTATGCATATATCTTATCTGCCATTGTATTAGTATTAGGTATTGCTTCTTTCTTTAATGGATTTGACGAAGGAGTTGAGTTTGCTGGTGGACGTAGTTTCACAGTGAAGTTTGACAAAGCAGTTAATATTGAAGAAGTGAGAGAAGAATTAAAAGGAGTTTTTGGTGAAGCACCAATTATTAAAACTGTAGATACCAAGAATCAAATCAATATCACTACTTCTTATAAAATTAAAGATCAAGGAAATAATATTGATCAAGAAGTAGAAGCATTATTGTTCAAAGGTTTAAGCAAGCATTTCCCTGCTGGAACAAGCTTCAAAGAATTTGATGAAAACTATAAGCAAAAACAACAAAAAGTTTTACCATCTATTTCTGATGATTTAAAAGCTGGTGCTACTAAAGCAACCGTGTTTGCTTTAATTGCCATTTGTTTATACATCTTTATTCGTTTCCGCGATTGGAGATATTCTTTAGGTACCATCTTCTCTTTATTGCACGATGTATTCGTTACATTAATTGTATTTAGTTTCTTAAGAAATTATGTACCATTCCCATTAGAGATTGACCAGCACTTTATTGCAGCGATCTTAACAGTAATTGGTTTCTCTATGAACGATACAGTAATTGTTTATGACCGTATTCGTGAAGATAGCCAATTGTACAAAGGACAATCAAATTCATCTATCATCAATAAAGCGATCAACCAAACCTTATCAAGAACCATTATGACATCATTAACGGTGTTCCTAACTATCTTAATCTTATTCATCTTTGGTGGTGAGGTAACAAGAGGTTTTGCCTTTGCGATGTTAATTGGTGTTATTACAGGTACTTACTCATCTATCTTTGTAGCTGCACCTGTATTAGTTGATTTTGCAAAAGACAGACCATTAGGTAAGTCTGAAAAGAAAAAATAATTGATAGATGAACATAAAAAAAGGCCTCCGAATTCGGAGGCCTTTTTTATAATATTATGTAAATCTATACTGAAAAAGAAGTACCGCACCCACATGTATTAGAAGCATTTGGATTGGTAAAAGTAAATCCTCTGCTATTTAAACCACCCTGCCAATCAATGGTCATTCCGTATAAATATAACTGATGAGGGGGTTCCATACAACAAGGTATACCTTCAAAGTTAAATAGCATATCATCTGCTTTAGGAGCATCAAAACCTAGTACATAAGTCATTCCACTGCAACCGCCGCCTTTAACCCCTACTCTTAATCTTTGTTGTTGATCAAAATTAGGCTCAGACATCAACCTGTGTAATTCTGCAATAGCTCCTTCAGTAAAACTGACAGGTGTGGTTAAATTTTTTGTTGCTGACATATTTATCCTATTTAAGTACAAAATTACAGGTTAAAGCTCAAAATAAAACTGTTTAAAATGTCGAAAATAGAAATATTCTAACAGCTTATTCCCTATAATTTTTCGTAAATTGAAGCATGGATTCTTTATCAAAAAAGACAGATAGTGGTATTGAGGTAAAAAAAGTATACACTAGTGAAGACCTGCCCAAAGAATTAAATGGCCACCAATTGCCTGGAACTTTTCCTTATACAAGAGGTGTACAATCTGATATGTATAGAGGTAAGTTATGGACAATGCGTCAATATGCTGGCTTCTCCACCGCTGAAGAGAGTAATCAACGATATCATTTTTTATTAGCTCAAGGTGTAATGGGTTTAAGTGTTGCATTTGACTTACCCACTCAAATTGGATATGACGCAGATCATGATTTAGCAGATGGAGAAGTGGGCAAAGTGGGTGTATCAATTTGTTCTTTAAAAGACATGGAAATTTTATTTAAGGATATCCCATTAGATAAAATAAGTACTTCCATGACCATCAATGCAACTGGTTTTATTTTACTAGCTTTCTATGTTGCATTGGCAAAACAAAGAGGTGTTGCACTTACTTCTTTATCTGGTACTATACAGAATGATATTCTAAAAGAATACGCTGCTAGAGGAACTTATATCTATCCTCCCAAGCCCTCCATGAGAATTATCACAGATATTTTTGAATGGTGTAGCGAACACCTTCCTAAATGGAACAGTATTAGTATTTCTGGATACCATATTAGAGAAGCCGGAAGCACTGCTGTGCAGGAATTAGCTTTTACTTTAAGTAATGGTAAAGCATATGTACAGGCTGCTCAAGCAAAAGGATTAGATATCAATGTTTTTGGTAAAAGACTTTCTTTCTTTTTTAATGCACATAATGATTTATTTGAAGAAGTTGCCAAATTTAGAGCAGCCAGAACCATGTGGGCTAAAATTATGAAAGACTTAGGGGCAACTGATGAAAAAGCATTGATGTTAAGATTTCATACTCAAACAGGTGGTGCCACTTTAACGGCTCAGCAACCACATAATAATATTAGTAGAGTAACCGTACAAACCATTGCGGCAGTTTTAGGAGGAACACAAAGCTTGCACACCAACGGTTTTGATGAAGCACTAGGATTACCTACACAAGAAGCAGCTAGTATTGCTTTAAGAACGCAACAGATTGTAGCATATGAAAGTGGCATTGCTTCAACAGCAGATCCTTTGGCTGGAAGTTATTATGTAGAAAATTTGACGAATGAAATTGAAGAGAAGTCTTGGGAACTAATGCAACAAATAGATCAATTAGGCGGAAGCGTTGCAGCTATTGAAACGGGATTTATGCAAAATAAAATTGCAGAAAGTGCTTATGCTTATCAAAAAGCGATAGAATCCAATCAGAAGATTATTGTGGGAGTGAATCAATTTAGAAATGATACAGAAGTTGATATCCCAATTTTGAAAATCAATGAATCTATTAGACAAGAACAAATAAAAAGACTAGAAGCACTTAAAAACAATAGAGATCAACAAAAAGTAGACCATTGTTTATTAGCTATTAAAAATGCAGCTAAAGAAGGAACTAATTTAATGCCACCAGTAATCGAGGCAGTTGAAGCTTATTGCACATTGGGAGAAATTAGTGATACACTAAGAACTGTCTTTGGAGAATATCAATCATAATATACTTTACAACAAAATAAATACTATGCGTAAACTCTTACTCGGAATCTTTTTAACTGCTACTTTGATGGCAGATGCTCAGGAACTACCAAAAGCATACAATCAATTGATTAAAGAAGTGGAAGCTCCTATGATCCAATGGAGAAGACATTTTCATGAGTTTCCAGAATTATCAAATCGAGAAACCAACACAGGTAAATACATTGCAGATTTCTTAAAAACACTACCTAATGTAGAAGTTAGATATCCCGTTGCCAAAACGGGTGTTGTTGCTGTACTAAAAGGTGGCAAGCCAGGAGCAACAATTGCATTGAGAGCTGATATAGACGCTTTACCTGTTTACGAAAGAACTCCAGTACCATTTGCATCAAAAGTAACGACTGAATTCAATGGACAAAAAGTAAATGTTATGCATGCTTGTGGACACGATTCACATACAGCGATGTTAATGGCTACTGCCAAAGTACTAAGTACTTTACAAAAAGATTTACCAGGTACAGTAGTATTCTTATTTCAACCTGCTGAAGAAGGTCCCCCAGCAAATGAAGAAGGTGGTGCACCATTAATGATTAAAGAAGGTGCTTTAGATAATCCTAAAGTAGAAGCTGTATTTGGTATTCATATCTCTTCTCAAACACCTGTAGGAACTATAAAGTATAAGTCTGGTGCATTTATGGCATCATCTGATTGGTTTACGATCAAAGTAAATGGGAAAGGAAGCCATGGCTCACAACCATGGGGAGGTATAGATCCAATTGCAGCTAGTGCTCAAATTATAGAAGGATTACAACATATTGTAAGTAGACAAATGGATTTAACAAATGCCCCAGTTGTAATTACTGTTGGAACAATCAATAGTGGTGTAAGATCTAATATTATTCCTGAAACTGCAGAGATGACTGGTACAATTAGAACCTTAGATTCAAAAATGCAACAAGATGTTCATCAAAGAATAAAACATACTGCAGAAACCATTGCAAAAAGTAGTGGCGCAACCGCAGATGTTCAAATTGATACTAAAACATTAGTGACTTATAATGATCCTGCATTAGTAAAAAAGACTTTACCTTCTTTAATAAAAGCTGCTGGCGAAGAAAATGTTTCAGAATCTACTTGGGTAACTGGTGCTGAAGATTTTTCTTTCTTTGCTGCTAAAGCACCAAGTTTCTTTTTTAATGTAGGTGCGATGCCAAAAGGAACCGATCCTAAAAATGCAGGCCCTCACCATACACCAGATTTTTATTTAGATGAATCAGGATTTATTGTTGGTGTGAAAGCATTTACTCAATTAGTATTTGATTATAACACTAAAAAATAAATGAGTCCCCTTTGGGAGACTCATTTAGGAAAGGATAAATTATATTCAAAGAGGAGTCTCCAAACGGGACTCCTCTTTTTTTCTA
Source organism: Chitinophagaceae bacterium (assembly GCA_017856545.1). Lineage (GTDB taxonomy): Bacteria > Bacteroidota > Bacteroidia > Chitinophagales > Chitinophagaceae > Sediminibacterium. The sequence continues at coordinate 6,535 of JAFMEV010000035.1, forward strand.
AATAAATTAAGTGATCTTTTAATTACTTTGAATAATTCCTAGCTCCAAATAAAAGGCTTCCAATTCTAACCATATTACTACCTAAGCTAATAGCTAATGGATAATCTCCACTCATTCCCATACTCAGAATGGTAAATTGATTCCCCAATTGTATGGCAGCTTGATCAAAAATTTGTTTTAAAGTGGTAAACTCCTTTGTAAGTAAGTTAGTATCCTCTGAAAAGCTAGCCATTCCCATTAAGCCCTTGATTTGAATATTTGGGTATTGAGCTAATCTACCACTTTGTATGAATTCATCAATACTGTCAGCATCAAATCCAAATTTGGTTTCTTCTGTGGCAATATGAACTTGTAACAAACAATCAATTATTCTATTTTGCTTGATGGCTTGTTTATTGATTTCTTGTAATAATTTTTCAGAATCCACTCCATGAATTAAATGAACAAAAGGAGCAATGTACTTTACCTTGTTGGATTGTAAATGTCCAATAAAATGCCATTGAATATCTTTAGGAAGAGAAGCAGCTTTATCTACTAATTCTTGTACATAATTTTCTCCAAAAGCTCTTTGTCCTAAATCGTATAATTCAATGATATCCTCATTAGGTTTGGTCTTACTCACTGCAATCAATTGAACCTTTTGAGGATTCAATTGAGAAATAATGGAATGATATTGATTTGTATTAACAGGCATTCAAAATAGTTGACTAGAAAGCAAAATTACTACTTTGTAATGCTTCTACCAATCACCATTTTCTGAATTTCACTGGTACCTTCATAAATTTGGGTAATCTTAGCGTCACGCATCAATCTTTCTACATGAAACTCTTTCACAAATCCATATCCACCATGTACTTGAACTGCTTCTGTAGTTACCCACATCGCTGTATCACTTGCATATAATTTTGCCATAGCAGCGCTGGTAGTATAATCTAAATGTTGATCTTTTTCCCAAGCAGCTTTTAAGCATAATAATCTTGCAGTTTCAATTTTGGTAGCCATCTCTGCTAACTTAAATTGAATGGCTTGATGTTCATGAATCGGCTTTCCAAAAGTTTTTCTTTGCTTACTATAAGCCAATGCCAATTCATATGCACCACTAGCAATACCTAAAGCTTGAGCGGCAATACCAATTCTACCACCATTCAAGGTTTTCATGGCAAAATTAAATCCAAAACCTTCCTCTCCTATTCTATTGGCTTTTGGAACTTTTACATCTGTAAAAGAAATAGCATGCGTATCACTACCTCTAATGCCTAGTTTATTCTCCTTAACACCAACACTCACACCAGGTGTATTTTTTTCTACAATAAACGCATTGATTCCTTTGTGGCCTTTTGTATAATCGGTTTGTGCAATCACTAAATATACACTTGCTGTAGATCCATTGGTAATCCAGTTCTTAATACCATTAATTATATAATGATCGCCCATATCTTTTGCTTCTGTATGCTGATGTGTAGCATCACTTCCAGCTTCTGGTTCACTCAAAAGAAAAGCACCTATATATAATTGTCCATCTTTTTTACCTTGAGCTAATGGGACTAAATATTGTTGTTTTTGTGCTTCGTTTGCATAATGTTCTAATCCCCAGCAAACTAAACTATTGTTCACGCTCATTGCAACACTTACACTAGAATCAACTTTGCTAATTTCTTCCATAGCCAATACATAACTAATGGTATCCATTCCTGCTCCTCCATAGTCAGCGCTTGTCATCATTCCCATCAAACCTAAATCTGCTAATTGCATTAACTGATCTTTGGGAACCATTTGCTTTTCATCACGATCAATTACTCCTGGTAAACATTGTTGTTGTGCAAATTCACGAGCAGCTTTTTGAATCATCAACTGCTCTTCAGATAAAGTAAAATCCATAGATTAATAATTTATCCAAAATTACACTAACAATTGTTAGTGTGCAAATTTTTAGAAGAATTTTACAATGTAAATAGAAATTATTTACCAGTTGTTTTTCTTTGGATTAATTGGAACAAAACAGATCTGTCTTCCAAAGACATTTGGCTTGTACTATCTTGTCTAAAATGTCTTTTAAATGCAAGTATAGCAGCAGTAGTATCAGCAATATCGTAGCCAACAATAGACAATGCTAAAGGAACAGATAGGCTTTCAGGTAGGTTTTTTGTTGAATCTGGAGTGTACCATACGCCATATCCATTCAACGCTAATTGGTTCCAAGGAAAATAAATATTGGGATCTACTTTTCTTTTAGGAGCAATATCGCCATGACCGATAAAATTTTCAGATGGTATTTTATATTGATTCTTTAGTTTATCCAATAACAGCATTAAACTGTTAATTTGAGCGGTTTCAAATGGTTCAAATCCATTATTATCTATTTCTATCCCAATAGAACTAGAATTGATATCTGTGTTATTCCCCCATTTTGCAATACCTCCATGCCAAGCGCGCATATAATCATTCAACATATGATGTATTGTTCCATCTTTGCAAATAACATAATGTGCACTCACCTTGGTTCTTTCTAAAGTAAATGTTTTAAGTGTTTGCTCACATGAATTTTGAGCAGTATGATGTATGATAACAAAATTTGGCTTGCGTAAATCAAAATTAGTAGTACCTACCCATTGATTAGCTGCAGGTAAATTATTTACTATTTGTAATGAAGGCTCTAATTGAATTTGCTTGACTAATTCTTTGGTTTGTTTTTTATAAAAACGATTTGTTGATTGATAAGGAAGACTATTACAAGCCACCAATAGCACTATGAAAAATAAAAAACCAAATGAATTAGACTTATTAAACATAGATAAAAATTAAATACTTGGTTCTTGTTGGCTTAAACAATGAAAACTACCTAAGCCCCAAATGATATCGGTTGAATCAATTCCCACTACCTCTCTTGTTGGAAAGCATGATTGAATAATTTGCATTGCTTTGTCATCTTGAGCACATTGATAAGTAGGTACAATGATATGTCCATTACTTATATAAAAATTAGCATAAGAAGCCGGTAATAATTGACCTTCATAAATCACATCTGCAGGCATTGGTAATTCAACAATATTTAATTGTTTGCCATTGGCCAATCTCATGGCTTTTAATTCCTTCAAATTTTTCTGTAACAAATCAAAATTCTCAGAAAGCACATTTGACTCCACCACTGTTAGCACTGTATCTTCATTGACAAATCTTACTGTATCGTCAATATGACCATCTGTATCATCTCCCACTATCCCTTCAGATACCCATAAGACTTGTTCAATACCATAATAATCTCCTAAGTATTGTTCAATTTGAGCTTGTTGTAAATGAGGATTTCTATTTTCATTCAATAAACAACAAGTGGAAGTAATTACTGTACCTGCACCATTAAAATCAACCGATCCACCCTCCATGATAATATCAGGATAAAACACAGGTAGATTTAATTGCTCTGCTATTCTTGTTGGAATTACATCATCTAAATCGAAAGGAGGATATTTCCCACCCCATGCATTGATATTCCAATCAACAATTGCTTTTGGATGTTCAGCATTATTGCTGATTAAAAAAGATGGGCCATGATCTCTACACCAAGCATCATTGGTTGGATGTAAATAAAATTGTACTTTACTCATATCCACCCCAGCCAATTCTAACATCTTTACCGCTCCTTGACGCATTTTATCAGTTGCCACATTAATATTCACTCTTTCAGTTAATGCTACTGTTTTTACAAAAGCACAATAAGAAGGATAGATACTAGCAATTTTCCCAGGCCAACTTTCTTCTTTATGCGGCCAACTTAACCAAACAGCGTCGTGCTTTGCAAATTCTGCAGGAAAATGATAGCCTAATGATTTAGGAGTTTGACCAGAAAATATATCTAATTTATGCTTCATCGTCAATATACCTTTTTACAATGGGACTATAAGAGTCGATTCTTCTATCTCTTAAGAAAGGCCAGTGTGTTCTATAACTATCTGATTTATCCGTATCAATATCAATCACTGCTACTTCTTCTTGATCATGAGAAGCTTTATACAATAAAGTACCAAATGGATTACTTACAAAACTACCTCCCCAGAATTTCATTAATCCATCTTGCTCTAATCCAACTCTATTGACACTAATCACCGGAACGCCATTTGCTACTGCATGACTTCTTTGAATAGTTTGCCAAGCATTGTATTGTTCTGTATTGGTTGCTTCATCTTGTGCAGTCGCCCAACCAATCGCTGTTGGATAAAATAACATTTCTGCACCCATTAAACTTGTAATTCTAGCAGCTTCAGGATACCATTGATCCCAACAAATCAAAATACCAATGGTTGCAAATTTGGTTTTAAAAACTTTATATCCTAAATCCCCTGGAGTAAAATAAAATTTCTCAAAATATGCAGGATCATCAGGGATATGCATCTTTCGATATTTACCCAAATAAGTTCCATCAGCGTCTAACACTGCAGTTGTATTATGATATAACCCCTCTGCTCTTTTTTCAAATAAAGATGCAATAATTACTACGCCTAAAGATTTTGCCAATGCACTCAATTCATCTGTAGTCTTACCTGGTATAGGTTCCGCCAATTTAAAATTTTCATAAGATTCTACATCACAAAAATATAAGGAGGTATATAATTCTTGTAAACAAATAATATTGGCTCCGCCTTTTGCAGCTTCTTTAATTTTTTCTACTGCTTTTTGTTTATTTGCTACAACATCAGCAGTACAAGACATTTGAATTAATCCAACTTTAACAATAGCCATTTGATTAAGTTTTATTTTGAATGATGCCATCAAAACCTTTGACACCAATTATTTTTTTTGAAATAAATCCTTCTGCATAATCTACTCCAATTTGTTGTCCTAGTTCTTTAGCTCTTCCTTTAACAAATTCTAAAAAAGAATTACCAGAAATAAATGTATTGGGTTCTGTAGAATTGGGATCAAAAAATTGAGAAGCATGTGCTAAAATAGATTCCATTTTTTTATCCATATGAACACTTATATCAACCACAAAACTAGGTGTTAGATTTCTTGATTGGATATAATGAAAAACATTGGCTGGTCTCCATGCAGTTTGAGTAGCTCCTTGATAAGTTGTTTGAACTTTAGATAAGCCCGCAAGAAAACACGCATCCTCCACTAAACTAGCTGCTCTACCATGATCAGGGTGCCTATCTTCAGGTGCATTACATAAAACAATGGTAGGTTGAAATCTTCTTATGCATTCAATAATGGCCAACTGATGTTCTTGATCATTTTTAAAAAATCCATCGGCCATGCCCAAATTTTCTCTCATGGCAACTCCTAAAATCTTACTTGCATTTTGCGCCTCCTTTAAACGAATCTCCACTGTTCCTCTGGTACCTAATTCACCTTTCGTCAAATCTATGATACCCACTTTCTTACCTTCCGCTACTGCAGCTAGAATTGTGCCAGCACAGCCCAACTCCACATCATCTGGATGGGCGCCAAAAGCTAAAATATCTAATTGCTGCATAAGCTGAATTTAATTTAACAAAGATAAGTATTGAAAGGGCTGAAAATTCAAAACCCTCTCTTACAATTAAGGTAAGAAAGGGTTTTAATCTTATTTAAAAATGAGGCTTGATAGCACTCAGATTTATGCTTTTTTTGCGTAACGCTTGTTGAACTTATCGATACGACCTGCAGTATCCACTAACATGTTTTTACCAGTGTAGAATGGATGAGAAGTGTTTGAAATCTCCAATTTGATTACTGGATATTCTTTACCGTCTTCAAATTGAATCGTTTCTTTTGTTTGAGCGCATGATTTGCCTAAAAAAGATGTACCGTTTGACATGTCTTTAAACACTACAAAACGATAGCTTTCTGGATGGACACCTTGTTTCATTGTATGAATTTTTAAGGAAGCACGGTTTTTGCCGTACAATTATTGAATAGGTTGCAAAGGTAGGCCAAAACAGGATTTTGACCAAATATTAGGGTCAATAAAGCCTAATTTAAGACTTCATATTGACATATTGTAAGGGAATTCCGAAATTTTCAGCCCTACAAGCAGCTATAACTTCTTGTAAATCATCAATTTTCTTACCTGTGACACGTATAATATCGTCCATGATAGCTGTTTGAACCTTGAGACCCTTGTCTTTAATAAACTTCACAATCTTTTTAGCATCTTCTTGTTTTAAGCCATTTCTAACTGGCACATCCTTCTTAAAGATCTTACCACTTGGTTGGGGCTCTTTCCCAAGATCAAAGGCATTAGAATCGATACCTTGTTTGATGGATCTGCTTAATAAAACATCTACAATTTGCTGCACCTTCATCTCTGAATCAGACTCTAATTTAACCAAATACTCTTTTTTGTTTAAATCAATCACCACGTGAACCCCTTTAAAATCAAAGCGATTGGTGATTTCTTTCTTTACTACATTCACTGCATTGTCTAATGTTTGAATGTCTACCGTACTAGAAATATCAAATGATGGCATATAATGATAGTTTTAAATTGAGTGTTTATATGGTTGTGTTTAACTTAAACCAAGACTTTGATTTGATTAGAAATACGATTCCAAAAATAATCAAGAAAACAGAGATCAACTCTGCCTGTGTAGGTTGAAATGGTAAAAAGTCATACTTATTGTTAACCCTAATTTGCTCCACTAATAATCGCTCTACACCTGCAAAAACAAGGTAAACACCTGTCAAGATACCTGGTTGACGCACTTTTTTTCGGAAAGACCACATGATCAAAAACAGTATAAAAGTACCTATAATTTCAAACAGTGTGGTTGGGTAAACCGGCAAAGGCAATTGGTTACAATAATTACCAAAACAGCCTGCTATTCGAACTCCCTCATTCACCACATTATTTGGATATTGATATGCCCAGGCCCAATCGGGTAACCAAGAAAAAGGCTTAGGATTCAAATTAACGATTCCCCAGTCTCCATCACCACTCATATGGCAGCCAATTCTTCCAGCTGCATATGCAAAGAGCATAGTAGGCGCCATCGCATCTGCAAAATGTATAACGCGAATTTTATATTTTTTTATGTAAATGATAATTGCAATGGTTGCAACAATCAATCCACCATAAAAAGTTAAACCTGAAAATGCGATTAAAGATCCCCATGGGTCTTTTGCAAAATCATTTAGGTTTTCAAGATTATGAAAAATTTTCGCTCCAATAAATCCCCATAAAGCGGCTTGTAAAACTATATCACCTACTCTGTCATGAGGCCAAACAAGCAATCTCTTTTTTTCAGGCACTGCTAATTTCACTTTATCTTTCTCTTTCCATTTTAAATAAGTCATCACAGCTGCCACTAAAATTCCGGCACCCATACTTCCTTGACTTGAAAAAATAAATAATGGTGGATTAGATAATGCACCCTCTACTAAAAATGCACCTACCAATTTATACCCAAATAGAAAACCAAAAATTAAGCTTGTTGCCAATTCACCCCAAGTGGCTGGAGCGCCAATGATAATTTCTTCTTCAATAGCTGTAAATTCTCCCAATTTTTCTTTGCGCTTTAATTCACTATGTAACACAAAACCAGATCCCACGAAAGCCAATGCCACAAAGAATCCGAAGGTGTTTACTAATTGTAAACCACTTAACTGAACGCCAAAAATATCACGGATTAAAAAATATAAATTGGGATACATAAATATTGTTGATAGTATATGCAATGATACGAAAAAAAAGGGCCACACTAGAAAGTGCGGCCGTATTTTACTAACCCATCTAAAAACAAAAACCCTTAAATATCTTTATTAATTACAATGTTCTTTGAACACAGAAATTAAATGTTGAGCGATCACTTGAGCAGGAGTTCCTTCGATATGGTGTCTTTCCACCATGCTCACTAGTTCTCCGTTTTTAAATAGTGCAATTGCTGGTGAAGAAGGTGGATAAGGTAAGTGGTATTCTCTTACTTTATTAACTGCTTCCAAATCGAATCCAGCGAAACTTGTAGTGATTCTATCAGGTTTGATTGTAGAATTTGCAACTGCCATTAAAACTCCTGGTCTACATGCACCTGCTGAACAACCACAAACTGAATTTATCACAACTAATGTTGTACCATCTTGTTTCACTGCTTGTTCAACTTCTGCTGCTGTTGTTAGATCTTCAAAACCATTATCCACTAACTCGGCCTTCATTGGTAAAACTATCTCTGCGGGGTACATATCACATCTATTTGTACCAAAATTAGGTATTTTTAAAATCCCTTACAAATTTGTTTTAAAGCCATTTTGGCATTTAACAATACCTTAATATACCCTTTTTTAGGTCATAATGGCCTGAAAACACTAAAAAAGGCCTCGAAATGAGGCCTTTAGATAAGAAGATATTTTATAGTATTTGAACTATCTAAGGTATCCTAAAATTTTCAACATGGACTGAGCAGATTGTTCTTTAGCATAGACCCAATCCACCAATTTTCCCGTTTTTGGATCTTTCTCCACAATTACATGTTTTGGAGAAGGAATCAAGCAATGCTTAATACCTCCGTATCCACTAATTTGATCTTGGTATGCTCCTGTATGAAAAAATCCAACATATAATGACTCGCTATTCTCTTCTACTTTATCTCCTTTTTCTGCATCTTTCAATTTTGGCAAGAATACTTCATTAATATGCTCTTCAGAATCATAATAATCATGACTATCACAAGTAATGCCTCCTAATACAACTCTTTGATAATCGTTTTCCCATTTATTAACTGGTAACATCAAAAATTTCTCACCAATACCCCAGGTGTCAGGAAGTGTTGTAATAAATGATGAATCAATCATATACCAGCATTCTCTATCATTTTGTTTTTTCTCAGCCAATACTTTGTAAATATGGGCCATACTCTCTCCTACTGTATAACTTCCAAATTCTGTATAAATATTAGGCATAGGAACTTTCGCCTTCTTACAAGCCTTCTTGATATTTGAAACAATTTCATTAATCATGAAATTATAATCATATTCAAAACCTAGAGAATGTTTAATTGGGAATCCGCCACCAATGTTTATTGAATCCAGTTCAGGACAAATTTTCTTTAATTGACAATAAAGATTGATAATCTTATTCAACTCCGACCAATAATAAATATCATCCTTAATCCCTTTATTTAAAAAGATATGGAGCATTTTCAATTGGAACTTATCTTCATATCCTTCGATTTCATCCACATAAAATTCCAAAATATCTTTAGCTCTAATACCTAAGCGAGAAGTGTAGAAAGGAAAGCTAGGCTCTTCTTCTGCAGCAACTCTAATACCTACTTTAAATGGTTGTTTGGCATTTCGCTTATAAAACTGCAACTCTTCTACATTATCTAATACAGGAATAACATTTTTAAAACCACTGTTGATCAATTTAGTAATTCTACTTGTATAGGTTTTTTGTTTATACCCATTACAAATAACAAAAATGTCTTTATTGATCTTTCTTCTTTTATACAATTGATTGATAATCTCAATATCGTATGCATAAGAAGTTTCTAAATGAACACCATGCGATAAAGCTTCTTCTACTACAAAAGAGAAATGCGAACTCTTGGTACAATAACAATAAAAATATTGACCTTCATATTTATGCTTTTTAAAAGCGTCAGCAAACATTTTCTTTGCCTTATTGATTTGCATACCAATTTTTGGCAAGTATGTCAACTTTAAAGGAGTACCATGTTTTTCAATGATGGTTTTTAAATCAAGTCCATTAAATTCTAGATAACCATTATCATCAACATCAAATCCTTCTTGAGGAAAATGAAAGGTCTGTTTTACCAGAGAGGTGTAGGTATTGTTCATTAATTACGCAGGGGTTGTTAGCTGTTCAATTTTAGAATACAAAAATAGTCCTTTGAACGGATATTGGGGCCAAAAAAAATGAGTCCCCGTTAGGAGACTCATTTTTAAATTCTTTGCGGTGTCTCCGAAGGGACGCCACTGCAGAAACTACTTAACAGATTGAATTAACGCTTTGAAAGTAGCTGGCTCATTCATTGCTAAATCTGCCAATACTTTACGGTTTAAATCAGATCCTTTCTTTGCTAATAAGTTAATGAATTGGCTATAAGTTAAACCTTCTTCTCTTACAGCAGCATTGATACGCGCAATCCATAAACTGCGGTACTCACGCTTTTTCAATTTACGACCTACATATGAGTAAGTTAAACCTTTCTCTAATACGTTTTTGGCAACGGTATAAACGTTTTTACGCTTACCATAGAAACCTTTTGCTTGGTCTAATATTTTCTTTCTTCTTGCTCTAGATGCAACGGCATTTTTTGAACGTGGCATAATTAATATTT